>CAYXWB010000252.1:0-7887 GCA_964468515.1 uncultured Bradymonadales bacterium | reverse complement strand
GGTGTGTTTCGGAGGGCTCAGTCATATGTGGCGCGGGCTCTGGGGGGGGCGCGGGCGTCGGTGGGGGGGCGCGGGGCGCGTGTGCGCCGCGCGCTAAGGGTCAGGCGGGGATGAGGGGCTCGTAGATCACGCTGGTGAGCTGCTCGGAGCGCTCCCACAGCTTGGCGGCGTCTTGGACATCATGCGAGGGCTTGTTCGAGTCGACCTTGGTCGGATAACCGCGCGCCTCAAAGATGCCATCAGGGCCGATGTAATCACCGCTCTGGACCCCCTCAGCGCACGCAGCGTAGAGGATGGGGAGGGTGCCCATGGAGGTGCTCTGCGCGCCGATCTTGCCGACGAGGCTTGCGACCACCTCCTTGATCTTGGAGCCCTCCATGCGAGGTCCTGCGGCGGCGAGGTTAGACTGGGTGTAGCCAGGGTGACAGGCGACGGTGACGACGGGGAGCTTGGCGGCCTTGATGCGACGATCCAGCTCATAGGTGAACAGGAGGTTGGCCAGCTTGCTCTGACCATAGGCGCGCCATTTGTCATAGCCGCGCTCCCAGTGCAAGTCATCAAAGCGCATCTTGCTCAGGCGGTGGGCGGAGCTGGTGACGTTGACCACACGCGCGGGTGCGCCATTGCCGCCCTTGGAGAGCGCGTCAAGCAGCAGGCCGGTGAGCGCGAAGTGGCCCAAGTGGTTGGTGCCAAACTGCATCTCGAACCCCTCCTCGGTCTTCGCGTAGGGGATCGCCATGACGCCTGCGTTATTAATGAGCAGGTCGATACGATCGTGCTCGGCGAGCAGGTCACGCGCGAAGGCGCGCACGCTGCTCAAGTCGGCCAGATCCAGCTCGCGCACCTCAGCCTTGATCTGATCCCCTTGCGCGCGCACCTCGGCCAGCGCCTCTTCGCCGCGCTCAAGGCTGCGACAGGCGAGGATCACATGGGCGCCCTTGCGCGCGAGCTGCTTGGCAGCCTCTAAGCCGATGCCGCTGTTAGCGCCGGTGATGACGGCGATCTTGCCGTGCTGATCAGGGAGATCCTTGACCGTCCACTTCTTCGAAAATAACATTATATCCTCCGCATTCCATAAGTCGATGCGCGGGCCATGGGTCAGCCCGGCGCCAGCGCTAACTCTAGGCGCGCGCGCGCCGAGGTCTAGCGCTGGCGTGATGACTTTTGGTCAGCTCGCCCCCACACTCAGCTCAGCGCGAGGGTGATATGGCGGGTGAGCAGCGCGGCTAAATAGGCGAGCGCGGTCATGAATATGAAGGCGAGCGCGGGCCATCGCCAGGAGTTTGTCTCGCGGCGCATCACGGCCAAGGTTGAGACACATTGCAGCGCGTAGACGTAAAAGGCGAGCAGCGCGAGGCCTGTGGCGAGGGGATAAGCGGGCAGCTCGGTCTGGGGAGCGCGCTCGGCGCGAAGGCGCGCGCCGAGGCCCTTGAGCTGCGCGCCCTCATCGTCGCCCTCGCTGGAGAAGGCGTAGATCTGGCCCAAGGTGGAGACGACGACCTCGCGCGCGGAGAGGCTGGCCAACAGCGCCACGCCGATCTTCCAGTCGAAGCCGAGCGGCGCGATGGTGGGCGCGATGGCGTGGCCGACATGGGCCGCGTAGCTGCGCTCCAGCTGATAAGCGCGCGCTTGCGTCTCATCGAGCGCGAGCTGTGGGGGCGGATCAACGCGCGGGAAGCTGAGCAGCGCCCAGAGCACGACGGACGCGGGCAAGATCACGCGCGAGGCCTTGCTCAGGAAGCCGCCCACGCCGCGTGACAGCTGGGCCCAGGTGGCGCGCAGGGTGGGGCGTCGGTAAGGCGGCAGCTCCATATAAAACGGATACGTGCGCCCGCGCAGCAGGCCGCGCTTGAGCGCGCTCGCAGCGAGCAGCGCGCTCAGGCTGCCGATGAGGTAGAGGGCGAACATGACCAAGCCTTGGAGGTTCACCACGCCACCCACGGTGCGCGCGGGGATGAACGCACCGATCAAGAGGCCATACACGGGCAAGCGGGCGGAGCAGGTCATCAGCGGCGCGACGAGGATCGTGGCCAGCCTGCTGCGCGCGTCCGGGACGCCGCGCGTGGCCATGATGCCAGGGATGGCGCACGCATAAGAGGACAGCAGCGCGATGAAGCAGCGCCCCTCTAAGCCCGCCCAGCCCATGACGCGATCGATCACGAACGCGGCGCGGGCCATGTAACCGCTGCCCTCCAGCAGCGCGATCATGAGCAATAATAAGGTGATCTGAGGCACGAACACGAGCACCGCGCCGACGCCGCCGATGATGCCGTCCACCAGCAGGCTGCGCAAGAGCCCCTCGCTCATCGCCCCCGTGATGGCCGCGCCGAGCGCGCCGAGCGCGACCTCCAGCAGCGCTTGCAGCGGCGCCGCAGCGGCGAACACGATCTGAAAGAAGATGAACATCAGCGCGATGAAGATCACCACGCCGAGCACTGGGTGCAGCAGCGCGTGATCGATGCGATCGGTGCGCGCGTCCGCGCCTGCGGGCGCGTCGAGGCAATCATCAAGGATCGCGCGTGACCAGCCAAAGCGCGCTCGCAGCGTGTCGGGGATGTCGTCAGCGGGCGCGCTTTGCCACTGCGCCACGCGGCCCAGCTCATGGCGCAGATCATCGAGCCCTAGGCCCTTGTTGCCTACGACGCCGATCACCGGCACGCCGAGGGCGCGCTTGAGCTTGAGCAGCTGGAGCTTGCCGCCGCGCGCCTTCAGCTCGTCGATCATGGTGAGGGCGCCGACGGCGGGCAGGCCGCTGCGCAGCACCTCACCGATGAGCGGCAGGCTGCGCGCCAAGGTGGTGGCGTCAGCCACCACGACCACGGCGTCAGGGCGCGCGTGCCCTGGCAGCTCGCCGGCGAGCACCAAGCGCGTGATCTCCTCATCGGGGCTGATGCTGTCGAGCGCGTAGATGCCGGGCAGATCGATGAGGGTGAGCGGCTGCGCGAGGCCTGGCACGCGGGCTTGGCCGCGCACCTGCTCGACGGTGACGCCCGCGTAGTTTGCGACCTTGTGACGAAGGCCCGTGAGGGCGTTGAACAGGGTGGTCTTGCCGGAGTTGGGGCTGCCTACCAGCGCGATCTGAGGGGCGCTCATGGGGCGTCCTCGGCGTCAGCAGGTTGTGCAGCCTCGTCGCACAGCAGGATCAGGCGCGCCTCGCTGCGCCGCAGGCACAGGCGCGTGCCGAGCAAGGCGTACTCGGTAGGATCGCCCAGGGGAGCGCGCCTGCGCGCCTCGACCTCGGTGCCTGGGGCGAAGCCCAGCGCCAGCAGGCGCTGGGTGAGCGCCGCGTCATCCGACGCGATGGCCTGGATCTGAGCGCGCTGGCCGGGCTTAAGCCCGGCCAGCGTCTTCTTGGCGTGAACCTCACGCATCAGCGCGACCTCTCATGTCAACGCGCGGCTTGGCTCAAGCGTCGCGCGGGCGTGCGCCTCATGCATAACGCCTGAGGCGCGAGAAGACAAAGAGGAGCTGACGCGCGCGGCGCGCCTCAGCTCTTCTTCTTTGGGGTGCTGAGATCGGAGGGCAGCTGCGGCATCTCATCGAGGTTCGGCATCAGCACGATCTCAATGCGACGGTTGAGCGCGCGCCCCTCCTTGGAGTCATTGTTGGCGACTGGATCGAACTCACCGTAGCCGGCTGCGGCGAGCTGCTTGGGGTCGACGCCGCTCTTCTGGAGCTGCTTGACGACCTCGACGGCGCGGGCGGCGGACAGCTCCCAGTTGGACTTGAAGTTGCTGCTCTTGATGGGGACGTTGTCGCTGTGACCTGTGACGAGGTACTGGCGATCGGCGATCTCTTTGAGGACGTTGGCGACCTCAGTGATGGCGCGCTCGCCATCCTCGCGCAGCTCGGACTTGCCGGTGTCGAACAGGATGTTATCGGCGAGCTGCAAGACCATGCGCCCGCGTCGGATCTTGACCTCCAGGCGGCCGGCTTGGACCATGCTGGCGAGGCGCTCAGTGAGCTGGCGATACTGCTGGGCGGCGCGCTCTGCGGCTGCGCGCGCCTTGCGCAGCTCTTCTAGCTCAGCGCGCGAGGCCTTGAGGGCCTTCTCCAGGTTGCCCGCCTTGGACTCATAGATAGCGAGGTTGCCCTTGGACTCGGTGAGCGCGCCTTCTTGCTGCTTGATCTGCTCCTCTTTGGCGGCGATCTGTGCCGAGAGGTCGTTGACGCGCTGCTCCATGGCTTGGATCTGTTGAGACTGCTCATTGACCTGCTGCTGGGCCTGCGTCAGCTCCTCGCGCGTCTGCGCGAGCTCGCTCAGCGCCTTGCTGTGCTCCTCTTTGGGCACACCACACGCGGCCACCAAGCTCACCACACAGCACATCAGCACCACTCGCCCACAATCCAAAGCTCGCATCATCACTCCTGTACGTTGGGGACTTGAAGAGGAGGCGACGGTCCCTCACCGAGGTTGCTCGGCTGGCCTAGCTGATATCGCGCTCCTGTTGAGAGGTCGTCACGCAAGGTAAACGCGAGGGAGGCAATGTCAAACGCTTGACGGCTTGTGTTCAAGCGCGCAGGCGCTTGTGGTGTGGTTATGGCAGGTTAAGGGCAGGGTCCATCCCGCCCTAAGCGCGCCTAGGCCTTGACACGGGGCGCGGTGATTGAGGCGTGCTGCGATGGGGCTGGATAGGTTGGGGTCGACGTTCTGGCTGCTCTTGCTGTGAGTCGGCTTGGGCAGCACGGTCTTGTTCATACAGCTCTGCATGGATGTTCCAGATGGCGCGCTCAGCGTCACGCAAGACAGCTGCTGAGGGCTCACCCATCGCTGCGCAGCTCCACGGTCAGCAACACGTTGCGCCCAGGCGCTGGCCCCCACACGGGATCGCGCTGATCGAGCAGGTTGTTGGCGTTGAGCAGCAGGCGCATCCAGCTTGAGGCGCGATAGGCCACGCCTAAGCTGAGCAAGGTGTAAGGGGGCGGGGCGCTGGCGCTGCCAACCGGAGCCGCGGCGCCTGCGCGCGCGGCGACGTTTGACCACGCCTCCAGATCGCCGCCAAGCCACGCGCCGCGCAGCTCCAGGCGCGCGCTGTGGGGGGAGCGCAGCGGCAGCGGCGCGCCCGTGTCGCGCTCCTCGCTCAGGGGCAAGAAGGCGTAGTTGCCCTGCGCGCTTAAGCCGCCCGGCAGACCGCCGAGCTGAAACGAGGCGTTGAGGCCTGCGGCGTGCGCTTGGGAGCGGTTGCTGTAGGTGAACAAGCCTGACTGGCCTGCGACGGCTTCCGTGATGATCACGTCGTCGAGGCGATGATAGAACCCCTCCAGCTCCACGCCTGAGCGCTTGCTGGGCGCGGTCCAGACGATGCCCGCGCGGCCCGAGCGCAGCCGCTCGGGCTGGAGGTTGGGGTTGCCTTGGACCTGATAGCCGACCTCGCTGTGATCAAAGGCTAAGAACAGCTCCTCGGGGGTGGGCGCGCGGCGCGTCTGGGAGGCGTTGGCGCGCAGGCGAAAGCCGGAGCCGAGCGCGAGCTGCGCGCCGAGCTGCGCGTCGACGGCTGCGCCGAAGCTTGAGTCACCCCAGGCGAACGCGCGCCCTGTGAGGGTGAGCGCGGAGCTTGCGCGCCACTGGTCGGACAATCCTGCGCCGCCCATCGCCTGAGAGTGTGTGGGCAGCGCGCCCGTCTCACCGTCGCGGCCGATGGTGCGGCCGGTGAGGTGGGCCTCGGCGCCAAGATCGTGCGCGCCGACGTACCACAGCGCGCTGACGACTTGGCGCGCCTCGCGCTGCGAGGTCGCGGCTTTGGGGCGCTCAAAGCCGCTGGCGCGCACCTGCTTGAAGAAGTTGTGATTGAGCAGCGACAGCTCCGTGGCGTGGTCGAGCTGCACGTCGGGGGTGAGCCACCAGCGCCCTTGCAGGCGCAGCCGCCCTGCGCGCTGACGCACAAGATCGTCGAGCGGTGCGAGCGCGCCGCCGGAGGAGGTGGAGCTGCCATCATCATAGAGCGCGCCGAGCTTCAAGTGCTCATTGCGCGAGGGGGTCCAGTTGAGCCAGCCCTCGGCGTGGACGCGCTCGCGGGCGGCGGTGTCGAGGTTGCCATCACCGCTGACATCCAGGGCGCTGGCCTTGGCCCACTGGCCGTTGAGCTGGGTGGACCAGCGCTGGCTGGGCGCCCACTGCGCGCCGAGCATCACGTCCTGGCGATGCAGCTCATTGAGCTCGCTGCCCAACACGCCGCGCGCGCTGACGCGCGCGCCGCGCGGCGGCCTGCGCGTGATGATGTCGATCACGATGCCGCCCGCCGCGCCGCTGCCCGCAGGGCCTGCGCCCCGATAGATGTCGATGCGCTCGATGGTGTCGGGATCAATGGCGATGCTCGCGAGGTCCACGAGCGGGCCTTGCGGCGATCCTGCGGCGCGCGCGATGGGCACGCCATCGCGCAGCACGACGAGCTGCGAGGCGGGCAAGCCGTCGATGATCATGCCCTGCGCGGTGCCCGTGGGGCTGATGTCCGCGCCCGCGCTCAGCCAGCTCAGGGCGCTGGCCAGATCCGTGGCGCCGCGCCTGGCGAGGTCGTCGGCGGTGACGCTCTCGACGCGGTTGGGCTTATCATCAAGCGCGCCGCGCACCAGGCGCGCCTCCGTCTTGACGACCTGCTCAGGCGCCTCGGCTTCGAGCGCTGCGTCTTCGGCGCGCGCGATGGCGGGCGCGGCGATCAGCAGCATCGTGAGCGCGTGAGGCGCATGTCGCAGGGCAGCTCGCATGTCTCACTCCCAGAGCGCGTCAGGCGGGATGGCGATCGCCTCATCGGGGCCAAGCTGTGTGGCCCGGCTCCAGTTCCACAGCATGCTGCCGGGCGCCAAGCGCACCGCCACGCGGCCCTCAATGCGCTCCACCAGCAGATCAAAGGTCTTGGAGTCGGCCCACGGCCCACGCGGCGCGACCGCGAGCGGGTCGCTCAAGGCGGGCGCGTCGTCGCCGCACAGCTTCACGCGCACACCGTAATAATCACTCGCCGCAGGCAGCGCGACGCGCAGCGGCTGTGAGGTGTCGGGCAGCGGCTGCTGCATGGCGGGCGTGAGGGCCACCGCCTGACAGCGCACTTGCAAGGTGAGCGCCTCATCGTCGAGCGCGCTGATGTGCCAGCGCCCAAGCTGCATCGAGGCGGTGGCCTGATACTGGATGTCCTCGCGCGCGGGCTCCCCAGGCGCGCTGTGCACCCAGCCCACGCGCGCGTGGTCGTAGTTGACGCCGGAGTCGGGCGCGGCGTCGAGCGCGCGCGCCTCGGCTGGTGTCAGCGCCGCCTCCTCCAGCGAGGGGGCGATGACGCGCGCCATGCGCAGCGTCGCGTCGGCGTCGCTCGGGTGTCCCGCGATATAGACGCCAGGGTTTGACACCGCGAAGCCCGCGCCTGGCATCACGCGCCACGTCGTCTGCGCGATGAGGGCGATGTCTTGGCCATCGCAAGGCGTGGGCTCAAGCGGCCAGCCGCCAAGGCAGGTCGGCCCCTGCTTGACATTGCTCGCCAGCGTGAACACACGCGGCGCGCTCCACCCCTCGCCGGCCGCCTCCTGGGCGCGCCAGCTCATCCAGCCGCTCTCACCGCGCGCGTCGTAGTAGCTGGCGATCTCTAACAGCGCGACCTCGTCGCCGCGCCGCACCACGTAGACCTCATCGCGAGGCGTCAGCGCGTGGGTGCGGCTGTCGTAGTTGTACCAGCTCGTGCCGATCGCATACGGATCCTCGCCAAAGCCTGCGGCGGCCAAGGTCAGGCCCGTCTCATCGGGGCGCGGCGGCGCGGTGATAGGCGGCGTGACGTCGGCCGGCGGTGCCCAGGCCCCCGTCAGCAGCGCCAGCGCCCGCCTGGTGGTGGGGCGACGCAACACAGCCACCCCACGGGGGCCCAGCGCACGGTGTAAGCGCCCGAGGTGTAGGCCTGGATCTCCAGC
>CAYXWB010000251.1:0-7919 GCA_964468515.1 uncultured Bradymonadales bacterium | reverse complement strand
GCAGATCGCGCACGATCTGCGGGTTGCCGAACAGCTTGCGATAGCCGTTGTCGTGCTCTGCGCTCTCACTCGCTGTGGCGATGCCTCACCTCCTCGCCTGATGTGCGCTGGGGGGGTTCGGACGGCTCAAGCGCGATCGTGCGTCAAGGCGCGCAGGTTTTAAGCGGTTAAGTGTCGCCGCAGTAGAACATCACGGCGCCATGCGTCTCATGGGTGAGGTGAGACAGGCCAAGCTGTGAGAATTCTTGTCGGAACAGCTCAGCGGTGCGCAGCATGGGGTAGACGCCCCAGCGCTCCAGCTGATCGAGCATGAAGTCAGCGACGGCCTCATTGCCGCGCACGAGCGCGGAGCCTGACATGAAGCCGCCGGGCACCAAGCAGCGCTTCAGTTCTTGGAGTGCCTCGTGGCGATCGCGAAAGGCGTGGACGCCGTTGAAGCTCTGGGCGCTCTGGATGACGCCAGGCTTGAAGGGCAGGTGCGAATAATCAACGCGAAAGAGCTGGAGGGTGTGGCCGCTGTGGCGCAAGTGACGCTGCGCTTGGCGCAGCATGTTCCAGGAGCGATCGACGCCCAGGATGTGGACCTTGTGATAGTCGGCCAAGACGCGCCGCAGCACGAGGCCCGTGCCGATGGGGGCCTTGAGGTAGACGCCATGGTTAGCGCGCCCCAAGGCGCGGTTCTCGCTGTCGACGAAGCGCAGGGGGCTGCAGTTCCAGACGCCCGCGCTCATCAGCGGGGCGATCATGTCGTAGCTGCCCGCGGTGAGGTTGGACCAGGTCTCGGTGCGGTAGGTTCCCGGGGTGGGGGTGTCCGTGGGGGGCACCATGTCGGGGATGCCATCAAGGATAGGATAGGTGAGGTCGCACGAGGGGCAGCCTAGCTCAGGCAAGCGCGCGCCCCGGATGTAGAGGTCGGGATGAGCGCAGCTGGGGCATTGCATCAGCGCGAGCGTCTCATGAGAGATGGACATGGGTGCTCCGAGCGCGCCAGCGCGGCTCTCTAGGGGTTGGGGCAGTGGTCGGTGAGGCGTGTGGCGAGGCTCTGCGCGCGCTCGTCTTGGTTGTCTTTTTTGAGGGCGTAGTCGAGCGCGCGCATGGCCAGGCAGTGGGTGTCATCAAGCGCGAGGGCTTGATCGAGCAGCGTGATGGCCGCGCGCATGTTGGGGCGTTTGCGTCGGTACAGCTCGCGCAGGCCTCGCACATAGAGCAGCTCTGTGGAGGCGGGCGCGTCGACCTTGGTGGCATAGCGCAAGTAGAGGTCCACGCGGCTGTGATCCCAGCCGTGCTTCATCTGCCAAGTGAGGGCGCGTTGCAGCCAAGCTTGGGCGAGCAGCTCGGGGGTCTGGCCGCTGGCCTTGAGCAGCTGAATGGCCTTAGCGAGGTTCTCCTCCGCGTCCTTGAATTTCCCCTGGCGTCGGCGCAGCTCGCCCAAAGCCAGCCACGCGTGGCCGCCCCAGCGTGGGTGGGAGAGCTGGGCCTTGAGGTTGGTCTCAGCGTCCTCGGGCTTGCCCAGGCGCACGCGCGCGTAGGCGCCAAAGACCTGAGCTTCGGGCAAGCCGCTGGCCTGGTCAAAGTAGCCAATGGCGAGCGCGTCGCGCCCTCGCGCGAAGGCGACGCGACCGCGCAGCGCGCGGGTGATGGGCAGCTGGGATTGAGGCTGTGAGGCGCGCGCGTCGAGCGCGCGCTGGGCTTGCTCCAGCAAGCCCAGCTGGATGAGCGCGCGGGTGAAGTCTTCAGGCACCGGCGCGCTCTCAGGCAGCACCTTGAGCGCGTCGAGCATCAGGTCACGCGCGTCATCAAGCTCGCCTTGGCGCAGCTTGAGGTTGACGCGCGCGGTGATCGCGCCTGGGTGATGGGGCGCGAGCTTCGCCAGCGCGTCGCAGGGCGCCTCGGCCTCGTCGAGCTGACCTTGCGCTTGACGCAGCAAGCACAGAGACAGGGTAGGCTCGCGCGGATCGGCGCTCTGGCTGAGCGCGCGAGAGAGCGCCTCATCGGCGCGCTTGAGGTGTTGTTTGCGCGCGGGCTCGCCAGGGGGCGCAGCGAGGGCTGCGTCCAGCAGCGCCAGCGCGCCGGCGTGCAGCACGCGCGGGTTGTCATGATGGGCGGCCATGAGCGTGGCGAGCTTGGCGCGCAGGCCGTCAGCGGTGGGCGACTCGACGGGCAGTCCGCGCAGCTTAGCGAGTGACACCCAGGCCTCGGGCGCGCCGCCTAGCGCGTCAAGCGACTGCGCGCGCGCGAAGTGGTTGACCGCCTCCTCCCAGCGTTCTTGGCGCATGGCGAGCTGGCCCGCGAGCATGTGACGCGCTGGCGAGAGGTCTTGTGCTCGCGCCAAGCGCTCCGCGGCGAGGGCTTGATCGCCGCGCGCGAGCGCGATCTCTGCGTCGACGAGCGGCATGGGCCACGCCATGATGTCCTGGGCTTGCTCGCGCAGCGTCGCGGCCTCCTGGGCTTGGCCGCGCGCGAGCATGTAGCGCAGCTGCGCGGCCAGCGGCGCAGGATGTTCAGGCGCTGCGTCGCGCGCTTGCTGGATGAGGGCGAGCTGACGGTCGCCTTGGTCGATCAGAGGCGCGAGCGCGGCGGCGGCGAGCGCGGCGTCGGCGCGGGTGCGCCCGGTCAGCAGGTCAGGCTTGTCGAGGAGCGGGAGGAGCGCGCGCCACGCGCGCGTGCGCTGGCCTGTATCACCGCGCGCGGCGGCGACGTGGGCCAGCCCGATGCGGGCCTGAGGTGGTGCGTCGGGGCCGCGGTGCTGATCGAGGATCTTCTGAAAGGGGGAGGGGCCATCGCGCAGACCCGCGCCGAGGGCGGCGTAGCCCATCAGCGCGAGCTGGCGCGTATGAGGCGCGCCAGTGCGAAGCGGCGCCAGCGTCTCCCACGCGCGCGTGGGCTGATCGAGCGCGAGCTGTGTCATCGCGCGCGCCTCAAGCACCTCGGTGGTGCGCTCAGGCAGCTGCATGGCGGCGCTGGAGAGCGTCTCGGCTTCGCGTGCGTCGGTGGCGATGGCTTGGAGGATCTGCGCGGCGAGCACGCGCGGATGATCGTCAAGGCCGAGCGGGCGCGCGCGGTTGATCCAGTCATTGACTTGGCGCGCGTTGTGCGTCTCATAGCGCGCCTCGACGAGCGCGCTCAGCCAGATGGTCTGCGTGACGGCCTCCTCACGCAGCGCTTGCGCGCGAAGCCCGGGCAGCCAGCTCAGGCCGCGCTGCGCGACGGCGTCTAGGGTCGCGCCCAGCGGGCTCGGCTCAAGCGCCGTGAGGCTGAGCGCGTCGAGCGCTGCGGCGTAGGCCTGCTCGGTGTCAGCTTGCGGCGCGATGCGCGCCAGCTGCAGAGGCGCCTCCAGGGAGGCGCGCGTCGCGCTGTCTGCCCACCACAGCGTCCCATAGAGCGCGATCCCCAGGCCGAGGGTGATCAGCAGCGCGATGAGGCCTGCGCTGACGCTGCGCCTGGCAGGCACGTCGCTGCCTTGGCGATGCACGCCCGCGCGCAGGTGCGCGCGGGCGGCAGGCGTCGCTTGAGGCGCGGCGTTTTCTTGGGCGTGAGGTTGGGCCGCGGCGTGAGGCTGGCGCGTCGGGCGAGGTGTCAGAGGCGGCCGATCAAGCGCCAGCTCTGGCTCGGGCTCAGCAAGAGGGGTGGGCTGAGGTAGAGCGCGCGGCGCGGCGTGCGTCGGCAGCGGGGGGGCGGCGGTCCTTGGCGCGCTCCTAGGTGTCGCGCTCGCGCGTGGGGTCTGGCGCTGAGGCGCGGTGCGCTCCTCGCTGGGAGGCGCGGGCTGTGCGGGGTGCGCGGGCTGTGCGGGGTGCGCAGGCTGTGCGGGGTGCGCGGGCTGTGCGGGGTGCGCGGGCGGTCCGCTGCCGAACAGGCGCGCGCGCGCGGCGAGGACATCCTCGTGAGCGGTGTCCTCGCCGAAGTCGACGCTGATGCCGGGCTCATCACCGCGCGCGCCCCAGGGGTCTGTGGTGCCGCCTGGCGGATCAATCTCGGCGCGCGTGTCTTCGGGGAGATCGTCGAAGGTGTTGCCTTGAAACGCGCCGCCCCAGCCATCATCATCGTGATCATCATGGGCGCTGGCCGCGCTGACATGGGGCAGGCCAAGGGCGGTGCCGCTGATGAGGCGCGGATCGCGAGCGCGCTCATCGCGCTGGACGACGCGCGCTTGCGGCATGCCTAAGAACGTGCTGTGCGCGCTGGCGTCATCGACAGGCTGCGGCGCGGCCTCCTCAGTGAGCGTGTCAAGCTCGAAGCGGGTGGCCTCATCAAGCGGCGCGAGGTTGGCCCGGCGGATGGTGGGCGCCTCGGGGGACTCGACGATGCTGAGGGTGCGTGACTCATGGAGCGGATTGACGCTCAGACCGCTGACGATGGTGGCGTCAAAAGGCGGCGGCGGCGCGATCCCGCGCGCGGCGGCGTCACGCTGCCCCTCCATGTGCTCCATGCGTCGGCGCAAGTTCTGCACTTGAGGCGCTGAGGCGTGGGCGCGCTCTGCCTGACGCAAGATGCCGCGCGCGCGCGTGAGATCACCACACGCGATCAGGCACTCACACACCATCAACAAGACGGTAGGATCGTCGCGCCGCTGCTTGAGCACGAGGATCAGGTGATTGAGCGCCTCGCGGTGCTGGCCCAGGCGCATCAGCGGCGGTGCGATGGCGAGCTGCAGCGCGGTGCTCGCGACGCGCGCACAGGCCGCATTAAGCAGCGCGACAGCGCGCGCGAGCTCGCCGCGCAGCTCAAGCGCCCGCGCCGCTTGGAGCAGCGCGTCAAGCGAGGCGGGCAGGGCGTCAACGAGCGCTTGGTGCTCGGCGTGGAGCGCGGGCGTTGGCATGGGCGCGATCTCGAGCTGAGGGGGCCGCGTCGAGGATGACACGATGCTCATCTGGTTAGCACAGGCGCCAGATCGCGTAAAGCGCGCGCCCCACCATCACGCCATGGCGCGCGCATGCAAAAATTTGACGCGCCGCCCTCGCCCCATGACCTTTTGTCATGGCGCGTTTGCGCTTTGGCGACGCGCGCTTGAGCTGATGAGGTGTGATGATGAGGCGATGGTGGATGTTGGGCGCGCTAGGGATGGGCGCGCTAGGATGTGGGGAGCCGGTCGACCCGCTTGGTCCAGGCAGCGCGACGCTCGCTTGGGAGGTGGGCTTGCGAGGGTGTGAGGATTCGGGTGTGGCCCAGATCATGATTGAGCTTCAGAGCGCCTCGCAGCAGCAGGAGCCAGCCCCTCAGGTGGTGCCCTGTGAGGCGCATGAGGTGCACCTTGAGGGGCTTGAGCCGGGTCATTATGTGCTGCGCGTGACGGGTCAATCCGCGCAAGGCGTGACGCTGATGCGCGCGCCTGCGGCGCGCGTGGTGAGCTACGCGGATGAGGCGGTGCGCTGGCCTGTCGCGCGCCTGAGCGCGGCCGATGTGCCCCTTGAGGTGCGCTGGCCCACGGATCACTGCACGCCAGACGAGCAGGTCGTCCTTGAGGTCTTCGATCGTGATCAGGCGCTGTTGTGGCACGCTCAAGCGCTCTGCGCGCAGGGCGCGCGGACGATCACAGGGTTGAGCGCGGGCGACCGGGTGTTACGGGCGCGCTCAGGCGCGCTGAGCGAGGTGATCGCGCTGAAGCTGACCGTTGGCGAGCGCGCGCAGGTTGAGGTGCGCTGGGCGCGGTGATTTCTGCTGCGTGTCATTGACTCTGCGCGCGCCGCTGGAGTAGTGCCTCGACCAGCCGGAGCTGGCCGCCCCGGCGTGCCGGGCGGCCTCACCTGAATGTCCGCGCAGGCGAGGTGTGCGATGACGTCCCGAATCTCTGCGATCCGCATGGGGTTGACCTTTGATGATGTGCTGCTGGTCCCAGCCGCCAGCGAGGTCCTGCCTCATCAGGTGAGCCTGTCGACGCGCCTGACGCGCAAGCTCGCCTTGAACATCCCCCTCTTGAGCGCGGCGATGGACTCCGTCACGGAGTCTGCGGCCGCCATCTGCATGGCGCGTCATGGTGGCATCGGCGTGATCCACAAGAACATGGCGCCTGCGGCCCAAGCGCGCGAGGTGGCCCGCGTCAAGAAGAGCGAGTCAGCGCTCATCTTTGATCCTATCACTGTGTCTCCTGATCAGACGCTGCGCGAGGCGCTGGCGTTGATGCGTCAGCACGACATCAGCGGCCTGCCGGTGGTCGCCCAAGGTGTGCCGGTGGGGATCTTGACCAACCGCGACATCCGCTTCGCGCAGCAGCTCGATCAGCCGGTCCACACGCAGATGACGCGTGAGCTGATCGTGGCTGAGGAGGGCGTCTCCCAGGCGCAGGCGCAGCTGCTGATGCATGATAACCGCATCGAGAAGCTGATCATCGTGGATGAGCGCGGCGCGCTGCGCGGGCTGATGACGATCAAGGACATTGAGAAGACGGCGCGCCACCCCCTCGCCGCCAAAGACGCGCAGGGGCGCCTGGTGGTCGCCGCAGCCGTGGGCGTCGGCGCCGATCGCGACGCCCGCGCGCAGGCGCTCATCGAGGCAGGCGTGGACGTGCTCATCGTGGACACGGCGCATGGCCACTCGCGCGGCGTGCTCGACGCGATCGCCGCGCTTCGCGCGCGCTACCCCGAGGTGCAGCTGGTGGGCGGCAACGTGGCCACCGCCGCCGCCACCCGCGCGCTCATTGAGGCTGGCGTCGACGCGGTGAAGGTGGGCATCGGCCCTGGCAGCATCTGCACCACGCGCGTGGTGGCGGGCGTGGGCGTGCCGCAGCTGACGGCGGTCCTCGACTGCGTCGAGGCCGCGCAACCTCACGACGTGCCGATCATCGCCGATGGTGGCGTGAAGTATTCTGGCGACGTGGTCAAGGCGCTGGCAGCGGGCGCGCACACGGTGATGATCGGCAGCTTGTTCGCGGGCACCGATGAGTCGCCGGGGGAGCAGATCTTGCTGCAAGGTCGCGCCTATAAGATGTATCGCGGCATGGGCAGCATGGGCGCGATGCAGCAAGGCTCGTCTGACCGCTACTTCCAAGAAGGGGCCGGCACGGACAAGCTCGTGCCCGAGGGCATTGAGGGGCGCGTGCCGTATCGCGGACCGCTGAGCGACAACATCCATCAGCTGATGGGCGGCTTGCGCAGCGGCATGGGCTACGTCGGCGCGCCGGATCTGGAGGCGCTGCGCACGCGCAGTGAGTTCATCCAGATCACCTCGGCGGGCCTGCGTGAGAGCCACGTGCATGACGTGATCGTGACCAAAGAAGCGCCAAACTACAAGACCAGCGGTTGAGCCCACAGGAGCGAGCAGATGTCACATCTAGAGGGCGGGATCCTGATCCTGGACTATGGCAGCCAGTACACGCTGCTGATCGCGCGCCGCATCCGAGAGCTGGGCGTCTACAGCGAGGTGTGGCCGTGCAATGATCCGCGCGTGGCCGCGCTCAGCGCGACCAGCTGCAAGGGCGTGGTGTTGTCCGGGGGGCCGGCGAGCGTGACGATCGAGGGCGCGCCCGCGCTGCAAGACACGGTGCTCACGCTCGGCGTGCCGATCTTGGGGGTGTGCTACGGGATGCAGCTCTTGGCGCACGCGATGGGCGTGCCTGTCTCACAAGGTCACACGCGCGAGTATGGGCGCACGCGCATCACGGTGACGCGCGCGATGGGGCTGTTTGATGCGTTCCAAGAAGGCGCCGCCCTCGAAGTCTGGATGAGTCACGGTGACTCCGTGCTCGCCTTACCTGATGGATTTCAAGAGCTTGCGTGCACGGATAATGGGATCTTGGCCGCGATCGCGCATGTGGAGCGGCGCGTGTTTGGCGTGCAGTTTCACCCTGAGGTGGCGCACTCCGAGCGCGGCTCAGACATGCTCTCAGGGTTCGTTTTCGCCGCGTGCGGCTGCGGCGCAGACTGGCGCTTGGGTGACTTCATGGAGGAGACGATCGCGCGGCTGCGTCGCGAGATCGCCCCTGGCGA
>CAYXWB010000250.1:0-7925 GCA_964468515.1 uncultured Bradymonadales bacterium | reverse complement strand
TCACCTCGCTCCATGAGCGCCTTCAGCGCGCCCGTGCCACGGTAAATTCGCGCCGTCACGTTGTGCAGCTCCAGCGCTAACGCGTCCGCGATCTCCTGATAAGACATCCCCTCCAAGCGCATCATCAGCGGCTGACGCCACACCAGCGGCAGCGCGCGAAGCGCACGCGCCAGCTGCTCATGGCGCTCGCGCTCCAGATAGACCGCCTCCGGGGAGGGCGCGGCGCTGACAGGGTCTCGCTCAAAGGGCTCGGTCAGCGCCACCGCTTGTTTGGCGATGGCGCGCAGCGCGCAGTGATGCGCGATGCGATAGATCTAGGTGCGCACCGACGCCTCTTGGCGAAAGCCCCGCATCCCCTGCGCGATCGCCAGCCAGATCTCTTGCTCCAGGTCATCGCGACCCGGCCCTGGCCTCACATAGCTCGCCACCAAGCGCCGCATCGCAGGCCCGTAGGTGCGTAAGAGCTGCTCAACCTCACTCATCAATCTTGTCCCTCATCACGCGCTCAACGCGCGCTACAACGCGCGCTCAACCTTCATCAACAGGTAGAGCGCGCGATGGGACATCCCTTACATTTTTTTTACAATTACGCGCCATCGCGCCGCGACGCACAGCGCATGCACCCCTGATCCCCGCATCAGACAAGGCGCTCAGCGCAGCGCGGCGCGCGCGACCTTGATCCCGCCCAGCGCCACAGCCAGCGTGGACTGCCCCGGGAACACGGTGTCGCCCACCATGTAGAGGCCCGGCGCGAGGGGCGTGGGGAGCATGCCCTTGTAGTTGTGCAGCCCCGCCACGCGCGGGATGCCGCCCACGAACCCCTCGTGGCGGCCCGTAAAGCGGGCGAAGGTCCGCGGGCTGGCCGTCATCTCGCTGCGCTTGGCCGCCCACAGCTCGGGCGCACGCGCGGCGATGGTCTGGCGCATGCGCGCCTGCACGCTGGCGATGTACGCGCCGCGCGCCTGATCATCCATCGCCAAGAGCGTGGCCATCGGGACGTGCGTGGAGCTCGTGACCGTGCGCGCGCCATCTGGCGAGCGCTCGCGCTCGTCCAGGGCGCTGATGGAGCAGAAGACGTGGTTGCCCTCAACAAACGGCGCGCTCGGATCGTCCACAAGCTCCAAATGATGCGCCTCAGGGCGCATGGCTGCCTCGGGGGAGAGCGTCAAGTACAGCATCGCCGCGCCCCAGCCCTGTCGCACCCGCGCCGACAGCGCGCTCAGGTGAGGGTGCTCGCCAAGCTCCGCGATCCTGGCGAGGTCTTGCGGCAGGAGGTTCGCGATGACGCGCTCGCTGCGCACCTCGCGACGCCGCGAGCGGACCAACCAGCGCCCATCTGTGCGCGTGATCGCGCGCGCCTCATCGGCCATAAAGACCTGCACGCCGAGCCTCTTGAGCGTGTCGATCATGGCCCAGGCGAGCTGGCCGATGCCGCCGTGGACGTGGCCCGTGCCGCGAAAGAAGTAGTCCATCGCGCCCAGCGCGAACGGCGCCTCCGCGCGCGCGCTGCTGGCCTGAACTGTGATCTGGCACACCGCGTCGAGGTAGACTCTGAGCGGCTCAAAGCCGCCCGCCCCCCAGCGACGCACGATCGTGTCGAGCGGCTGGCCCACCAGCCCAGGCAAGCTCGCGTAGCTGCCCAAGCGCCTTGTGTGGGTGAGCAGCTCGCGCAGCCCAAACGGCGGCAACAGCTCAGGCGCGTTGAACAGCGCCCACAGCGCGTCTGCGACGCGCTGCTGGTTGTGAAAGAGGTCGACGATGCCTCGCACTGGCGCGCCCGGCATCGCGCACAAGCGCGACACCAGCGCTTGGCGCGAGCGCCCGATGGGCAGCGTGAGGTTTGGAGCGCGCAGCTCTACCATCGGATCGATCGCCTCAAAGCGCACGTCCATCGCGTGGCGCGTGATCCAGCCGTGGAACAGCTGGCCCGGATCAAAGCCGCTGAACAGCGTGGCGCCTGACTCGAACTGGTGGCGACGACGGCTGAAGGTGCTGGCGCAGCCGCCCGGATAGGTCAGCCGCTCAAACAGCGCCACGCGCGCGCCCGCCTCGGCGGCGGTCAGCGCTGCTGACAAGCCACCAAAGCCCGCGCCGATGACGACCACATCAAACGCGTCAGGATCAGGCAGGAGGGGTTGGTTCATCGCGCGCGGCTCCTCACTTTGAATGACGACGCGCGCCACGCGAGCGTGGCGCGCGTCGTCTAGGATGCGAGCGCGCAGGGCGCGATGCGCCCGCGCTCAATCAAAGTCGGGGCGAAATGACATCAGCATCAGCGCGCCGCTGCCGCGCATGATCGCGGCGTCCTCGCTGGGGATGACGTGCTGGAGCTGCGCGCCGAGCCACAGCGTGTCAGCCACATGATATTGTGCGCTGGCGGAGATCGCGTTCAGCTCCAGGTTGCCAAGCCCAAGCTCCAAGCGCAGCTTGGGGCTTGCGTGCCCCACGCCAAAGCTCAGCGGCACAAAGCCGTCCGAGCCGGGGCCTGAGGCGAGCTGCGCCCAGCCGTAGATGACCTCGGGCACGCCGCCCCAGGCGCGGGCGCTGGCGGCGAAGGTGAGGCCCTCGCGCCCCTCTAGGCCGCGCCACAAGAGCAGCGGGCCAAGCTCCGCGCCGCCATAGCGCGCGTGATAGCCAGGGCGCACAGCCAAGTGCGCGGTCACGGACGCGCGGCCCTCTTCTTGGGCGCGCGGCGGTGGCGTGTTCGGGTCATCCATCATGTCTGGATCTTCCACGCGCTCGGTCGAGCGCACGAGCTCCCCGGACACGCTCGACTCAGCGACCACGGACAGCCCGCTCGCGCTGCGATACGACACCTCGCCATAGCCGCGCGGCTCGCTCACGCGGCTGCGATAGCGGGTCGTGCCACAGCCGCCGCTCTGATGCTCATACGCGCTGTAACCTGCCGCCGCGCGCACCTCCACGCCCTCCTCGGGAGGCGCGGCCGCGCACATCATCAGGGCCAGCGGTGAGAGCGAGGCCAGCAGCGCGCGGCGCGTGAACAGGCGGTTTAGGTCATGGGATGGGAGCCAAATCATCATCCACCTCAAACAGCGTTGGAGCATCCACGCGCCAAGAAACAAGAAAGTGGAGCGAGCGGACACCAACATCCTCCCCACTCACCGCGCGCGCATCACAGACGCTCAGTTTGGGTGAGATTGTATGCAAAAAAGCAGCCAAATGTCACATAAATGACACGCAGCGCGTTGAAGCAACACTCACGACCATCGTGTCTAAAAGACACCTAGACGCACGCCACCCCTTGTGACACAAAGATCATGGCACAAAAATCTGCATCAGGCGGTTAAGCTCTCCTGCTGCGCCTCCACACGTTCACTCGCCACGGAGCACCCACGCCATGCGAGAGCGCACCATGCGCGCGCTGCTCAAGCGCGGCACACACGTCAGCGTCACCTCATGGCCCGCGCCAAAGCCGCGCGATCCTCACGACGTCGTCGTGCGCGTCGCGCTGGCGGGCGTCTGTCGCACCGACGTCTACGTCGCCCGTGGCCTCATCGCAGGCGCCCTCGACCCGCTCGTGCTCGGCCATGAGCTCTCCGGCACCGTCGCCCAAGTCGGCCCCAACGTCACCCGCGTCGCCCCAGGCGATCGCGTCGCCGTGATGCCCATCTTGCCCTGTCGCGCTTGCCCCAACTGCCTGTCCGGCGACACGCTGCGCTGCCAAGACTGGACCATGCTCGGCATCGCGCACCACGGCGCCTTCGCACAAGAAATCGTCGTCACCGAGCGCGCCGTCTACCCCATCCCCGACGCCATGACCTTCGCCCAGGCCGCCTACATTGAGCCAGTGGCCGCCTCCGCCGCCGTGCTGCGCGCCAACCTGCCCCACGGGCGCGGCCTCATCTACGGCGACAACCGCATCGCCCAGCTCACGCGCCGCGTCCTCATCGCCGCAGGCTACGACGACCTGCACGTCCACGACCCCACCCGTCGCGACCCGCTGCCTGACCATCACTTCGACTTCGCCGTCGAGACGATCGCCAGCACCGAGGCCATCGCCACGCTCGTGCGCGCGGTGCGCCCTGGGGCCACGATCATCCTCAAGAGCAGGCAGCACGCCCCCGTGGCCATTCACCTGCCCACGCTGATCCGCAAGGAGCTGACGCTGCGCGCGGTCCAATACGCCCCCTTCGACGACGCCATCCACCTCGTCTCAAGCGGCGCGCTGCCCGTCGATGATCTCTTGGGCGAGGTCCACCGCTTGGAGGACTTTGCCTCTGTGTTCGAGGCCGATGAGCACGGCGCCACCAAACAGTTCTTTGACCCATCCAAGGTCTAACGCATGTGCGGTGTCATCGGCGCGGCCTGGTGGTCTGGCCCCCCTCTGCCCCAACACAACCTGCGCGCCGCCACCCGCGCGCTGGCCCATCGCGGCCCTGACGGCCACGGCATCTGGCGCGGCCAAGGCGCAGCGCTCGCGCACACGCGCTTGAGCATCATCGACCTCGATCACGGCGCCCAGCCCTTGCACAGCGAGGATGGCCAAGTGAGCGTCGTGGTCAACGGCGAGCTGTATGGGTTTGAGGCGATCCGCGCTGAGCTGCAAAAGCGCGGGCATCGCTTCGCCACGGGCAGTGACAGCGAGATCGTGCTGCACCTCTATGAAGACCTCGGCCTCGACATGGTGCATCAGCTGCGCGGTGAGTTCGCGCTGATCGTGTGGGACGCCCGCACGCGCCGCCTCATCGCCGCCCGCGATCGCTTCGGCGTCAAGCCGCTGTGCTACACCCGCAGGCCCGACGGCGCCTTGTGGCTCGCCAGCGAGGCCAAGGCCCTGCACGCGCTCGGCCACACCGCCCGATGGGATGTGGACATGCTCTGGCAAGCCGCCCAGATGCAATACCTCTCGCCCGATCGCACCTTGTTTGATGGCATCAAGCAGCTGCCGCCAGGTCACCTGCTCATCGCCTCAGAGCACGACCTCTCGCTGCGCCCTTACTGGCAGTTAGACTACCCGATCGAGCCCACACCGGCCTACGATGCGGCTGACGAGGCCGCCTGGATCGCCGCCACGCGCGACGCCATCGATGAGTCAGTCTCACTGCGCCTGCGCGCCGATGTCCCCATCGCCTGCGCCCTGAGCGGCGGCATCGACTCCTGCGCCGTCGCAGCCATAGCCCAGCGCCACCTCAGCGCCCCGCTGCCCTGCTTCACCTTGAGCTTTGACAGCGCGCCTTATGATGAGCTGCCCGTCGCCACCGCCGTCGCGCGCGCCATCGGCGCGAACCTGCACCCCGTGCCTGTCAGCGCCCTCGACCTGCTCGACGCCCTGCCCGACGCCATCCACCACGCCGAGGGGCTCGCCATCAACGGCCACCTCGCCGCGAAGTTCATCCTCAGCCGCGAGGTGCGCCGCGCGGGCTTTCGCGTGACCTTGAGCGGTGAGGGCTCCGATGAGCTGTTCGCGGGTTATCCGCACCTGCGCCAAGACCTGTTCGCCACACAGCACCACGCTGAACACTTACGGGCCAAGCTCGCCGCCACCAACACCGCCACCGCAGGCATCTTCTCGGCCACGGGGCCAGGGCTGTCGCTCGCCGCCGTGACCGCGCGCCTGGGCTACACGCCCGCCTTTATGGCCGCCAAGGCCTCGCTCGGCGCGCGCATCACCTCGCTCATGACCCCCGACGCCCGCGCCGCCATGCCCGACGCCAGCGCCCGGTTTATCGCCAGCTTCCCCGTCGAGGCGCAGCTCGAAGGCCGCCACCCCGTGCATCAGTCGATGGTGCTGTGGACCAAGCTCGCGCTCGCCAACTACATCTTGCGCCATATCGGTGACGGCGCAGAGATGGCCCACGGCGTCGAGGGCCGCCTGCCGCTGCTCGATCACAAGCTCGCTGAGCGCGTCATCGCCATGCCGCTGTCGATGAAGATCCGAGGCGATGTTGAGAAGTACGCGCTGCGCGAGGCCACGCGAGGCTTGTTGCCGGAGCTTGTGCGCAACCGCCAAAAGCACCCGCTGCTGGCCACCCCGCTCGCGCTCGATCTGAGCGGACGCAGCGGCGAGTGGGCGCGCGACCTGGCTCGCAGCGCGGCGATGGCGAGCTTGCCGGGTTTTGATCCTCGCGCCATCCTCGCCACACTCGACGCCATCCCCCACATGTCGCGCCAAGAACAGATCGCCTGGGACCCCGCCCTCATGACCCTGTTCAGCGCCTGCCTCGCGCAGCAGAGGTTTAGCCTGTGATCTTCATCGATCATTATGAGCAGATCGCGCGTGAGCACGCCGCGCGCGACGCGGTGATCTGGCCAGATGGCGCGCTGAGCCACGGCGCGCTGTGGCGGCGCGTCGAAGCCGCAGGCGCCACGCTTGGCGCGCGGGGGATAGCTGCGGAGTCGCGCGTGGGACTCAGCTTGGCGCTTGGCCCGGACTACATCATCGCGCTGCTGGCCACCTGGTGGTGTCGCGCGGCGTTTGTGCCGCTGCCACGCGAGCTGCCCGAGGCGCGCCGGCGCCAGCTCATCGCGTCGTGCGCGCTCGATCTGATCCTCCACGACGACGCCCCGCTCGACGGCCTGTCATGCGCTCAAGCCACGCTCGACGCGCTCGACGCAGGCGCGCCTGCTCCAGCCAGCGCAGGCGCGCCCGGCGCGCGACAGCGCGCGCCGGGCGCGCCTGACCAGCTCGCCTATATCTTCCACACCTCCGGCTCCACGGGCCGCCCCAAGGGCGTGATGGTCGAGCAGCGCGGGCTGGTGGCGATGCTGCGCGCGCAGATCGAGGCCTTCGCCCAAGCCCCCACGAGCCGCGCGCTGTTGTATTTGTCCACCGCGTTTGACGCGTCCGTCTCGGATCTGGGCTGCGCGCTGCTGAGCGGCGGCGCGGCGATCATCGACGCTCCGCGCGCAGCGCCCGGACCTGAGCTGCTCGCGCGCCTTCGCGCGCTGCGCATCACCCACGCCGACCTCCCCCCGAGCGCGCTCGCCAGGATGTCGCCCGATGAAGCGCCTGACACGCTCCAGACCATCATCATCGGCGGTGAGGTGTGCGAGCCGCAGGTGGCGCGGGCTTGGGCGAGCAAGGTGAGGCTGGTGAACGTGTACGGCCCCACGGAGGCGACCATCTGCACGAGCTTGGGGCGAGTTGATCCTGAGGGCTGGGATGAGCCGCTGATCGGCGCGCCGCTGGCGCATGTGCGCTACAGCGTGCGCGATGACAGCGGCGAAGACGCCGCGCGCGGTGAGCTGTGGATCGGCGGCGACGCGCTCGCGCGCGGTTATCTCGATCATGAGGCGCTTCAAGCCGCGCGGTTTGTGATCCATGACGGCGCGCGCTGGTATCGCACTGGCGATCTGGTCCAGACGCGCGCCGACGGCGCGCTCGTGTTCTTGGGCCGCGTCGATCGCCAGCTCAAGCTGCGCGGCGCGCTCGTCGCCCCCGAGGCCGCCGAGGCCGCGCTGCGCGCCGCAGGCGCGCGCGACGCCGCCGTGATCCCGCTGACTGATGCGGCTGGCCGCGTGAGCTTGGGCGCGTGTGTGACCCCCTCACAGCTCGATCTCGACGCGGTGCGCGCGTCGCTGCGCGACGCGCTCCCCTCCTGGATGTTGCCCGCCAAGCTCATCGCGCGCGACGCGCTCGCACGTCATCCCAGCGGCAAGCTCGATCTGGCCAGCTTGCGCGAGGCGCTGGCGGACGCGGCGCTGGCGCAGCCTGCGTCCGCGCCCACCCCTGGGCGCGAGCCCGCACTGCAGGCCACGATCACGCGGCTCGTGAGCGAGGTCTTGGGGCAAGACCTCCACCCAGACGCCGATCTGTTCGAGGCGGGCTTTGACTCCTTTATGGTGCTGGAGCTGTGCGCGCTGGCGCGCGGCTTGGGGTTAGAGATCCTACCCTCGTGGCCGTTCGAGGCACGCTCCGCGCGAGGGCTTGGGCGCCGCCTAAGCGGCGCCGCCCAAGCCCTCGC
>CAYXWB010000249.1:0-7939 GCA_964468515.1 uncultured Bradymonadales bacterium | reverse complement strand
GCCACAGCGCGGGCACGATCAGCAGCGGGGACAGCCACCACAGCCACCCCATCGCCCGCGACTGCATCAGCGCTGGCAGCGTGCTGACCTCCAGCCTGATGTGCGTGTGCGCGGCCAGCTGCTCAAGGATGAACGACGCCTTCACATACCAGCCAAAGAGCCAGCCCCCAGCCGCGATGCGCCACGCGCGCGCGGCATCGCTCAGCGCTGGCGCGTCAGGGCGCATCGGCACGCTCCAGGCGCAGCTGAGACGCCCTCCCCGAGGGCTCACGCGGCGCGCTCACGCGCCAGCGCGTCACCCGCTCGTAGCCCCGAAACCGCGAGCGCACCACGAGCGCGCTGCGTGACGTCTTGAGGCGATGGCGCTCTAGCATCCAAGGGTTCGCGGTGAAGTACCACATCGGGTAGTGGTTCATCCACCGCGCGAGGTCATGCTCGCCCGTGAGCGCCTCACCCGCTAGGTGCGCGTCGCTGATCTCCAGCTCGCTCCACCACAGCTGATTGGCGAAGTTGTACATCTTGGGCATCGCCTGCACCGCCACCCAGGCCGCCACGTTCGGCTCGTCTAAGTGCATCACGCCCATCCAGCGCGCTTGCAGCGCGCGCGACAGCGGCATCGCGAGGCACGCGAGCGCGGCCATCAGGAGCGCGGCGATCATGATGAGGTTGGCGCGATGGGTGAGCAGGGAGCGCATGACGTGGCTCTCTCAAGCGGGCTCGCACGACATCTGTCGCGCGTCAGGGAACATCGGCCCCCTAGGGGAGCACGTCAATGCGGATGTTGCACCTGCGCCACGGCGCGCGCATAGTGCCAAGCGATGGCGACGCTCAACCCGAGCGCGCCGAGCGCCTTGAGCCGCCCCGGAGTCGCCCCATGAAGCTCGCTCAGCTCACCAGCGACGCGCCACCGCCCACCGCGCGCCAAGAACGCGGCGCCATGATGTTCGCCCTCATCGCGGCTGCGATCATCTTGTCGATCGCCACGCCCTGCTGCTGCTTCTTTGGCGCGGGCCTGCTCCAAGGCGTCAGCATCCTGCGCACTGGCGAGGACAACAACCCAGCGCGCGTGCGCGGCAAGGATAAGAAGGTGCCCAATCTGTATTATCCGCAACAGCGGCGCGAGGTGTGGGAGCGCGCCCGAAGGGAGCGCGCGGGCCTGCTTGATGCGCCCGATGCCGCGCCCGACGCGCCCGGCGACACGTCGCCGGGCGCGCCTTAAGGCAGCTCAAGCGTTGTGCAGGATGTGCAAAATGTCGCCATCTTGCACGATGTACTCGCGGCCCTCCACGCGCAGCTTGCCCGCCGAGCGGATCGCAGCCTCGTTGTGATGCTCCTGCAGCGCCGCCACCGTGTAGACCTGCGCGCGGATGAACCGACGCTCGAAGTCCGAGTGGATCACGCCCGCAGCCTGGGGCGCGGTCGCTCCCACAGGGATCGTCCAGGCGCGGATCTCCTTCTCGCCAGCGGTGAAGTAGCTCTGCAGCCCGAGCAGCTTGTAGGTCGCGCGCGCCAGCACGTTGAGCGCCGGCTCCTCAATGCCCAAGCCCTCAAGCATCTCCAGCTGATCGGCCTCCTCAAGCTCGATCAGCTCGCTCTCAATGGCCGCGCACAGCACCACCACCTCGCTGCCCTGCGAGGCGGCCAATTCGCGCAGCTTGCGCACATGCTCGTTCTCGCTGACC
Organism: uncultured Bradymonadales bacterium; assembly: GCA_964468515.1. Lineage (GTDB taxonomy): Bacteria > Myxococcota_A > Bradymonadia > Bradymonadales > Bradymonadaceae > CAYXWB01. The sequence continues at coordinate 6,257 of CAYXWB010000249.1, read as the reverse complement.
AGGTCATCCTCGGCCACGTTGGCGACATAGAGCACGGGCTTGATGGTGAGCAGGTGGCTGTCATGGATCAGCTCGCGCTCACGCTCGGACAGGCCGATGCTGCGCACCGTCTTGCCCTCATCCAGCGCCGCGCCCACGCGCTCCAGCACGCCCACGCGCGCCTTCTCGCCCTCATCATTGCTCTTGGCCGCGCGGCGCGCGCGATCAAGCCGCTTCTGGACGGTGGTCATGTCGGCCAACATCAGCTCCGTCTCGATGATCTCCACGTCGCGCAGCGGATCGACGCCGCCCTCGACGTGCTGGATGTCATCGTCGTCAAAGCAGCGCACCACATGCAAGATCGCGCTGACCTCGCGGATGTTCGCCAAGAACTGATTGCCCAGCCCCTCACCCTTGGACGCGCCGCGCACCAAGCCCGCGATGTCGACGATCTCGACATTGGTCGGGACGACGCGCTCGGTGGGGATATATTGCTGGATGAGCTTGAGGCGCGGATCGGGCACGGGCACGATCCCCACGTTCGGCTCGATGGTGCAGAAGGCGTAGTTGGCCGCCTGCGCGCCCGCCTTGGTCAAGGCGTTGAACAGTGTAGACTTGCCGACGTTGGGCAGCCCGACGATGCCAGCGGAGAGGCTCATGGCAGGATCCTGCGAGTGACGAAGGCGCTGACGTGTGCGGCTTGCCGCGCAGCTCGCGCCGGTTGTATGCTCTCAACATGCCGTCGCATCGCGCGAAGAAAGGCGCGAGGTTGGCGCCACCGTGCGAGGCCACGACGGCGCGACGGTTCGCCCGGAGTCTTACTTGATCGGCGTCACTCAAGGCAAGCCCGTTGAGCTGACGTCGCCAGCGCCACAGCGCCAGGAGCCGCCCATGAGCCTCGACCCCTATGTGCGCGCGCAGATGACGCAGATCGTCCTGCGCGAGAAGGAGCTGCAGCGCGAGCTGGAGCAGCTCGCCAAGGAGCTGCCCGTGTGGGCCAAGCGCATCACACTGGCCAAAGACAAGAACATGCTCGACCTCGCCCGACAGGCCCACGACAAGCACGATCAGATGCAGCGGCGTCAGCTTGAGGCCCAGCGCGAGCTCGACGTGCTGGCCATGGAGCGCTCCGTCTTGCGCAAGCAAAGCCGCATGCCGTCCGGCGACGAGGTCGCGCGCGCTGAGGCCATGGTCGAGGAGGTCCGCTTGGGCGGCCTCATCGATCCTGATCGCGCCAAGATGGAGCGCGAGCTTGATGAGCTTGGCGATGTGACGTTCGACTTCAACGACAAGAAATGACCATGGCCTCACCTGTCAGGCCAGGAGCAGCACGATCATGGGTAAGAAGAAGAAGCTAAAGCAGCAAGCGCAACAAGAAGACGGCGTCGTCTCCTCGCAGCACGCCACCATTGAGCAAGACGAAGACGGCGACTGCGTCCCCGATGGCTACGTGTCGGAGGAGGGCGTCGACGGCGATCAGGGCGGCGCGCCCGATGAAGAGGATGAAGGGCGCGACGGCGAGGAGGATGAGGGCGACGACGAGGAGCAGGAGCTGGACATCAGCTCGCTGGCCGACTTCGAGGAGGCCATCCTGCGCGGCGCCACCTTCGAGGGCATCGACCTGAGCACGTTCGTGCTCATGGGCGCGAGCTTGGCGGGCGTGATCATGCCCGAGGCTGAGCTCAACGCCGCAGACCTCTCCGGCGCCGATCTCACGGGCGGCGATCTGCGCGAGGCGTCGCTCGTGGGCGCCACGCTCAATGAGACACGCTTTGATGGCGCGGACCTCTCTGGCGCCGACTTCTCCGGCGCCTCGCTCGATCGCGCGAGCTTCAAAGGCGCGAACCTGCGCGGCGCGGACTTCTCCGGCGTGAGCGCCGAGCAGGCCGACTTCAGCGACGCGAACCTCACGGAGTCCTCCTTCGCGGGCGCAGCCCTGCGCAAGGCTAACTTCAGCGGCGCCGAGCTGAGCGAGGCCAGCTTCGCGGGCGCGGACCTGCGCCGCGCTGAGCTGAGCCAGGCCTCGCTTGATGAGGCCAGCTTCGCGGGCGCAGACCTCACCAGCGCGAGCTTCGCGGGCGCAGCCCTTGGCAAGGTCGACCTGTCAGGCGTCGCCGCGCGCAAGCTCGACTTGAGCCGCGCGGATCTGCGCGGCGCGGACCTCTCCGGCGGTGACTTCGAGCACGCTGACTTTCGCGGCGCCGTGCTGGAGGAGAGCGATCTGTCGGGCGCGAGCGTCCACAAGGCCAAGTTCCAAGAAGCGCGCGTGGAGGGCGCCAAGACGCGCGGCGTGGTGTTCACCGCGTCGCAGGGCTTCGGCGCGCGCGGCAAGGCCGACGCTGAGCCGCGCCGCAAGCCCGCCCCTCGCGCCAAGGCCAAGGAGAAGAAGTGAGCGAGCGCAGCCTCCAGCTCTTCATTGATAATCAGTATGTCGACGCGTCAAGCGGCGAGTGGTTCGACGATGTCAACCCCGCCACCGGCCAGATCACCGCGCTGGTGGCGCGCGCCCAAGCCGATGACGTGGATCGCGCCGTGCAGGCCGCCAAGCGCGCCTTGCGCGGCCCGTGGGGTCGCATGAGCGTCGCCGAGCGATGCGACCTGTTGGAGCGCGTCGCCGCTGGCATTGAGGCGCGCTTTGAGGACTTCGCCCGCGCGGAGATCGAGGACACTGGCAAACCTTACAGCCTCGCCAGCACCATCGACATCCCGCGCGGCGCGGCCAACTTCCGCATCTTCGCCAGCATCATGCGCGCCCACGGCGGCATGTCCACCTGGATGGACACCCCCGACGGTGAGGGCGCGCTCAACTACACGCTGCGCCAGCCGCTCGGGGTGGTGGGGGTGATCTGCCCCTGGAACCTGCCGCTGCTGCTCATGAGCTGGAAGGTCGCCCCGGCGCTGGCCGCTGGCAACACGGTCGTCGTCAAGCCCAGCGAGGAGACGCCTCACACCGCCACCTTGCTCGGTGAGGTCATGCGCGCGGCGGGCGTGCCTGCGGGCGTCTATAACGTGGTGCATGGCTTTGGTCCCGGTGAGTGCGGTGAGGCGATCACGCGCCACCCCGACATCAGCGGGATCACGTTCACGGGTGAGACGGGCACCGGCAAGGCCATCATGAAGGTCGCCGCCGACCACATGAAGAAGGTGTCGTTTGAGCTTGGCGGCAAGAACCCCGCCATCATCTTCGATGACGCCGACTTTGATCGCGCCATCGCGGGCACGCTGCGCAGCGCGTTCGCCAACTGCGGCCAGGTGTGCCTGTGCTCCGAGCGCGTCTACGTGCAGCGCGCGCTGTTCGATCGCTTCGTCGAGGCGCTGGCCGAGGGCGCGCGCGGCCTGCGCGCGGGCGATCCGTATGATCCTGCCACGACCCTCGGCCCGCTCATCTCACGCCACCACCGCGACAAGGTTTTAAGTTATTGCGACCTCGCCATCGCCGAGGGCGCGCAGCTCATCACCGGCGGCGCGGCGCCGCTGCTGGATGGCCCCTGGGACGCGGGCAGCTTCATGGCGCCCACGATCTGGACCGGCTTACCCGCGCGCGCGCGCGCCGTGCGCGAGGAGATCTTCGGCCCGGTGTGCCACATCACCCCGTTTGACGACGAGGACGAGGCGATCGCGCTTGCCAATGACTCTGAGTATGGCCTGTGCGCGGCCTTGTGGACGCAAGACGTGAGCCGCGCGCTGCGCGTCGCCAAGCAGATCGAGGCGGGCCTGGTGTGGGTCAACGCGTGGTTCTTGCGCGATCTGCGCACCCCCTTTGGCGGCGTGAAGCTCAGCGGCCTAGGCCGCGAGGGTGGCCTGCACTCGCTCGACTTTTACAGCGAGACGAAGAATGTTTGCATGAAGGTGTGAGGTTTTACCTGTGGCGAGCTCACCCTTAGCTCGCCCACCCGCACGCGCTAGACGAGGTTTTCCATGACGATGCGACGCTACCGCGCGAAAGCACAACAGGCCCCAGCCACAGGGCGCACACCCAGCGCCTGCGGGCAGGCCTCAAGCGAGGCGATGGGACACTTCCATCACTATGATCCGACGCGTCCCACTGGCGAGAACAACGCTGACGTGGCGTATCTTGAAGCGCTCCAGCAGAGCCAGCCTAACTTCTCCTGCAAGCTCAACCCTCATCACAGCTCAATACAAAACCCCTCTAAGCCGTCATGACGAGCGACAAGATATCCAACTCATTTGGCGTCGCTTCTTTAATACAGCAAATATTGCTGAGAGAAGAAAACCCTAGCGCGATCATAGGCGGCCACGCACTGCGCTATTATCAACCTTATCGCACGACCAACGATATAGACATAGGTGTCTGCAATGGCGACTTTCACATGCAAACATTTATCTATATCAGGAGTTTGAGAGAGGAGGGATTCTCTGTCGAGACGAAGCACGGTGAGAGCGGCGATCCGCTCGGAGGCGTCATCAAAATTCAGCGCGATGATATCTTCCCCATCGAGATCATCAACCTCTTCACGATGAATCACAAGGCGCCCAATCCAGGCCGCTTCGCGGTGCAAGACACGATCTTGTACGAGACGCCCGAGCACGACAAGCTCTTCATCTGCAACCTTGAAGCGCTCATCGCCCTCAAGCTCGCCGCGCACGGGCCGCAAGACCTCCAAGACATCAGCGCGCTCTTAGAGAAGAATGAGGTCGATCACGAGCGGCTCATGACCATCCTCAAGGCTTCGCGCCTCATCGATCGCTGGGAAGCAAGCTTCGAGCCTGCTGATGCTTAACGTGATGATGAGATGGATTCAGCCAGCGTCCTCATCAAAGTAGTCGCTGTCGAGCTTGGGCACCTTGAACATGCGGGAGGAGACGCCGACCTCGTGATCCATCATGAGGTGCACCAGCTTGACGCCGTCTACCAGCACGATGCCCTCCACAGACTTGGCAAAGCCTACCGCCTGCGCCGTGAACCCCGAGGTGGTGATGAAGACGCCTCGCTTGGCCTTCTGGCCAGCGAGCGCGCCGTAGAAGGCTTGCAGCTCGGGACGCCCCACCGTGCTCTGCCAGCGCTTGGCCTGCACGTAGACCTTCTCTAAGCCGAGCTTGTCGAGCGAGATGACGCCATCAATGCCGCCGTCACCGCTGCCGCCAACCTGCTGTAAATCATTGCGATTTGCGCCATAGCCGAGGTTATGCAGCAGATCCAAGACGATCACCTCAAAGCGCGCCGGGGAGACGCGGCTCAGGCTGTCGAGCAGCTCGGCGGCCACACTATCGCGCAGCTCGTGCAGCGCCTGCGCGAGCCGCTCATCGGGGCTGGCGGAGGTCGAGGTCGCGGCGAGCGTGGAGGCGGATGCTTCATCGCTGAGTGAGAGCTCGCTGGTGGTGCCGAGGCGCACGCCGCGCCCTACCACGGCCAATCGCTCAAGCTCCGCAGGTGAGAGCGGGCCGCGCTGCTGGGCCGCGTACTCGACGCCTTGGGGCGTGAGCTTCCAGTAGCCGCGCCGTGGGCTCTCAGACAGCCCGGCGCGCTTGAGCCGATCGTGCGCCCATCCAGCGCGGTGCTTGTAGACCATTTGGGCGCCGCTGGGCAGGCGCGCTTGGCGCGCCGCGTCGCTCAGGTTGAGCGCTTGGGCGGCGGCCTCGTGCACATCACGCGCAGGCGCGCCCTCGGGGTGGCTCGCCAAGTAGCGCAGGATCGGATCGATGAACAGCTCGTAGGTGGGGATGACGAGAGACATGGCGCAGACCTGCGATGTGGCGATGGCGGTGGTGAATTGGCGCGATGATAGCGCGCGCGGGGGCGAGGTCAACCTCCCCCGCGCATCAGGCGAGTGAGCGCACACATGGTGCCAAAGCGACGCATCGCTCAAGCGAGGTGGTGACGGGGGCGCAGAGCTGAGGTGACGCGCGATTTGCTGCAGCGCAACAAAGCTGCAAGGCAAGAAATGACATCTATAACGATTAAGAATAGATGCCCTGCGCGGGGTGAAGGCGATCGTGTCGCGCGCGATCGAGGCGTTGCGCTCGACACAGGGAGCGCCTAACTTGCCCGCTGGGTTGTCGCGCGCGCTGTGCAGGCGCGCGCTTGAGCTAGCGTGTGGCGAGGCGATGGAGAAGACTAAAGCTGACTTTTTGGCGACGCTCAACGCGCCGCAGCGCGAGGCCGCCGCCCACGTCGAGGGGCCGCTGCTGATCCTCGCGGGCGCGGGCAGCGGCAAGACGCGCGTGATCACGCACCGCGTCGCGCACCTCATCTCTCACTGCGGCGTGTGGCCTGAGCAGATCCTCGCCGTGACCTTCACCAACAAGGCCGCGCGTGA
>CAYXWB010000248.1:0-8007 GCA_964468515.1 uncultured Bradymonadales bacterium | reverse complement strand
TCTTATTCTTCTCAACTGTTTAGGCCCCTGCTGCAGATACTCGGGACAGACCCCTGGCGATGGTTTTAAATCCGCTTCCAAGAGGAGAGCACAATGTCCGATTCAGAGAGTACGCGACGAATCATCGCGTCTGAGCAGCTCTATGTGGATTACGAAGGTCACTCAAAAACGTCTCTATTATTGCAAGTTTATGAGCCTCAGCTTGGGCCTCCTCATCCTTACAACTGTCGGGTGGAGATGAGCTTGGACGGTGATGTGCACAGAGAGTGTCATTGTCCTGGGGTTTCGGACCTACAAGCGCTGATTCAGGGTTTGAACTACCTTCAGATTAACCTGAATCATTTTGTTCTGTCTCGTAAGGCTGTGATTTATATACTTTACTATAAAGATGAAGAGAAGCGAGAGCCTGTTTACGGTGAGATCGACTTCCGCGTCATCTTTCAAAACATCGATTATTACTAAGCCAAGACGCGGCCTGTGCCACTGGCACAGGCCGCGTCTGCGTCGGCTCAAACCTTTGTGGGAACATCAACGCAGCGTGAGGCTCGCGCTGCGCAAGGTGCCGGTGTCCACCTGCGCGGTGTCGCGCACGATCAGCGCCCACGCGCCGTTGGGCGCGAGCCCCACCAGCTCAGGCGCCTCATAGGTGGCGCTCAGATCGTCGGCGCCGTCGCTGTCGGGGCGCTTGAGCACGACCTCTTGGCCCGTGGGATGCACCAGCACCAGCTCCAGATCACCGCGATAGGTGTGCTGGATGTCCACCTCGACGCTCACCGCGCGCGGCGGCTGCATCCCCGACACGCTCACGCGCGCTGTGACGCCCGCGCGGTCATTGTCAGGGATGGCGAGCGGCTGCGCGTTAAAGCGCAGCGTGGTCCCCGCGCTCGGCGCGCCGCCTCCCGCTAAGTCGAGGTCCAGCGCGCACATCGGCACGGCTTGTGTGGCCGCCTCCACATCGTCGCCCGCGCGCTCGGCTTGGGGGCAGCGCTCATCAGCGCGCCACGCGCGCCACTGCGCTGCGCGCCCCATCGACGCCGCGTGGTCGCGGAACAGCTGATAACCATCCGCGCCATCGGCGCGCGCCTTGAACACCACCACGTCCACGCACTGATCCGCCGCCTGCTGTCGCTGGAGGTTGAGATCCATCACGATCTCATACATCTGCGCATCGGAGGAGTTCCAACAGCACGAGCGCGACTCGCCGTAGGTCAGCTCCGCGAACACGTAATCTTCAAACAGCCGATAGGTCGCGTCGACCTGGGCTGCGGTATGCCCGAAGCTGTCCTGCATCAACCCATACAGCTCCTCAAACGCACCCTCACGCGCGATGCGCGCCGAGCAGCTCGCCGGATAACGCCGCAGATGCTCACGCTTGCTCTCGATCAGCTCAAGCAGCACGTCGCGCTTTTGGGCCGGATCAAGCTCCACCAGCAGCGCGTCAAAGCGCGCGGTGCGCGCGGCGATGGCGCTCAAGCTCGCGCTGTTGACCCAGTCGCCCCGATCGGCCTCATGCACGACGTTGGCCCACTGGCCGTTGATCACGCGCGGCGATCGCCAGCGCTTGAGGCCGCCGCCAAGCTCCGCATAACCCTCGCCGCCCGCATAAGGCTGCGTGAACGAGCGCTTGCTCGCGCCCGCGCTCACCCACACGGGCTGGCGGCGCGGCATGGAGCCGCTGGCGAGCTCCGCCTCCTTGCGCGCTTGGCCATTGAGCACGCCCGCGTCGCGCCCGCGCATGACCAGTGAGACGTGGCCGATGCCCGCGCGCTGCCAGCGCTCCACCAGCATGTCACCCGCGCGCACGCCCTCGGGGCGCACGTTGTAGGTGTTGCGCGCGTCCGCCAGGTGGATCGAGCCGAAGTTGGCCAAGGTCGTGATCATGAAGTGGCCGACGCGCTTGTTCAAGAAGACCTGATCGAAGTACGCGCCTGCGTGCGCGCCTGCGCCGATCATCGGCTGCGCGTCATCGAAGGAGCCTGGGATCTTCTTGCTCGCGAGCTGCGGATCGGACGGCCACGCGCCGCCCGCGCGCACGGCCTCAGCCTGCGCGGAGTGATCCTCGTAGCGGGCCTTGAAGTCGGGTGTGTTGGCGAACTTGCCCGAGGCGCGCCGCATGCCAAAGTGACCAAAGTAGATGCGCCCCTGCGCGTCGGCCGCCTCCATAAAAAACGGCAGCTGATACCAAGACGCGAACGCGACGCGCAAGAAGATGGCGCTCTCCGCACACTCCAGCGCGGGCGCGGGCAGGCGCTTGCCCCAGGGCGTGATCAGCGTGTAGGTCTGCGCGCGGCCATCTTCTGTGGGCTGGCGCTCCATGGCGGCCACCCAGCGCTGAAACTTCTGCTCCCAGCTCAACCCGCTGTTTGCGGGCCACGCCATGCCCGCTTGCTTGGCGGCGGTGGTGTTGGTGTCCGCCCACTGGTTGCGGACCTCCCACGCGGCCGTCGCGCTCTGATCGTAGCGCGCGGCGATCCCCAAGGCCCCCTGGATCGCGTCGTCCTTGCCCTCCACAAGCTCCAGCTCGCCGCTGGGGCCGAGCGTCGCCTTGCCGAACGCGTCAACCTCGGCGCCGCTGATGCCATAGGTCTCATCGTCATCAAGCGGCGCGACCGCCTCATCATCATGGGCGCAGGCGGCGAAGCAGGCGGCGAACAGCGCGGCGATGGTGAGCGATCGGAGCGGTGCATAGGTCATGGCGTCGATCCTGAGGGTGGCGAGGCGTTGAGGTGACGTGTGGCGACATCACCTCTTTATCGGCCCCCCCTCAATGCAAGCTGCGGGCCGCACGCAAGAATCCCTCACGTCACGCTAATTTTAACGTAACGTGTTGATATTTAGTGTTTTACAGGTGGTTGATTTTGCGCTGACTGGCGACTCGACGAGCCAGTCACAGCGCTCCCCCTGGCGCCTGGATGCGCCACCTGGGGCTCAAGCATCGTCGCGATCGAACAGCGCGCGGCGCACATGATCAAGCCCGATCAGGCTGTGAATGTCGCGGCTGAAGTAGGGCACGGGCAAGAGCGGGATCTTGTTCGGGACGCGATCGCGCAGCCGCTGGATGGACTCCGCGTCGAGGTCAGCCAAGACCTGGAATTCTTGCGCGTTCTGACGCAGCTTTCTGGCGAGCGCTTGCTGCGCCTCTTTGTCCATGTCGGCCAGCGCCTCATGGACGCTCGCCAGCTCATCCGCCATGCGGATCGAGGGCCGGTTCAGCTCCTCGCGCGAGACCCAAGCGGGGTGAACGCGGTTGGTGATGAAGGCTCCAACGCGGGCCTCCTCGGCGCCGAGCTTGTTATAAAAGTAGATGGCCTCGTCGATGTTGGCGGCGGTGGGGGAGGTGACCACGACGAAGGCGGTGACGTCGCTCTGGAGCAGCGCGCGCACGCGCGAGGCGCGTTCTTGAAAGCCGCCGAACAAAGTGGAGAACGCTTGCAAGAAGACGCCAAGCTCCTTGAGCAGATCACCGCCAGTGAACTTGCCCAAGGTCTTGACGATGGTGCTTGTGCCCGCGCCGATGAGCCCGAAGCCGCTCAGCGCGTTGGGCTTGTAGAGCCAGCTCAGCGCCTTGCTGTTGATCGCCTCCACCAGCCGGTTAGGCGCCTCCAAGAAGTCGAGGGCGTGCGTGGTGGGCGGCGTGTCGAGCACGATCAGGTCATAGCGCCCCTCGACGTGCAGCTCGTAGAGCCGCTCGGCCGCCGCATACTCTTGCGTCCCAGCCAAGCTCGTCGAGAAGTACTGGTAGAGCCGATTGCGCAGGATCTGCTGCTTGGCCTGCGCGTCTGGGGCGTGGCGATCGACGAGCCTGTCGAACGACTGCTTCATGTCGAGCATCATCGCCCACAGCTCCCCTTGGGGCTTGAGGCCGATCTCCTCAAAGCGCTCCAGCGGGATCTGCACAGGGTCATTGCCGAGGCGATCGACGCCGAGGCTGTTGGCCAGGCGCCTGGCGGGATCGATGGTGAGCACGAGCGCGCGCTTGCCCTCAAGGGCGGCCTGTAGCGCGATCACGGCGCTGGTGGTCGTCTTGCCGACGCCGCCTGAGCCCACGCACACCACGACCTCACGTCGGGCGATCAGATCGCTGAACCTCTGGCTGACTGGGCGGCTTGTCATGGCGTGTGTTGGCTCCGCGCAGCGTCAGGCGCTGGTGCGCGCGTCGTCGTCGCTGACGTGCGCGTCGGGGTCGAGCTGACGGTCGAGATCCTGCGAGATCTTGCGGATCGTGCGAAAGTCAAAGCGCTCGGTGAAGTAATAGGGGATGTGCGCTTGCGGATGATCGCCCGCGCGCTCGGCCAAGATGTCGAGGTACTGACGCTGCATCCGCACGCGCCCGGCCCGAAAGCGCGCCGCGTCTAGGAACCCGCGCGTCTGCTCATCCTCGATAGGATCCTCGCCAGTGGCGTGGATCAGCGCCAGCTCCTCATCATCAAACAGCGGCGCATACACGGAGTTGGCGATCACCGCTCCGATCGGCACCCCCAGCTCGTCGCGCACGATGTCGCGCAGCATGAGCGTCTCGTTGACGGGCATCTCCTCGGGCAGCGTCACCAAGCACAGCGCCGTCTGCGTCGGATCGCGCAAGAAGTCCTCGATCTTCTTGGCCTCGCTGAACATCGGCCCTGAGTCGATGATCGAGGTGATCACCGACGGGATCTTCAAGAAGAACACCCCGTGACCTGTGGCGGGTGCGTCGACCACGATCTTGTCCCACACGAAGCGCCCGTCAGGGTGCCTCTCGGTCGTGTGAAAGTGCGCCTTGCCCAGCATCAGCAGATCGTTTAGGCCAGGGATCACGCGCAAGAATGAGCGCACCACCCGGTTCTCAAACACCGCCTTATACAAGAACTTCATGCGCAAGATCATCACCCCATACTCCTCCATCGCGGCCTGGGGGGTGATGTTGACGGCGTGCAGGTTGTGCTCGATCTCGACGATCTCGCTGCCCACCTCGATCGAGCCAAACAGCGCGTTGAGGTGGTCCTTGACGTTGAGCTCAATGAGCAAGGTGCGCTGGCCGCGCCGCGCGCAGCTGTAGGCGAAGGCGCTGGCGAGCGTCGTCTTGCCGACGCCGCCTTTGCCAGAGAACAACACCATGCGCCGGTCGTAGAGGCTCACCACGTCGTGGTCCTGAGAGCGAGGGGGAGGGGAGGAGCTTGGCCTGAGGAGCGCGTCGCGCCCTCAAGCGCGCCGTCGCGGGGGAATGTAGTCCGATCAGGGGGGCATGGCAAGTGAGGCCATGTGCGATCACGCGCCCTCAGCGCAGCGGCGCCACGATCGCCGCGACCTCATCGGCCTCATCGCGCACCACCACCGGCTGCCCCGCGTCATAGGCCCCGCGCTTGAGGTACGCCCACGCCACATAGTCACCGCGCGTGGGCGAGGGCCAGCAGCCCAAAAGCTCACCCACTTGCTTGTCTTCGACCAGCACAGGGGCGTGCGCGGGCACGGGGTGGGGCAGGCGCAGCGCGCGCAGCAGCTTCGCGGGCTTGCCGCGCGTGTCCAGCCGGTGGATCACCTCTTGGCCCAGATAACACCCCTTCGTGTAGCTGATCGTCTCGTTCAGATCCGCCTCGATCGGGATCGTCTTGTCATCGTAGTCCACCATAAAGCGCGGCACGCCCGCGTCGATCCGCAAAAGCTCCACGGCGCGCGCCCCGATCAACACCGGCTGCGGGTGCCACGTGTGCAGCGCGTCGAACACCGACACTGCCGCCTCGCGCGCGCACACCACCTCGATCCCAGGCGTCTGACCCCAGGGCAGATGCCACAAGATCACGTCATGCCCCGCCAAGCGCCCCGAGGTGCCATTGTGACCGGTCAAGCTGCCGGGATCGTGCGCGAACACGCCGCGCGCGCGCAGCAGCGAGGCCGCCTGCGGCCCCCACAAGGTCAGCCGCGCTGTGTGCGCGCCGCGATCATGCAGCGTCACGTCCTCCATGATGATGTGATGGTGCAGATGCTCCCACAGCGCGGGGCGCAGCGTGCCGGGCTCCAAGTCCAACAGCAGCATGTCCTCGATGTGCAGCGCGCGCGCGTCCGCGATGGCGCGCCCCAGCCGGCTGACGGCGTGGGTGCGCTGACCGCTGCCTGGCGCGGCGAGCGTCATCACGTCGTGCGTGAACAGGCCTTGAAACCAAGTGATCGCGTCGGCCCCCTCGATCGCCAGCAGCTCGCGCTCGCTGCGATCGCCAAGCGCCAGCCCCACGCGCGCAGCCTCGCACTGCGCCATCAGCTCGCCCAAGCCCTCCTCAAGACGCGCCACCTCGCCATCGTCGCCGGACCACTGCGCCCCGGCAGCGTCCAGTCGTGCGCGATATTCTCCCGTTCGTCGATTCGTCATGGTCCTGTGCCTCGCGCCTGTTCACAATCTATGGCAAGCTGCGCATCGCGCGCCTAGATGCGCTTGTGACTGTGTGATGCCACGCGCGCAAAAGTCAACGCGCCAACCGCGCGTCCTGCTCGGTGAGAATGATATGGCCCTCGTCCCCCAGCTCAACACCCACGCGCGCCCCGTCCACCTGTCCGTCGACGAGCAGGCGCTCAAGGCTTATGCCGGTGAGGTCCCTCGCCACGTCGCCGTCATCATGGACGGCAACGGTCGCTGGGCACAAGCGCGCGGCATGATCCGCTTGCGCGGCCACCAAGAAGGCGCCAACGCCGTGCGTCGCACGGTCGAGTCATGCCGCTACTTAGGCGTCGAGGTCCTCACCATCTACGCCTTCAGCTCCCAGAACTGGGGCCGCCCCGAGGATGAGGTCAGCGGCCTGATGAGCTTGTTTGACCTCTACATCAAGCGCGAGCGCAAGCGCCTGATGGAGAATCACGTCGCCATCCGCATCATCGGCGATCGCAGCCGCTTGAGCGACAAGCTCAACCGCGCCATCGCCCAGCTTGAGGCCGAGACCGCCCCAGGCGCGCTCATGACCCTCCAGATCGCCGTCAGCTATGGTGGCCGCGAGGAGATCGTGCGCGCCACGCAGCGCTTGGCTCAAGCCGTCGCGCGTGGTGAGCTTGACCCCGCTCAGATCGATGAGTCGCTCTTTGGCCAGTGCCTCTACACCGCAGGGATGCCTGACCCTGATCTCGTCATCCGCACCAGCGGCGAGCTGCGCGTCAGCAACTTCTTGTTGTGGCAGCTCGCTTATAGTGAGCTGCACGTCACTGAGGTGCTGTGGCCTGACTTCGACGAGCATCACCTGCTGAGCGCGCTGAACGCCTACTCCCAGCGCGAGCGCCGCTTTGGCAAGACCAGCGCCCAGCTCGCCGCCCAGTGATCCTCACGCGCGCTTGCGCATCAGCGCGCGCCTCGGGCATGCTCCTCGACGCCTCGCTGACGCCAGCGCAGGCGTCGCCCTTCTTGCCTTGAGGTCTCCTCCCTATGGACTATCATCTGAGCACGCTGCTGCAAGACGCGAGCGCCACGGGCCCTGTCCAAGACGTCCCCGTCGCCATGACCATCGCCGGCAGTGACAGCGGCGGCGGCGCGGGCCTGCAAGCCGACCTGCGCACCTTCGCCGCGTGCGAGGTCCACGGCACCAGCGCTGTCACCCTCATCACCGCCCAGAACACGCGCGGCGTCAGCCTCGTCCACATGCTGCCCGAGCCTGTGGTGCGCGCCCAGTTCGAGGCGCTCGCCAGCGACCTGCCCCCGATGGCCGCCAAGACCGGCGCGCTCGGCGATGAGGCCATGATCCAGCTCGTCTCATCGCTGCTCACCGAGCGCCCGCTCACCAACCTCGTGGTCGATCCCGTGATGGTCTCCAAGCACGGCGACGCGCTGATGAGCGAGCGCGCGACGCGCGCGCTGGGGCAGCGCATGTTCCCGCTGGCGTTGGTCATCACGCCCAACCGTCATGAGGCCGAGGCGCTCACAGGCCGCAGCGTCGAGGGCGTCGCCAGCATGAAGGACGCCTGCAAGCGCCTGTTTGATCTTGGCCCGCGCCATGTGCTCATCAAGGGCAGCCACCTCGATCACATCGTGCGCGATCTGCTCTATGATGGCCGCGA
>CAYXWB010000247.1:0-8013 GCA_964468515.1 uncultured Bradymonadales bacterium | reverse complement strand
GACTCGGCGCGCGCTGACGCGCGCTAAGCGACTCGGCGCGCGCTGACGCGCGCTAAGCGACTCGGCGCGCGCTGACGCGCGCTAGCCTTCAGACTCACGCATGCGGCGGCGCAGCAGCCGCAGCGTCTCAGCGGGCTGGCCGAAGACCTGATGCAACCTGCGGTTCACATCGCGCATGTCATGGACGAGGTTCTCAGCGATCGCGTCAACGAGCGCGAAGGCGCCGGGCTGCGAGGCGTCAAAGAGCAGCTGAAAGGTCTCACGCGTCAGCTCAAGCGCCTCGGTGTGCTCTAGCGCGACGGCGCTTGAGGTGTGCTCCCATGCCTGCACGAGCGAGGACAACGACAGCAGCGCGCCAGGCTCGCTGAGCTGCTCGGCCCGGTGCCCATCGGGGTGCACCGACAGGGCGCGCTCAACGCGCCCGCTCACCAGCACGAACGCCGCATCGCCCGGCTCACCCCGCTGCCACAGCGCCTCGCCCACATGGAACGTGCGCAGCGTGCATGCCTCAATGAGCGCGTCGAGCGCGCCCTCTGGCCAAGCCGCCAGGACATGATGGCGGATCAGCCGCTTGCGGATCTCTTCTGCGGTCATGAGGTCACACCTTGCGGAGCCTGGCGAGCATGTCGTGGACTTGGCTCTCGAACTGGTCAATGTGTTGGGCAGGATCCTCAAAGACCTCCGCGATGCGCGCCTCGGCCTGACGGCGGCGCGCGTCCACAGAGGCGGCCAACCCCAAGATCACCTTGTAGGCGGCGGGCCTGCGCTGCTCACGCAGCGCGTCAAACGCCTCGCGCTCCAGCCGATACACCAGACAATCACTGATGGCCTCCACCGTGGCCGAGCGCGGGCCGCCATCAATCAGCGCGAGCTCACCGATCACGGAGCCTGGGCCGAGCATCGCGAGCACGATGTCCTCGCCAAGCTCGCTGGCCGCGCGCACTTGCACCTCACCTGACTGCAGCACATACAGCGCGCTGGCCTCCTCGCCCTGGCTAAACAGCGCCTCGCCGCTCTCCAAGGTGATGCGCTCCGCCACGCGCAGCAGCTCGCGGATCTCCTCCGTGGCGAGGTTCATAAACAGGGCCGTGGTCCCGAACAGATGCTCACCCTCTAAGACCACGTCCACGGGCGACTGGATCGTGAGGCTCTGCAGCTCTAGGGTGCTCATGCGCGGCATGGTGAGCAGCCCCTCGACGCCCTCCGCCGGGTTACTGGAGCCGTGAGAGGGCTCGTCTAGGCTGGCCGTTGAGGCTGCGGCGAGTGTGTGGCGATCCTGGGCGTCATCATCGTCACCGGAGGGGCTCATGGGCGCTCCTTGGAGCAGAAACACAGCGTGGGGGTGGCCGGCAGGCGCCCTGATGCTAGGCGCGCGACGACGCGCCTGCAAGCGCGATCATGCGCGCCGCGCTCAGGCGCGCGAGGGGGCGCTCTGGAAGCGGCGACGCCCGACCTCGGGCGGGATGAGCGCGCCCAGCGCATAGCCCGCGCCGATGTGGGGATCGCCCAGCTGCCCTAGCTCGCGCTGGAGCAAGTAGTCGCGCCGCGCCAGCAAGATGAACATCGCATAATCACCGAGCTGCGCGGCGTGCGCGTAAGCTTGACGCAGCTCCTCGCGCGCCGACGTCAGCTCCCCGCGCGACGCGCTCACATCCGCGCGGAACAGCCAGCACAGCACTGGCGTGCGCACAAGCCTCAGCGACTTGCCCATCGCCAAGAGCGATGAGAACGTGTCGCCCTTGACCGCGAACTGGTGCTCCAAGAGCTGAAAGTAGATGATGTGCGTGCGGATCTGCAGCTCGGCGTCGCGATCGCCGATGGCCTGGCTCATCTCCGCCGCCTTGGTCAGCACCGTGTAGCTGCGATCGGCCTGCTCGGCGTCAAACGCCACATAGGCCTGGCGGATCAGCGCGTCGAGCCACAGCCGCGTGTGGCCGATGCCGCGCGCGATCTCGGCCACCTGGTTGAAGTGATGCTCGGCATCATCAGTGCGCTGCATGGCCAAGTACAGATCGCCCAGATGCAGGTGCACCTCCGCGAGCTTGAAGGGCTCCTGCGTCGTCTCACTGGTGGCCAGCGCCTCGGCCAAGTGGACCTCGGCTTGGGTGAGGTTGCCCAAAGCGGCCAGCGCGCGGGCCAAGCCCAGATGCGGCGATCGCGGCAGCATGACGCGTGCGGCGCTGCTCTGCGCGATGGCGCGCGTGAAGTAATCGCGCGATTGCTCGTACTTGCTCGACGCGTAGGCCACGTTGCCCAGCTCCTCCAAGCACAAGATCACCTCACCCTCGCGCTGCACGCTCTCAAACAGCGCGATCGACTGCTCCAAGTGCTCCAAGGCCTTGAGGAATGAGGCGCCGCGCGTGAGCACTTGGCCCGTGTAGCGATGCACGCGCGCGAGCAGCGACGCGTCGCGCAGGCGCGAGGCGTTCTCGTGGGCTTGGGCGAGGATCTGCTCGGCTTGAGCGAGCTGGCCTTGCATCAGGGCGCAGTGGCCCATCTCGGCGGTGACGGCGACGTACGCGCGCGCCAAGCCCGCGCGCCGGAACACTTCTTGCGCGCGCTCATAGTGGCGCAGCGCGTCGCCGTGGCGGTCCTGCGTCGCGCTGAGATCGCCCAACAGCTTGTAAGCTCGCCCGTGGACGGGCAGATCCTCAGGCAGCGCCTCACTGATGGCGCGACGCAGCGCGTCCTCCGCGGCGCCGTGCTCGTGCAGCGCGCCGTGGATCTCGCCAAGGCGCAGCCACAGCCTCGGGCGCTCAAGCTCCAAGCTATCCGCCACGCCGTCGCCGTCGAGGTCCGCGCGGGTGTTGGGGGCGAGGTAGTCGAGCAGCTGCTGAATCTGGAGGAAGTACTCGCGCGCGGCGTCGAAGTCGAGCGCGCGAAAGGCGGCCTGACCCGCCTGCTGGAGCAGCCCGATGGCCACCGTCTGCTGCTCGCTGCGCACCAGATGAGACACCACCAGCTTGAGCTGCTCGCGCTGCGGCGAGGGATAGGCGGCCTGGAGCAGCTGCGCCAAGATCGCGTGGGCCTCGATGGCGCCGGGCTGCTGCTCGAACGACTCGCGCAGCGCCTCTTGGTAGCTGGGCTTGGTGAACAGGATGTGGGTGCTGGTCTGGTGGATGATGCCGAAGCGCTCAGCCTGCTCCAAGATCAGCGGCGCGACGCGGCGCAGCGGCTCCTCAAGCATCCGCTCGCTGACCTGACGCCACAGGCCGTAGGGGATCTCATCGCCCAGCTGCGCCAGGTAGCCGATGACGCGATCAAAGGTGCGATCGGGCTCAGGGGCAGGCGCGGCCTCAGGCTCCTCGACGGCGTCGGCGAAGATCGACGCCTCCATGGCGTGCGGGTTGACAGGGGCGGAGGCGGCGGGCGCGGGGGAGCGATCAAAGTCCAGGGTCTTGGAGCCAAAGTAGGAGCCGCTGACGGACAGCTCCTCCGCGACCTTGAGCGGCGGCGGCTCAGGCGCGGGCGCGTCGGCCTCCTCTTGCTTGCGCTCGCCAGGCGGCACCAGCGACATCTGACGGCCGCACGGGCGCGACACGTTGAGGATGCGATCGACGTAGCGGCTTAAGCCCGGGCGACGCGCGGTGTCATCGGGGCTGACGGTGACGATGATGAGCATGGGCGCGTGATGCGCTTGCAGATCGCGCATCATGCGATCGAGGAACGAGACGGTGAGCGTGTCCACGCGCTCCAGGTTCTCCACCCCCCACACCAGCGCCCCGTGCTGCTCAGCGCGCGCGCGAAACGGCTGCGCCATGCGCGCAAGATAAGAGTCGCGCATGCTCATCAGGGTGCTCAACAGGCCGCTGTCCAGCTCATCCTCGGGCTTGCCCTCGTGGGGGCTGGTGGGATCTTGGTAGGTGGCGTGGATCTGACGCTTGATCTCAGCGAAGCTGCGCTCGCGCATGTCGAGGCCTGCGGCCACGGCCAGATCGGCCTCCAGGCCCGCGTCAGTCGGGATAGCCGCGCCCGCGGTCTGGCGGTGGATGACGGCCGCTTGAGCGCTGCTCTTGACCTTGCGCAAGAAGGCGCGAAGCAGGTTGCTGCGCCCGGTGCCGGGCTTGCCTCGGATGATCACAAAGCGCGGCTCGCGCTGGCGCAGCACCTCGCTTAGAGCCTGCTCCAAGACCTCAAACTCCCAGCGATACAGCTCCTCCACCTCCATCGGCTCGCCAGCCGACTGGCGCTGCGACAGCGCGGGGATGTTCGGCACGGAGCGCTGCGTCGAGGGCCGCTCGGACGGGTCCATATAGGGCGCAAACGGCGCGTCCATGAGGTATTCGAGCAGCTTGCCCGCGTCCGCGATGCGCTTGCGCGGGTTCTTCTGCGTGCACTTGGTGATGAGGCGCGAGTAGGGGGTACGATCCCAGGGCGGCGGCAGCGCCAGCGGCGGATCGTTGACCTGACGCAGCATCACGTCCATGGGGTTGGTGCAGTCCCAATAGGCCGCGCGCCCGGTGACCATCTCGAACACGATGTGGCCCAGCGCGTAGATGTCCACTGCAGGGGAGATCTCCTGCGCCATGGCCTGCTCGGGCGCCATATAAAGGGGCGTGCCGAACACCGTCCCTTCTTGCGTCAGCGGCGCCATGGTGGAGGGTCCGGCGTTACCAAAGCTTGAGATCGCCTTTGACACGCCAAAGTCGAGCACCTTCACAAACTCGCCGCCATCCTCGCGCTGCACCAAGAAGATGTTCTCGGGCTTTAAGTCGCGGTGGACGAGGCCGAGCCTGTGCGCCTCAGCGAGGCTGCGACAGCACTGCACGAGGATCTTCCACACGCGCCGCAGATCCATCGGCTCGCCGCGCTGCACCACCACGCTCAGATCCATCCCCGCCAAGAACTCCATGGCGATGTAGAACAGATCGGTGCCGGTCTGCCCGTAGTCATAGAGGGTGATGGTGTTGGGGTGGTTGAGGTGGCTGGCGTAGAGCGCCTCGCGGCGAAACCGCTCGACCACGCGGGTGTCATTGGCCGCGCGCGGCTTGAGCACCTTGAGGGCGACGAAGCGGTTCATGTCCTCTTGGTGGGCGCGATAGACCACGGAGAAGCCGCCCGAGCCGACCATCTCCACGATACGAAATCGCCCCGCGACCAGATCACCAGGCTTCAGGCTCGGCAGGTTCTGCTTCAACTTAGCGATCCTCTGAAGCGCCCGCGCCAGACCCGCTGCGACCACCCACAGGCGGCGCCCACACGGGAGCGCGGGAGGCTTAGCTCCCTCACGCGTTGGACTAACCCTCTCTATATCATTCAGCGCAAGATGTGACTACAGGGTTAAGCGCACGCGCTCACACACCGCCCTACCCCAGCGCGCGCTCACCAGCGCATGTCACCCCATTGACACAAAAACAGCTTGTGTGACCAAGCGAAGCATGTAGACTGGCACGCACAGCAATGCTCTCGCGGGGGAGGTGACATGACGTCACTGGTCCGCGTCCACACGGCGGATCAACCATGTCCGCCACCTCTCTGGAGCTATGACATGAGACAAGTCACACACACACACACAGGTTTTGGCCAGCGCTGATGCTGCTCTCAGCGATAGGCGCGTGCAGCGCTGACAGCGGTGTTGAGCCCGCCACCACCCCTGAGGATGCCACCACGATCCAATCCTCGCTCATCCAGCCCGGCATCCCGTTGGGCGCCCCCTATCATCCCAATCAAGGGGTCATCTCAAGCGCGCTGGACGAGCGTTGCATCGATCATGACACCGAGGTCATCGACGCGAGCGATCAGCGCTTCAAGGCTGCTTACATCTTCGAGGCGCGCGACGTGGCGCTCAAGCTTGAGTCCTTGCTCAACGAGGAGCTGGACACAAGCCTCGATCCTTCGCTGCTACGCGCCGCGACCCAAGCCGTTACAGGTCCTGGTCTGATCCTGCCCGACAGCCCCCAGCGGATGGTGCTCTTGGCAGTGCGCGTGAACACGGTGAGCCGACGCGTCGTGCTTCGTGACGATTCTGGCACAGCGTACTGCGACGTCGCACAAGGCAATCCAGGCATTGCTGGGAATAAGTTCATCAATCGCTGCGGCACCCAGTATTTAGCTCAAGAAGATCTAGGCGGTTACCTGTTCGTGGGCCTCAACCTCACAAGAGCTAATCGCGAGCAGGTTCAAAGCATCCATGAGCAGCTCTTGGTGGGGTTGAATCAGCGTGAAGGCCTCATCCCAGATGCGCTGAGCGTCATCGCCAGCCAGCTCGGCCCCAATGCGCCGCTCAAGGTCGTGCCCTGGGGAGTACAAGGGGGTCCGGAGGGCATCATCCCCGCTACCGATTGGCCGCTTCACATGGCTAGGTTCATTGAGACCTACCAAGCGGCCCTGAGAAATGGCGATCTAACGGCTACGACTTACGGCGCGACGATCGGCCAACGCTTTGACTATTATACAGGGCAACAGCTCAGCGCCTGCGGCGTCCCTTACCAGGAGCAAGACGCCTTCGCTTGCTTCAATAACATGTTTAGCGGCACCTACAATCCGCGCTATCCAGGGCCGCTTGAGGCGATCGAGGTTGAGCTAGATTGGCTGCTGCAGCATGAAGCAGATCGCATCGTCTGGGATGACTTTGAAGGTCCTCATGGCGAGAGCGCTAGAGAGATGGCGGAGCAGGTCCTCGGCTCGATTCGACTATGTCGCATCGATACAGTCGAGGTTCATAGAGGGTTAGGGCCCTATGAGGAGGCGTGTGTGCGATCACTCACTATCCCAGGCCCCGTACAGCCTGACCCTCGCGGCCCATCTTATACGTGGGAGGAGAACGTCTGCCAGACGTGCCAGATCCCCGTCCCATCTTGTCAAGTGCCTGCCATCCTCGCGAGGTACAACGAGCTGCCAAGCTACAGGATCCTCAACCCTATCCCTGAGCTGCCGCCGCTGCCGATGGCCAATGAGGTCGCGCAGACCTACTGGAAAGGGGCTAGCTCCAGCACAGAGATCTTGCATAAGCTCGATAGTCACCTCTGCGTCTGGTCAGGGCTGAAGGGCAAGATGGCGGGAGCTGGCGAGGAGGCGCGCGTCTATCCAGATCTTAGCTCAGACGAATGGAAGATGCGGGTGAGATCGGGCCAAAGCGGCAACGGGACGATCCATGCAGGCGCCATCTGCACGCTGAAAGACAACTTCTGGGACAGCAAGACGCCCACCGCGTGGACGACGCCTCTTAACTACGAGGCGAAAGCACAGAGCGGCTCCCCAGACACAGTCATGCTCGGGCTGAACCAGTTCTTCTCCACCCTCAGCGGTATTAAAGGGCGCATGCGCGGCACGGGCGAGCAGGCAACCGTCACACAGCGAGCACCAGCTTCAGAGCTTAGAGCTCAATCGCATCAAGGCACGCTGCACGCCTGGGCCACCACCGTCGGCACGCTCATGCCCCAAGGTGGTGAGCATCGCTTCCTTCGACTCCCTGATCCTGATAATGATCAAAGCACGGTTCAGGCCGTCAACATCACCACTAAGAAGAACTCTACCCCCACCTCACGAGACACTGAGTATGTCGAGTACAAGCTCGCCCCTGCCGATGAGGCGTTGTGTTATCTCACCAAGGTCAGTGGCAAGTTCGATGGTGGCGGTGAGCGCGTTCGCTTAGAGCAGCGTGATGGCTACTGGTTTATCAAAGCCAACGCAGGCTGCGATAATTGGGGCAGCAATGCGAGCGCAAATCGCAAGCATTGTAGTGATTGGAAGCAGGTTGTCGCTCAAACACGCTGTGTTGCGTACAATCAGCGCTGAGATAGATTAACGCCATAAGAAAAGCGGTGCGCGGCCTAGGCGGCCGCGTACCGCAACAGAAGTGAGCAAGCTGATGAAGACGAACGCTAAGAAGCTCATCACAATGGCTAGCCTCGTCCTATTAGGAGGCTGCGGTGATTGCGGCAGCGAACCAGTCATCGAAGAGACCTGCGATCCTGGCGATATGCCAGCGCAAGATTGCAGGATCCGTGAGCCCGCAGGGGGTCTGTCCCGAGTATCTGCAGCAGGGGCCTAAACAGTTGAGAAGAATAAGAA
>CAYXWB010000246.1:0-8054 GCA_964468515.1 uncultured Bradymonadales bacterium | reverse complement strand
AGCATGGAGGAGCCACGACGCGCGCCGCCCTCCCCCTCAATGTCTTGGCTGTAATAGCCTAAGGGGATGGTCTTGAAGGAGGCATCGGCGTCAGCGACGCCCTCCTGATGGAAGGTGAGGTCGAGGTCAAAGCGGTTGAAGTGACCCTCCACAAAGGAGGTCCCGAAGCGGCCATGGCGCTCGTAGCTTGGCAATGACACGA
This sequence comes from uncultured Bradymonadales bacterium, assembly GCA_964468515.1. Lineage (GTDB taxonomy): Bacteria > Myxococcota_A > Bradymonadia > Bradymonadales > Bradymonadaceae > CAYXWB01. The sequence goes on along the minus strand of CAYXWB010000246.1, from coordinate 7,852 downwards.
GGCCTGCGCGCAGGCCGAGCTGGCCCACGAGCTGACGCGCGGGCTGACCTGCGAAGTCGACCCCTTGGCGCGCTTGGGCGCCCGCGTAGAGGTTAAAATCGCGCGTAAATCGGGGCGCGGCGGCCAGATCATAGGGGCGGTCGTAGCCATCATCCTCGACCCCATCCATCCAATTGTGGACGGTGCGCGGCAGGCCAAAGATCCAAGTGAAGGCGCGCGCGGCCGTCGCGTCGTCGCTTTCTTGGCTGTGATAGTACTCGCCCAGCTGATAGCTGAGCTCCCCAATGGAGAGGCCTGAGGAGGAGGTGATGACGAGATCATTGACGCTGACCTTCTCACGGAACTCAAGCACATACTCCCACACGAGCGAGGAGATCATGGAGGTCAGGAACGCCTCACCGACGTTGAGGCCGTTATCACGCGAGGTGATATAATAGGAGAGGCCAGCGAAGGCGTGAAAGATGTGGTTGGTGGTGTAGTCATTGCCGTCAAAGGAGACGAGCTCGAGGCTGGTGAAGCGGCGCCACAGCTCATCCGAGACGACGTCGACGTCCCAATCGCGGGAGTTCACGTCTTTGTTAATCCAGTAGACGACGCCACCGATGATGAGCATCGCGCTCTGCTCAAGGACGATGCGGGTGAGGCGCAAGGGGCGAGCTTGCTCGCGCTGCCAGGCGTGGTAGGTGGCGTCGAACTCGGCGTGTTGACCGTTCAGATCGATGAACGAGCCCCAGATGAGGCGCGGGGCATGATCCGGCAGGGGCGTGGGCTCGACTTGAGCGCGCGCAGCGGCGCTGGCGCAGAGCAGCGTGAGCGAGAGGAGCAGGGAGCAGAGGTGGCGCATGAGCATCGCTCGACGGCAGCGGCATAGCCAAAAGAGGAGGGGTGGAGTGCGCTCGCACGCGAGCAACATTTGCGCCGATGCGCCAGCGGGTAGTCATTTTCGACGGCGCGCGGGGTGTTCAGGGGTGAAGTGGAGACGAGTGTTGCTGTATGTGACAAGAAAAGGTTAGATTTGTAACGTGATGGGCACAAGCGCCAGGGTGAGCACAGCAGCGCGCGAGGGTCGCCAACGCGCCTAAAGCGTCGAAGCATAGACGCGAGGAAGTCAAGATGATTCAGGTCGTGTTGGTCGCGCTAGGGGCGGTGTGGGTAGGGGTGATGGCGTTCGCGATGCAGGAGTGGTCTGCGCCGCTGCGGCCAGTGAGCGTGGTGGCGGCGCTGTGCGCGCTCATCGTGGTCATCCGCGCGGCGTATGTGAGCCATCAGCGACCGGGCGCGCCGGGACGAGAGCTCGCGCCTGGGCTGATCGAGCTCTTGGGGGTGGTGGTGGTCGTGGGGCTGTCGGGGCTGTGGGCGATGCCCAGCGTGCGCGCGGGGCTAGCGCGCCCGGTGGCGTCACAGAACCAGATGAGCGCGGAGCGCGCGCTGCGCGATGAGTCAGCGCAGGTGCGCGAGGCGGCGTGCGTGGCGATCTTCCACAACCAGCTGGGCGCGAGCCGCTCGCTGCTGCTGGACAGGCTGTATGAGGATCCTGAGGTGGGCGCGGCGTGCTTAAAGCGCGCGGCAGAGGCGCAGCTCTCGGGCGTGCCTGACATCGCCGCTCGCCTGGCGCAGCGCTGGGCGACGCAGCTGATGAGCTTTGAGAGCGGCCCTGACGCGTGTGATTACGTGACCCCGTTCGTGACGGTGAGCGCGACGCACACGCCGCAGCAGCCGCGACCCGTGGTGCTGGCGTGCGCGACCAGCTCGGCCAACGGCCACGCCCGCGTATGCTGCGCCAAGCACATTGAGGAGAATGGTTTTTTAGCGACCCAGATGGGCCCAGCGACCTCGTTTGATCTGCGCCTAGGGGCGCAGGTGTATCCGATCCTATCGGCGATGACGTTTCGTCGTGAGCAGCTGGACCAAGCGAACGAGCAGATCGCGGCCTCGCTCAAGACGGAGGCGATCAGCACGAGGCGCTGGGTGTCGGAGCTTGGCTGTCATCTGATCAGCGCGTCGGACAGCGACAACATGGCGGGGCTGCAAGGGCTGGTGTCATTTATGGGCGCGTCAACGTGTGCCCCTAAAGAGGCCGAAGTGCGGGCGCTGTTCAACAACGCCCAGGCGTGGGAGATCGCGTGTGAGGCGCTCATCACAGCGCCCCCGGAGCAGCCCGCGGAGAAGGCGCTGTGTGAGGGGATCAAGCGCACGCAAGTGGCGCTGGCGGTCGAGGCGGCCAAGGCGCGCTCGGTGGGGGCCAAGCACATCTGGAACATGATGACGATGGTGGTCGCGGTAGAGATGACCAGCCTGGTCGCCGGCTATAACAACCTGTATGGGCAGCTGGAGCGCGATAAGCTCTGGGAGCAGATGTCCAAGGATGAGCGCGGGCGAGGGTTTCGGGCGATGACGTATGGACAGTTCATGGAGGTGATGGGGATCAAGCCGCCGACGTTTGGCGATGTCGCCATCGACAAGATGCTCTCTCGCATGGAGGGGGCGAAGTCCTTCTATGAGAGCGCCGACCGGTATGGGCTGACGGAAGATCTCAAGCAAGAGCTGAAGAAGGTGATGGGGATCGATGCGAATCAGAACATAGGGCAGCAAGCTGATCGCATGGGCGTGGTGCTCGGCAAGGTGTTGATGGGAAAAGACATCGGCCTGCACGGCGCGACGCCCAAGATGTACAGCAAGAACCCCAAGCTGATCACCCAGAGCGCGACGATGATTAACGCGGGGCTCAAGTCGCACCGCGCCGCGCAAAAGAAGTGAGGGCAGGCGCCCTGAGCTGAGGATGTGAGGGGGGCAGACCCCTGATAGCGAGACAACTTGTCACAACCCCTCACGCGCAGCGTGCCGAGGCTCAACAACCTGAGCCGGTTGGACCAAAGCTTGCATAAGCAGGGGTCATGCAGTGGCGAGGCAGCAACGCCTAAACCAGAGGTAGAGCCATGGTCGATCAAGGACAGCGCCTGACATGGCGAGCAGGAGAGCTCGCGACAGGCGCGCTGCTACATAGCGCAGGGGCGCTCATCATGACAGGCCTGCTCGCGGCGGTGGCGATCGGCCCCCAGGCCGCCTACAGCGCCTTAGAGGTGACCCTTCAGACGCCCCAGATTCAAGCGCAGGGGCTGCGCGATTGGGGCAAGCTGTTGGCGCTCGGGGCGCTGATGTGGGGGAGCGTCATGCTGATGTGGCGCGCTCGCCCCGCCCGTCGCCCGCGCGTGGTGACGCTGTCACGCGGGACAGCGATCACAGAGACGCTCATCATCATGCCGTTGTTTTTAGGCATGACCTTTGGGATGGCGCAGCTGTCCATCAACATGATGGGCGGCATGCTCGCCAACATTGGGGCCTATCAAGCGGCGCGCGCCTACTGGGTGTGGGAGGGCGAGGTGAACAAGAACCGCACGGGCAGCCGCAACGTCGGAGAGTCCGACGTGCTTGAGCGCGCGCGGATCGCGGCGGCCTTGGTGATGACCCCCGTCGCCCCGGCCGATTACGCCAACCTCAACGCGATCAACCTCGACAGCGAGGCGGCGACGAACATGCGCAAGGCGGTGTCATGGCCGTTTGGCAACATCTCAGCCCTAGAGGGGCGCTTCACCACAGAGACGAGCTTCTATCGCTCCTTTGACTCGACAGGCTTTCAAGGCCGCTCGCTGATCAAGTTCTCCATCGCCTTCGCCTCCACCCAAGTGGAGCGCACGAACGATGGTGTCAAGATGACCTATGAGCAGATCCAGACCTTCCCCTTGATCGGCCCCATCTTTGGCACCTTCGGGATACGCGGGGCGAGGCCAGGCTATTATAACACCATCACACGTACTGTAGCGCTTGACTCACAACGCTTCGCCGCAAATGCGCGCCTGCCCAACAATGAGGTGGACGCTGATGCACCAAGCGAAAATGCAGGCAGCATCAGTGAGGGTAGCACCTCGACGACTGCTGATGACCTCGACATTTGAGCATGTCATAAACGCGCCTGGCAGCGGCCCAGAGCCCAGAGGATAAAGCCATGTTCTATAACTTGTTGAGCGACATCAGAGGGCGCCTACGCGCGCTCCAACGCGACGAGAGCGGCGCGGTCGCGTTGATGGTCTTAGCGGCCTTGCTGATCCTGTTTATGGTCGGCTTGGTCATCTATGACACGGGGCGCTTAGGGGAGGACAAGCTTGAGATCCAAGCCGCAGCGGACACAGCGGCTTGGAGCCAGAGCTCGGTCGAAGCGCGCGCGATGAACATGATCGCCTTCGCCAATGTGGGCAAGCGCGTCACGGTGGGCATCGTCGCCTTCTACTACGGTCTGTGGATGGGCTTCGCGTCCGTGCTGTTGCTGGCGCTGGGCTTGGCCATCATCGCCTGCGCGCTCGCGCTCATCGGCGTGGGTGTGCCCTTTTGCAAAGCCCTCATTCAATTCTTAGCCAAGGTGGGCGCCTTCTTAGCCCCAGAGGGCTTTGATCTCGTCACGCTGAGAGGCCAGCTTCAATCCGACTATTTCTATGCCGACATAGAAGCGCTCGACAACTACCAAGACTACATGGCGCGGCTGGCGCCGTGGTGGAGCTGGTCCGAGAGCTTCGTGCGCGGCTTTCGTAACGGGGCGACCGCCTCCTCGGGTTGGCCTGTGCCCAGGAAGCTGAGCGGTACAGGCGGCATTGAGGTGACGGCTGATGGCACCACCCCGATCGACAAGCTGCCCATCATGCGCTCGACCAACTGGGACGCCTCCAAGTCCCAGCTGTGCAAGCGCACCTACCAAGCTTGGGACATCCAGCTGGGCAGCTTCAACGTGGGCGCGCTCGCCTCCGATCTGGGCTTCCATGCCGTGGACTATTTCATCAAGACCTTCACCCAGAAGAGCGCATGGAAAGGCTGGGAGGTCCCGCTCTCCGTCCTGCTCGCGGGTCTCGCCGCGCCCTTCTTCACCGCTGGGGTGAGCTGCCCCGCGCTGATGTCTGACAGCGGCGGCGCCACAGGTGGCCTGCTCAGCAAGGTGTTGTCTTTCACCATGGGCGGCTTTGGCAATGGCGGGAAGGTGGGCGCGCACCCTTGGATGATGCGTGAGGGGCTCTCCCCCGCACAGTGGCTCTTGTCCACGAGCAACTTGACCTTCGCTTATCGTCGCAGCCAAGGCCGACGCGATGAGGACAAGTACCAGTTCCTTGACCGTGGCAGCGCGCGTGACGCGGTCGCTGGCCAAGACCTCGGCATTGGCGATCTGTTCAACGTTGATGGCGTGTGGAGCTTCGCGCGCTCCGAGATCTCCTACCAGAACTCGGATAACGCATCGCAGCCCGATCTGTGGCACCCCTCGTGGGTCGCTCGCATGCGGCCCGTGGCGCTGCCGGGTGAGTGGAGCGCGTCGAACGTCGACATGGCAGGCGCGCTGATTGATGTGGCGCCTTACCTCATCGCGGGGGTCGCGGTCGATGGGATCACAAGTGGCACCACGAGCTTAGGCGACATGGGCAGCGTCATCACGGACGCTGCGCGCATCGGCCAAGCCGCGATGGGCCTCAACAGCGAAGGCATCGAGGGGTTAGCCAAATGAGAACGACACCCAAGCAGCTGTGGCGACGCCTCCTCGCGGATGAGGAGGGCACCGCCCTCACCGAGTTCACCATCTTCTTACCGGTCTGGATCATCCTGTTCTATGGCCTGCTTGATATGGGCTTCTCCAACATGGAGATCACCCAGGCGCAGGTCGCGACCCAAGTGCTGCTCTGGAACAACACCACGGCGCTGACTGAGCCCTGCACGATCATGCCAGGCTTTGATGTGCAGTCGTGTACGAAGGATGGACGCGCCGCTTACATGTCAGCGCGCGTCGCAGCGCCTCAGATCCTCGAACACTCGCGCCGAGAGCGAAACAAGCTCAACGGCCGAGACACCATCAACAAGACCGAGGCGGCCATCCACGCGGGCTCTGTGCTCTTCGGCGGCCATTGGGGTGAGAGCTACGGGCGCACCATCCTGCTGAGCCCGATCGCGGGCGATCTCGACCCGAAGATGACCGCAGCGGGCGTGATCGGGGAGGACCGGCTCTATCCTGACCTCTTGGTCAATGACGGGTTGCCCTTAGAGGCGATGGTCGAGCGCTTCACGAACAATGAGGCTGAGGGCGCGGCCAAGGTCACGAGCCTGGTCGCCGCTGGCCTGCTGACCGCGCTGCAAGCCGCTGGCTCCTTCCAAGCTGTCACCGCGGGCATGCGCTATGGCACCATCAGCGCCGAGACGCCTGAGGGCTTTGCGTGGAAGTACTTCATCGGGGGGAGCACGCTGCGCCCTCAGTTCGCCTATGACACGCTCATCTCTCCTGTGCCGCTGATCACCCCAGGCGATGGCAAAGCGCTCCCCTTTATCATGGCGCGTATGGCCGCTGAGACTGAGACGAACTACGCCGTCGCGCTCATGTTCGGCAAGAAGAACTGGGGGGGAGACCAGGGGTTTGAGTTCGAGACAGGCGAAGATGAAGCTAAAGATTCAGACAATCACAATGAAGAGCTCGACAAGCGCTGCGAAGAAGACGGCTTCACCGATATGCAAGAATGTCGCGACTGTAAGACGTCCAAGGGTGAGCACGCTAAGCCCGGTGAGTGCGTGACCACTGAAGAGCCTTGACAGCGCTTTGTGGCGACAGCTGTCGCCACCCTATTCACGATCACCGCGCTGACTGCGGAGAGGCATCATGCGTCGACATCTAACTCAGCTCTCTAAGCTCGCCCTCAGCGGCGCGGTCATCGTCGCGATCGGGTGGGCCACCCTCTCGGTGAACCCCTCGATCGAGCAGAACGTGCTGATCAATCAAGCCCAAGCGGACATCTTCTCGTTCGACTTCGCCCCTGAGAGCAAGCACAGCCGCTTCCTCAAGTCGATGGGCAAGGAGGGCTTTGAGCAGCCGCGCAGCTATGATTGGAATGGCAACAAGTTCTTCTTCACCCTCAAGCATGACTATCGCAAGTCGCCTGTGGAGGTCTCGCGCTCTCTCCAGCAGAGCTTTCGCGAGCAAGGCGTGAACAAGCGCGCCTACATGTTGGGCATGCAAGGGCTCCACCCCCTGCGCGATGATATGACCAAGCTTGACGCCGTCCTAAACGCACCGCGCGCTCAAAAAGAGGCTCAGCTTAAGCTCCATCAAGACGACCTCAGCATGCTTGATGACTACACCCAAGGCGCGATCATCCCCTTCGTCTTAAATGACAGCTATGCGTTGATGTCTGGCGCGGTGGCCAAGAAAGATGTCACCAATAGCCTTGATCTGGCGATGAAGACCTTGGAGAGCGGTGGGCGCATCGAAGATCAGGTCAAGCGCATGTACACAGTGGAGTCCTTTAAGTCGGGGAACAATCGCACCACCACCACAGCGGTGTGGAGCGATGACAAGCTCGACTTTAACAAGTTCAAAGCCTCCACCCCTGTTCAAAACGCCAACCCCGACCTGCCCTCTTGTATGGGCTGCACCCTCAAGATGCGCTTCGCAGGCCAGGGCGCAGAGAAGCCTTACGCGATCAACATCTTTCAGACCAGCCCCGGCGCCAGCGGCAGCATGGCTCAGGCGTTCTATGCCCGCGCCCTCCCCTCGCGCGGTTGGAAGCCTAATGAGGCCTCGGACATGATGCGACGCCTCCAGCGCGCCAACATTATGCCTGACTTTAATCAAGCTCAGGTCACCACTTACGCGCGCAACAATCAGTTCATGACGGTCTTGACTCACAACAATAGCAAGGGCGGCACCACCGTCCAAGTCTACGAGACACCCTGACCTCAAGGGCCGCGCGCGCGCGCCGCAAAGCCAGACGCCCTCGTCACCCATGACGAGGGCGTCTGGCTTTGCGGCGCAGGTGAGCGCGGCGCGGCGTGTGGT
>CAYXWB010000245.1:0-8056 GCA_964468515.1 uncultured Bradymonadales bacterium | reverse complement strand
AACCATCAACTAAGTTGCCGATTTTATTAAACATAAACTCAGAACTCACGTTAATTTAAGCGATGCGGCGCGCCTCATCAGCGGCATCGATCACACACGACCTCCCGCGCGGTGCGTCGCAGCGCTTGATTTTATGCGGGGATCGTCCAAGTCACACCCTCGCTTGCAGGGCCCGCGCGCTTAACCCGTGGGATGGGCGGCGATCTCCCAGAGCGTGTTGGCGAGCGACTGGAAGTCACGCTCACAAGCGCGGACGGCGTCTAAGTGCGCGCCGCGCGCGCCATCCGCATAGGTGAGCGAGAACATCGGCTTGCGCGCCTCCATCGCCATCGGCGCCAAGCTCCTAAAATGTTTGAGCCTCGCGAGGCAGTGGGGATCCTGATCGATGGGGGGGGAGGGCATGTCGGCAGGCGCGCCGAGCACCGCGTGTTGATAGACCCGCGGGATCTGCGCCATCCAGCGGGTGTAGGCCTTGACCTCACGACCATCGCGAACCCCAAAGCTAGAGAGCACATAGCCACGGGTGCGCAGCTCACCAGCAGGAAGATCTAATCCCTCAATGTTGGCGCGAGCGCGGTTGTCTCTCCATTCATCGCGCCAAAGCGCGATGCGATTGCCTAGGTTCTTCAGTCCTTGGAGCGAGAACAGGTCGGGCGCGATCGGCAGGATGATCGCGTCGGCCGACAGGAGCGCGGCGCGGTTGAGCGCGCCGAGGCTAGGGCCAAGATCTAAGAACACAAGCTGCGCGTTGACTTGGTCTGCTGCGTCTTGGATGAGCTTGTGGATTGAGCCCATAACGTTAAATGAGGCTCTGTCTTTGCTAGAGGATTTCGACCACGCTAACGCGAAGTGATCTTCAAGCTCCGAGAGTCGCATATCGCCAGCGAGTAAATGGAGCGATGGGTGTTCTGTCGCGAGCGGTCGCGCGCTGAGCGGTCCTTCACGCGTCAACCGCTGCTCAAGCGCACTATAGACCGTCTGTCCAGGCTCGCCCTCCCAGAGTCGCGCTAAGATATCATCCTCAAAAAATGAGCTGCTGACGTTAGATTGTGGGTCGAGATCGACCACGAGCGTGGAGGTGCCGCGCAGCGCGAACATCCACGCGAGGTTATAGACTAGCGTGGTCATCCCCACGCCACCTTTGTTGTTGAAGAAGGCAAAGGTGAATGCGCTCATGTGAGCCTCGCGCGCATGATCACATGAAAGAAGCGCTCATCGGTCTGTTGAAAGTCGAGCGCAGGGTGCCCATCCTGAGCCAGATCACGTTGCGCACGCTGAATCCCATAACCAAAGCGATTCACATAGCCCATGACCTTCATCGCAGAGGCGATGGTCGGGTTACGATAAGCGCTCTGCCTCGTCATCGTCTCCACGCTCACCTCGCCAAAGGGGCCGCCTGGGTTCTGAAGCTCAACGCGATCGCTGAACCATGTGATCCGCACAGGGGAGGTTGACTGATAGTCGCGATGGATGAGCGCGTTCATCATGAGCTCTCGAAGCGCGCTCAGAGGATAATCCGGGCGCTGCTCCTCTTGAAACCCATCGGACGTGTGCAGCTTGATCGTATTATAAGCCTTCATCTTGGCGATGAGCTGCTCACTGACGGTCATTAAATCGCCGCTTAGCTCTGCCTGATCGATGGGAAATTCACTCATCTCCTCGCCAGAGAAGCGCAAGAGTTGGACGTAGGCCCCTGGCAGATGATGGCGCGTGTTGGTGCCAAAGAGCACGAGCCCCGCGACGGTCACGACAGCGCGCTTCAGGTCGTAGCAGCGCAGCGCGGCGAGCTGCTCTTCGATCGTGCGATGATTAGATTCAATAATGTCTGCGGGGATATCACGGCGTCGATACTCTTGAAACAAGTGCAGAGAGAGCGCATCTAGCCCAGCCCCAGCCACGGGGTGGATGTCTGGTGTGAGGACGAGCGCGCTGCGGCGCTCAGCCAAGAGGCGCTCCTCTTGCTCGTTAGCCTCCGCACGTCGAGGCCCGACGCGTATACAGACGCGCCCTTTGTAACGCACGGGGGGGATGTCTGAAGGCTGCACTTCGACGACCGCGACCTCCCCATCCTCAAGGCGCACCTTGTAAACCTGGAGCGCAGGTGGCGGCAGGATGTTCCCGTCTGAGCGTAGCGCCGCGAGGTTTTGGAGCAGCTGATCGGTGATCGGCTCTCCCGTCAATGTGCCATCATCTCGGGCGCCGATGATGAGCAGCCCAGGGGCGCCATGGCCAGGCAGGTCATTCGCAAAGGCGCACACGGCGCGGCTAAACTTATCAGTATCTTTGACCGTACTTGTGCGCTCCACACGATCACTCTCAACCTCAAGGAGCAACGCGCGTACTTCTTGCTCGCTCAACATGAAGCTCACCTCTGGCTTGGGCTGGTCACATGCCAGCCCTCATGCGCGCTCATCATAGCACAGCGCCGAGGCGTGGCACACCTCGCGGGATCACGGCGCGCCTTGATGCCGCCCGCACAGGCGGCCTCATCGGCGCTTCGATGGGCGTCAGTCAGGATGGATGGTCGCTTGTGAAGGTCTAATTCAAGCGATGCAGCGCCTCTTGGCAGACGCCTCGCTCACACACAACCTCCCGAGCGGCGCGTCGCCGCGCTTGATTTTATGCGGGGATCGTCCAAGTCACGCCCTCGCTTGCAGGTGACACTCGCCGCTTTGAGGCGCCCGCGCGAGGTCGTGTGGGGCGCTGACTTTGACATTGTCCAGTGTCACAGTTATCATAGGCTCACTGGTGAGTGTCTTCTTGCCGGTGTGATGCGCTTCTGGGACATCCCCCAGCTAGCCTGAGATGAGGTGACGTGATGAGCACGAGCGTGCGCGCTGACTTCCCCGTCCGCAACGTGACCTTCGCGATCGATGAGACGATCCCCAAGTACTGGCACGGCGGCCGACGCGCGGTGACGATCTTCTTCAACAACCTGTCGGCGCTGTTTCCTGAGGGCGAGCGCTTCTTTATTAAGAGCGTGCGTCGGTATAAGCGCGACGTCGATGATCCGCAGCTGGTGGCTGAGATCAAGGCGTTCAGCGGCCAAGAGGGCGTGCACACGCGCGAGCACGAGCAGTACAACGCGCTGCTCAAGGCGCAGGGTTATGACATCGAGGCCTTGGAGCGCGAGGTGGCGCGGATGCTGCGCTTTCCGGAGCGCGCGGGCCCGCTGCGTGACGGCTTGAGCCTCGCCATCACGACCGCGCTGGAGCACTGGACGGCGCTGCTGGCGCACTTCGTGTTGGAGAACGGCTCGACGCTCGACGGCGCGCACCCCGTGATGGCCGCGCTGTGGCGCTGGCATGCGGCCGAGGAGTGTGAGCACAAGGCGGTGGCGTTTGACGTGTATGAGCGGGTAGGGCAGGGCTACCCGATGCGCGCGAGCGCGGCGCTGCTGGTGGGGGTGATGTTCTGGGCGATCGTGGGGCGCCAGCAGTGGGCCTTAATGCAGCAAGATGGCATCGCCACCGACCCGGCAGAGTGGGCGGATCTGGCGAGGTTCTTATTGTTAGAGCAGCGCGTGGTGCAGCGGCTGGCGCCGCTGTGGTTGTTATATTTTGAGCGCGACTTTCACCCCTGGCACATCGAAGATGGGCACCTCATCACGCGCTGGCTCAAGGACTACGAGGAGGACCCCGTGTACCAGAAGCGCGTCAAGAAGCAGCCCCAGGTCATCCCCCCGATCGCGCTTGATGAGGTGCAACGATGAACGTGCTGGCGAGCGATGAGGCAGCTCAAGAGGTGTTGGAGGTGGCGGTCATCGGCACCGGGTTCTCAGGCCTTGGCATGGCGATCAAGCTCAAGGAGCGGGGTGAGGCCTCGTTCGCGGTGTTTGAGAAGGCCGATGATCTGGGCGGCACCTGGCGCGATAATGTGTATCCAGGCTGCGGCTGTGATGTGCCCTCGCACCTGTACTCTTACTCGTTCGCGCTCGACCCGAGCTGGACGCGCCACTACGCGGCGCAGCCCGAGATCCTCACTTATTTGAAGCGCTGCGCGCAGCGCTTCGGGCTGCACCCGCACCTGCGATTTCGCCATGAGGTCACCAGCGCGCGCTTCGATGAGGAGGCGGCGCTGTGGCGCCTGAGCTTCAAGGATCAACCCCCTGTGGCCGCACGCTTCTTGGTCTTGGGCATGGGCGCGCTGCATCGGCCCGCGCTGCCCGAGATCAAAGGGCGCGACAGCTTCAAGGGCGCGATGTGTCACTCCGCGCAGTGGACGCTCAGCGATGAGGACCTGCGCGGCAAGCGGGTGGCTGTGATCGGCACTGGGGCGAGCGCCATTCAGCTCGTGCCGCAGATCGCGCCTGTCGTGGGGGAGCTGAGCGTGTTCCAGCGCACGCCCCCGTGGGTGCTGCCCAAGCCTGATAAGCCCATCGCTGCCGCAGCGCGCCAGCGCATGCGCGTCGCGCCCGCGCTGGCGCGGGCGCGACGTTACGGCATCTACTGGCTGATGGAGGTGCAAGCCTACGGCTTCAGCGTCAACCCGAGCGCGCTCAAGATCGCGTCAGCGATCGGGCGCTCCCACTTAAAGCGCCAAGTGCCCGATGAGGCGCTGCGCGAGCGCCTCACCCCAGGGGACGTGCCCGGATGCAAGCGCATCCTGCTGTCTAATGATTACTACCCTGCGCTGTCGCGCCCCAACGTGCGCGTACACACCGAGGGCATCGCGTCGATCACCGAAGACGCGATCCTCACCCGCGATGGCGCGCGCCATGAGGTCGACGTGATCATCTTTGGCACTGGCTTCAAGGTCACTGAGCCGATGCCGCGCGGCCTGATCTTTGGCCTGGGAGGACAAGACATCATGGACGCGTGGTCCGAGGGGGTGCGCGCTTATAAAGGCGTCACGGTGTCGGGCTTCCCCAACATGTTCATCTTGATGGGGCCGAACACGGGGCTTGGCCACAACTCAATGGTGTTCATGATCGAGGCGCAGATAAGCTACGCTCTGCGCGCCATGGACGCGCTCAACGCGCGCCAAGGCGCGCACCTCGACGTCACCCAGTCGGCGCAAGACGCCTACCACGCGATGCTCCAGCCCAGGCTGCGACGCTCCGTCTGGGGCACCGGCTGCCAGAGCTGGTACTTGGATGACAAGGGCGACAACCCCACCGTCTGGCCCGGCTTCACCGTGGAGTATTGGTGGCGCATGTCACGCTTTGATCCAGCTTGCTATGAGTTCACACCCCGCGCCGCATCAGCGCACGCCCCGTGAGAGGAGCCAACATGAGGCAGCTGCCGCCAGGAGCCCGCGTCTTCATCACAGGCGCGGGCAGCGGCTTGGGCCGCGAGCTGGCGCTCGCGCTCATCCCCAAGCGCCCGCGCCTGCTGCTCAGTGACGTCAACCTCGACGCGGCCCAGGCCACCGCTGAGCTGCTGGCCGAACAGGGCGTGCGCGCCGAGGTGATGCGCTGTGATGTCGCCGTCGAGGATGACATCGCACAGGCCAACGCGCAGATGAATGAGCGCTATGATGGCACCGACCTGCTCATCAACAACGCGGGCGTGGCGGTGGCGGGCCTGACCGGCACGCTGCCGATGGAAGACTGGCAGTGGGCGATGGGTATCAACCTGTGGGGCGTGATCTATGGCTGCCATCACTTCGTGCCCGGCATGAAGGCGCAGGGGCGCGGCTGGATCTTGAACGTCGCCTCAAGCGCGGGCTTCGCCGCGCTGCCCGAGATGGGGCCTTATAACGTGTCCAAGGCGGGCGTCATCGCGCTGTCCGAGACGCTCTCGGTGGAGCTCGCACCGCACCAGATCAAGGTCAGCGCGCTGTGCCCGACCTTCTTCAAGACCAACCTGCTCGACACCTTGCGCGGTGAGCTCAGCCAGCGCGAGCGCGCTGAGCGCATGTTCGCGCGCTCCAAGATGACGGCCGCCCAGGTCGCTCAAGCGGGCCTTCGCGGCCTGCTCGCTGGCGAGACGATCATCATCCCGCAGGCCGACGGCAAGTGGCTGTGGCGCGCCAAGCGCATGGTGCCTGAGCAGCTTCGCGCGCAGCTCAGCCGCGCGTATCGCAATGGTATGTTTGATAAATATTTGTGAGCGACCCTGGCGCTCTGTGAGGCTCTTATGTCAGCACAAACCTCCACCCTCGACACGGGCACCGCGCGCTTGGTCGTGACCACGCGCGGCGACGCGTCGCGCGCCTCGATCGTGCTCATCCACGGCTACCCAGACAGTCAGCAGGTCTGGTCCCCGATCGCGCAGGCGCTGGCGGAGCATTATCACGTCATCACCTATGACGTGCGCGGCGCGGGCCAATCGAGCAGGCCCCGTCGCATCGCCGATTATACCATGCCTCACCTCATGCACGATCTGACGCAGGTCATCGCGCGCTATGCGTCATCGGGGCCGGTGCATCTGGTGGGGCATGACTGGGGCTCGATCCAAGGCTGGGAGGCGGTGACGACCGCGCCGCTGAGAGATCGCGTCAGCAGCTTCACGTCGATCTCGGGGCCGTGCCTCGATCACGTCGCGCTGTGGAGTCGCGAGCAGCTGCGTGACGCCTCGACGGCGCCGGTCGCGCTCGATCAGATGCGGCGCTCTTGGTACATGCTCGCGTTCCATGTGCCAGGCGCGCCCGAGCTGGTGTGGGCGATGGGGGCTGCGCGCGTGTGGCCCCAGCGGATCGCTGAGCTGGAGGGTGAGCCAGACGCGAGGCTGTTTGACAGTGAGACGCGCGCGCAAGATGGGCGAGATGGGATCAAGCTGTATCGCGCGAACATCGCGCCGCGCTTGCTTCGCCCGCGCGAGCGCCCTACAACGCTGCCCGTGCAGGTGATCGTGCCCACGCGCGATCCATTCGTCAGCCCCGCGCTGTGGCGCAGCGCCGCCCCTTGGTGCGCGCGTCTGACGCATCATGAGGTGGACGCGGGGCACTGGGTGATCGCGTCGCAGCCCGAGCGCGTCGCGCGCTGGATTGAGGCCTTTGTGGCGGAGCACGGCGACCAAGCCGCGCCTGCTCCACCCATCAGGTGAGCTGTGGCTGAGTACACGATCGATGAGCTCGCGCGCGCCGCAGACACCACCGTGCGCAACGTGCGCGCCTATCAGGCCAAGCACCTGCTGCCCAAGCCTCGGCGCGAGGGCCGCGCCAACGTCTACTCCGAGGTTCACCTCGCGCGCCTGCGCCTGATCGGCCGCCTGCTCACGCGCGGCTACAGCTTGGCCAACATCGCGGAGATGCTCAGCACGTTCGACAAAGGCGAGGGCGTCTCGGACCTCTTGGGTTTAGAGACGGCGCTCACGAGCCCCTGGTCAAGCGAGCTGCCGTCGTATGTCTCCCTGCTCGATCTGGCGCGCATGTTCGGCATGAAGCTCTCACCCCACGAGCTTGAGCAGGCGATCCAGCTGGGCCTGGTGCGCGAAGAAGACGGCAGGTTCCTCGCGCCGAGCCCGCGCCTGTTGAGCGTGGGGGCGGAGCTTGTGCGCGCGGGCATCCCGCTGTCTTCGCTGCTGGTGCAGGTGTCGCACCTGCGCGATGACGTGCAGCGCATCGCGGACAGGTTCGTGAAGCTCATCGTGGATGAGGTCTTCAACCAGTACGGCGAAGACGCGCTGCCGCCTGCGGCGGAGCGCCCGCGCTTGACGGAGTTCATCTATCGGGTGCGCCCGATGGCGCAGACTGTGGTCGAGGTGGAGCTGGCGCGCGCGCTAGAGACGAGCATTCACACGGCGCTCGGGCACAGGCTCGCGCGCATCGCGGAGGCCAGCGAGCAGGCGCGCACGCGCGCCTTAGATGACGCGCTGTCGCGCGATGAGACCTCTTGAGGGCAGCGCGGGGGCTTGTCACTTGCGTGGGGTTGCGCTACATCCCAGGGCGTTGATCCGACCCATCGCACCTGACCCCCATCACACCCGAGGCGCCCCGATGAGTGACAAGCCGACGATCATCTACACGCAGACCGACGAGGCCCCCGCGCTCGCGACCTACTCGTTTTTGCCCATCATCCAGGCCTTCACCAAGCCCGCTGACATCACCGTGGAGACGCGCGACATCTCGCTGTCGGGCCGCATCCTGGCGCAGTTCTCCGATCGCCTGAGCG
>CAYXWB010000244.1:0-8174 GCA_964468515.1 uncultured Bradymonadales bacterium | reverse complement strand
GCTACCTGGAGGAGACGAGCCGCGCCTACTTCTGGACGCGCCGCGATGATCAGCTCGGCCGCCTGATTGATCGCTCCTTTGACATGAGCAACGACGCGTGGACGCGTGATCCTGGCGCGCTGTATCTGACCTCGGGGCGTCAGACGCGGCTGAGCGTGCCCGCCGATCCGCTGGCGGCTGCGGCCTTTCGCAGCTTCGTGCCGCGCCTGCTGTTTGGCCTGACGCAGGACGGCGCTGAGCTCGCGTTGCAGATCGGCGAGGACTTCAATGAGAACCTGCTGCCGGATGAGGGGACGGAGCAGGAGGTGCGTGGCGAGCGCACGGGGGATGTGTGGCGTGGTGAGCGCGAGGTGTTGACGATGCGCGTGCGCTCCTCCTCGGGCGATCTGATCGGCACGCTGGAGATCGAGCAGGCTGAGCTGAGCTTGAGCTTTGAGGCGGTGACCAACGTCTTGAAGACGGGTGAGCTGCAGGGCGAGTTTGATCCCGAGCGCTTGGTGGACACGATCACGGAGATCGCGGGCATCGATCGCGACGGCGCGTCGAACCTCGTCAAGGGCGCCTATAAGCTGCCTGTTGAGGAGCCGCTGCCCGCGCGGCTGCCGGTCCACTTCTTGTTCAACTTCACGCCAGCGCTCTGAGCGCTGACGTGAGCGAGGGCGCGGCGCGTGCGCCGCGCCCTCATCAACGCGACCCCATGGGTCGCGTTGGCGCTTCGATGCGTCACAGTCAGGATAAGAGGTCGCTTGTGCCAGCCGCACTTTTAAGCGATGCAGCGCGCCTGCTGCGCCGCCCGCTCACACAACCTCCCGAGCGGTGCGTCGCTCATGCAGATTCTAAGCGGGGATCGTCCAAGCGAGCGGTGTGTTTGCAGCCTTGAGCGCGCGCCCGAGCGCGCTCAAGGCTGCGCGGCAGGGCTGAACAGGAGGCCATCAGAGTTGACGCAGTAGCGCTTGCCGGTGGGCTCGGGGCCATCTTGAAAGACATGCCCATGATGCCCCCCACAGCGCGCACAATAAACCTCCGTGCGCTCCTCGCCGCTGCTCAAGTCGGGCCTGTAGCCGACGCGCCCCTCCATGGCGTCAAAGAACGAGGGCCAGCCCGTGCCGGAGTCATACTTGGAGGCGGCGGTGAACAGGGGAGCGCCGCAGCCAGCGCAGTGATAGACGCCGTCCTCTTTGAGGTGAAGGTAGGGGCCAGAGAAGGCGCGCTCGGTGCCAGCCTCGCGCAGGATGAAGTACTGGGCGGGGGACAAGCGCGCGCGCCAGGTGGGCTCATCAAGCGTGAGCGTCTCACCGATGTGAGGGTAGCTCGCGGGGGGGATGAAGACGCGCTGCGCGCTCTCCGCGCTGGCGCTCAAGCTGGCGGAGGAGGTGCGCAGCTTGCCTGCGCGCGTGCCCCCGGTCGGCTTGGGGGGCAGCTCGGCTTGGCAGGCGCTGAGGCAGAACAAGAGCAGGGCGGGCAGGGTCAGGCGCATCGTCAACCTGGCGGCGAGGGAGGAGCGTAGGGCACGACCGAAGGCTTAGCATGAGCGTGGTGTGACGAACAGGCGCAGGTGCTACGGGGTGCGTCGTGTGGCGTTGATGAAGCCCAAGGCGTCGGGCAAGAAGCTTGAGGTGAGTGTAGGCACGTGCAAGCCAAAGTTAATGCGCCAGAGCGCGACCTCGGCGCCCTCATCGCAGCGTGACCAGCGCGTGGCGTCGGTGTCAGCGCCGAACAGGCCGATGTCGAGGTCCAAGCGCGAGGTGTCGCTTGTGGCGGTGTCACAGCCGTTGTGAGCGATCCAGCGCTCGACGGTGGTCTGCGCGCCTGGGTAGCGCGGCCCAAGAAAGCCCGAGGGGGTGTAGATGTTGCCACCGGAGTAGCCGACGACGACGTCGCCTGTGCCGTGGACTTGCAGCAGGCTGACAGGGCGCGCAGGGGCGCAGTCAGCCTCGCCCTCAAAGGTGGGGCCAGCGAGGCTGATGATGCCCGTGATCAGCTCCGCGCGCCGACACGCCATACGATGCGCCATGAAGCCGCCATTGGAGTGACCGAGCAAGAAGACGCGATCCTCCTCGACGTTGAACTTGGCCAGCGCCTCGGTGATGAGGTCAGCGAGGTAGGCCTCATCGTCGGTCTGGGCGTTGAAGTAGTCACAGCAGGCGTCGGTGGCGTTCCAGTATTGGACGCCTTGTAGGTTCGCGCGGCCCTCAGGCAACAGCAGGATGAAGTCGCCCCGCTCGCGCACATGGACGGAGGCGCCAAAGTAGATGGACTGCGTGGACGCGGTGCTGCCGTAGCCATGCAGGAGCACGAGCAGCGGCAAGGGCCTGTGCGGATCAAAGTCATCGGGCAAGACGACGCGTGCGGGGCGCTCGCCGCCAAGGGGCGCGGCCCAGTCCATTGGGGGGAGGTCGTCGTGGGCATCATGGGGGTGCATGTCAGGGGGCAGCTCCGCGCTGGGAGGCAGATCAAGCGGCTGATCGACGCTTGGCGTGCCAAGATCGTCGGGCGCATCAGCGGGCGGCGAGGTCATGGGGGCGTCTGGCGAGGCGTCTTGGGGCGGTTGTGTGGGGGCGTCGTCAGCACAGCCCGTGGCTAGGACGAGGGTGAGCAGGGCGATGAGACAGGGGCGATGCATGGGGGCTCCAGCGCGGGCGAGGGCGGCGAGGTTGATCGTGGCGCGATCCGGTTCAGGAAGCAAGGGCGGACGTTCTGGCTTGCGAGCGCGCGAGAGGGCGTTATGTTCAGCGACGCGCCGACGGCGCTCACCCCCTCATCTTGTCTCCTTGAGGTATAAGCAACGCATGGCCATTCAACCTTATAATACGAGCGCAGAGAACACCTGGAACAAGGGCGGCTACCGGGCGATGATCCGCGCCAATGGCAGCGAGCGACCCTTTGGTTATTGTGATGGCAACGCGGAGGACGAGGCCGCGCTCATCGCGATGGCGGAGGGCGAGGGCTTGGAGGCAGTGCGCATTGAGAAGAAGTCGCTGAAGACGGGCCGCGAGGTGTGGACTATTGTGGGGACGCAGGGCGAGGGCGGTGGCGGTGGCGCGGAGAGCGGCGACTGGTGAACCTTGAGCTATGCCCTGAGGGTATAGATGCTATGCGAGTCGCCTGGATTGAGGTCTTTCCCCAGGTGCTCATCATCTGTCATGTCGTCGCTAGCACACGCATGAGGGTGTGCGGCGCTCACCTCACCTCAAGCAGCTCAGGAGATTTATCGTCATGGCACAGACTCAGTGGAGCTTTGATCCTACACACTCGCGCGTTGGCTTCGTCATCCGTCACATGGTGTTCGCCAAGGTGCGCGGCGCGTTCAACACCTGGAGCGGCACCTTCAGCTTTGATCCCGAGGATCCGGCGTCGGGCTCGGTGACGGCGCAGATCGACGTGGCGAGCGTGGACACGGGCAACGCGGATCGCGACAATCACCTGCGCTCGGCCGAGTTCTTCAACGCCGAGCAGCTGCCTCACATCAGCTTCAAGAGCACGTCCTTTGAGGCTGCGGGCGACAAGCGCCTCAAGGTCGCGGGAGAGCTGACCATCCGCGACGTGACTCGCCCCGTGGTGCTGAACGTGGAGTATGGGGGCAGTGCGCGTGATCCGTGGGGCAACCTGCGCGCGGGTTTTGAGCTCACTGGGAAGATTAACCGCAAGGACTTTGGTTTAACCTGGAATCAAGCTCTCGAAGCTGGCGGCGTGCTCGTCGGTGAGGATGTGGAGTTTGATGTGCAGGTGCAGGCGGTCGCGCAGGGGTGAGTTGAGCTCCGCCCCTGTATCACCTTGAGGCCCCAGGCGTCCGAGCGCTTGGGGCCTCAGCGCGTCTAGGGCGCGTCGCGCCAGCGCCCGCGCGCCTCACGCACAAGGCCGCGCGCTTGGCCGTGCTCCCAGCGCGTGGTCGTGGCGCTGACGTCGCTCAAGCCCAGCAGCGCCGCGCGCAGCGCGCGCAAGGCGCTCTGATGTGCCACGATGGCCAGCGCGTCTGTGCCCTCTGCATCCGCTGCGTCATCACGGGCGATCGCCTCCCACCAGCCTGTGATGCGGGCTCGAAGCGTCTGCCAAGACTCACCGCCTGGCAGCGCGTGCGTCTGCCAGGCGGCCAAATACAGCGCATAGTCTTGGGGGAAGTCGCGCTCGATCTGATCCCAGCGCAGCAGCTCCCACCGCCCAAAGTGCAGCTCCCGCAGCGCGGTGCTGACGTGATGGGGCGCGCCAAGGGCGTGCGCGAGCGCGCTGGCGCAGTCATGTGCGCAGCGCAGCTGGCTGGACCAGACAGCGCGCGCTTGAGGCATCATCAGCGCGTGAGCGCGCATCAGGTGTGCGGCCTGGTCTGGCGCGCGCAGCGGCGGATCGCTCCAGCTGACGCAGGCGCCTGGTGGGGCGTCTGGGGCGGCGTGTCGGATGAGCCAGAGCGCGCGTATCACAGCGACCTCGCGTGGGTGGGCGATAAGAGGGACGCCCCAAAACACAAGTGTTTTGGGGCGTCCCTCTTATCGCCTCAAGGATGAGCGAGGGCAAGGCGCGAGGTTTAAGGCTAGCTCGCCCGAGCGTGCGCTTGAGTCGTGGCTGCCACGTCGTAGGTTGGCGAGCGAGCGGGCAGAGGTGGTTCGATCGTACACAGATGATCCTTAGCGGAGCGATGGCGATGAGTGATGTAGGGTCAACGCGCTGGGTGCATGTGAGCGCTGGCCAAGGGCCAAAGGAGTGCGCGTGGGTGGTAGCGCAGGTGGTGGAGGCGCTGCGGGCGGAGGTGGAGGCGGCGTCAGGGCAGCTCACCGTGTTGGAGGCGCAGCCAGGCCCCGAGCGCCATACGCTGAGCTCAGCGCTGCTGTCTGTGCGAGGCGCAGCGCAGGTGCTCTCAAGCTGGGAGGGGACGATCCAGTGGGTGGGCAAGAGCGCGTATCGACCTGGCCACAAGCGTCGCAACTGGTTTGTCGGGGTGCAGGTGCTTGAGCCCGCAGCGCGACAGGAGGAGGCGCTGTCAGCGGCGACGCTGCGCTGGGAGACGATGCGCTCCAGCGGCGCGGGAGGCCAGCACGTCAACACGACCGACTCGGCGGTGCGCCTGACCCACTTGCCCACAGGGATCGTGGTGGTGGCGCAGGCGGAGCGCTCGCAGCACATGAACCGAGCGCTGGCGCTGGCGCAGCTGACGCAGCGGCTGAGCGCGCGTGTTGCGCAGCAGGCGCAGCACGCGCAGCGCGCGCTGTGGATGCAGCATCATGAGCTTGAGCGAGGCGGCGCGGTGCGCGTGTATGAGGGGGATGGTTTTCGTCGCCGCGTGTGAGCGCGGCCTTTATTGGCGATCGCGCTGTGGGAGGGCGTTGTGTTTTGGGCTTAGGGGCGCTATGACAAGAGGGTACCCCGCACGCTAACCCCCTCATCCAAGCTGCATTGGAGGCATCCTCATGGGCGAGTCGTATTACAAGGTGATTGACGGCAAGAAGTATGACCGCGCGCTGCTAGAGGCCGCAGATGCGGCCGTCGCGGGCACAGGCGATGGGCGCATCTCGCGCAGTGATGCGGAGAAGCTGCTTGAGCAGGTCAAGGATGGCGACAAGTACACCGACGTCGAGAAGGCGACGGTGCGCTACATCCGCGATCACTTCAAGTGGACGGACAAGGCGGATGACTGGTTTCGCGCGCAAGTGCGCAGCTGGGCGGCCGAGCGCGGCCACACGAAGTCGAGCGAGGAGGATTGATCCTCAGGGCGCCTCGCGCCACAGGCGCAGATAGCGCTCGCCGACTTGGCGAGCGTCTGGCGAGGCGTCGAGGCTCAAGCTCAAGCGCAGCACCTCCGCGTCGATCTCATCGCGCGCAGAGGTGACCCAGACGCGTGGCACGCTGTCGACATCAGCGGGCGCGCCGCGCCCGCCAGCCAGCAGCGTGTCCACGCCATGCTCGGCCAGCAGTGACATGGCGCGCGCGCCCTCAATGCGGCTCTGCAGGCCTTGCTCATGCAGCCCGCTGGGATCAAACATCGGCAGGTGGGATAACGCGAGCGCGGGCCAGCGCCTGGGCGCGCCATCGCTCAAGCCTTGCGCGCGTTGATCCTCCAAGGCCATGGCGGCGAGCTGGCTCTGCAGGTTCGACAGGCCGCGCGCGCCGAGCAGCTCATGCGCGGTGTGAAAGGTCAACAGCTGCACATCCTTGAGGGTCAGGCGCAGATCAAAGGGGCCAAAGTGAGCCTCCATGTCGCGGCGCTGCTCTAGCTCAAGTTCTTGGCGCCCTGGCAG
The DNA here is from genome assembly GCA_964468515.1 of uncultured Bradymonadales bacterium. Classification (GTDB taxonomy): domain Bacteria; phylum Myxococcota_A; class Bradymonadia; order Bradymonadales; family Bradymonadaceae; genus CAYXWB01. The sequence continues at coordinate 1,947 of CAYXWB010000244.1, read as the reverse complement.
GACGATGACGGGGATGGACGCCTCGGCGAGGGCGCCATAGAGGGCGCGCGCGCCATCGGCGCGTGAGCCGCTGAAGTCGCCGAGCACGATGGCCAGATCGAGCGCCTCTTCGCGCGCGCGGATGATGCGCGCGGCGCGCTGCGGATCATGGGTGGCGCCTAAGACCAGCAGCTCCAGCGGCTCACGGCGCGCTGCCTCAGGCAGCTGGAGGTCGAAGGTGAGGAGCTGACAGGGGGTGGTCGTGAGCGTGAAGGTGCTGCGCGTGGGGAGAGCCGCGTCGGGGGTGAGCGTGACGTCGCGCTGGCAGCTCGGGGCGTCGGGCTGTGCGGCGCAGGCGAGCGGTGCGGGGGGCGTCTCAGGGCAGCCGCGGGCGTCGAGGTCGGTCAGGCTGCTGAGGTAGCTGACGCCGAGCAGCGAGAGCGTCGCTTGGGGGTGGAGGTTCTCTATGGCGAGCGAGAGCTGGCCCTGGGCGTCGCCGTTCATGCGCACGGTGAGGCGCCCGATGCCCGCGCTCGCGCGCACGGTCGCTTGGGCCAGCTCATCAGACTGGGCGCGCACGACGCCTGGGATCAGCTCAGCGCTGATGCCGCGCTGCTGCCAGACGGCGCGCCCGAGGTTGCGCTGTGTGGCGAGGTGATCAAGCTCAGCGTCAGCGCACCCTGTGCAGCCCGAGGAGAATATCCACAGCAGCGCCCACGTCACACGCCACGCAGCGTGCGCGTGTCGTGAGCGCTGTGTTATACCTGTCGGCCGCTCGCGCCAAGCCAAGCGCGTCGGCTCAGGGGCTCGTCGCATGCGCACCATATTGGATGACATTGAGGTTCGCATCTTTCGCAGCAGCGTGAAGATCCCGATGATCTTCCTCGTGCCTGCGCTGGTGTTGCTCTCGTTGTATCTGATCCTCTACATCGCGGCAAACTCTGGGGCAGCGTTAGCGCTGTTGAACGCGCAGCTCAACGCCCAGCTCCCGGGGCGCGCGCACATCGCGCGGGTGGTGATCTCGCCCACGTTCAGCCAGGTGCGCGTGTATGGCATCAGCCTGGATGGGGTGGACGGGGAGCGGCTCATCCGCGCGCGCGAGCTGCACGCGACGCTCACACCATGGCTCTTGTGGCAGCGCCGCTTGCATGTGACGCGCGCGCGCTTGATCGGCGCGGACGTGCGCATGAGGATCGATGATGAGGGGCGGCTCAACCTGCTGCGGGCGCTGGGGATTGAGGATGAGGAGCCGCCGGATGCGCAGCCCTCGAAGCTGCCCATCACGCTCAACCTCGCGAACATCAGCATTGAGGACTCCTCCTATGCGTTCGCCCACCCGGACTTTGACTTCAGCGTGCCGGTGGTGGAGGTCGAGCAGGGCGAGCTGCTGTTGGATGATGACACGCTGCTGATGCACATCCCTGGCGCCACATGGCCGAGCGCGCACTTTCGCTTCGGGCGCGAGCTGTTCGGGATGCCTGAGGAGGAGGGCGACTGGCGCTTTAGCCTGCGCGACTTCAAGGTGGACACGTGGCGTTGGGTCAATGACGGCTACACAGCGCGCTGCTTTAGCGCTGACATCGGCGGCTTTCAAGTGGAGCTGGCGGGGCGCATGAGCTTCCCCGGCGGCGATGAGACGATGACTTATGACGCGCGTGGCTGGCTGAGCGTGCCGTTTCATGCGCCGCTGCTGCAGTACTTCGCGCGCGAGAACTTCCACATGGCGATCCCGGGCGATCCGACGCGGCGCGTGTGCGGCGCGACGGCGATCCCGGCGCTGCCTTTGGCGCAGCAGCCGTGGCGTCACCCCATCGCGATGGAGGGCTCACTGCAGCACATTGAGGGCGCGGCGCTGATCAAGGCCTCGATCATGCGCGCCATCGGGCTGACCTTGACCGACGTCGAGGCGCGCGTGAGCTTGCGCAACGCGCTGCTGACGATCCATGAGGCCAGCGCCTCATTTCATCA
>CAYXWB010000243.1:0-8177 GCA_964468515.1 uncultured Bradymonadales bacterium | reverse complement strand
CCCAGGACCTCGATCTCGACGGTCTGAGCGGCGCGCAGATCCACGCTGGTCGGGTAGGTGATGCGGCCCATGCGGCTTTGCAACGTGGTGCTGTGCATCAGCTCATAGCGGGCGCGGCGCGGTTCAGGGGCGTGGAGGTTGAGCTGGGGGGTGATCTGCGCGTTGCGCATCGCCTGCCAGCTCGCGGGGGTGAGCTGATAGTCCAGCACCCAGGCGCGGCCCACGCGGCTGAATGACAGCGACTGGAACACCACGTCGATCGACCGCACGGGGCGCTGCGGCGTGGGGCGTGTGACCGGCGGGCGCGAAGCAGGGGGGCCGTTGGGGCGATGCTGGGCGCTGGCGTCGAGCGACACCACGGACAAGGCCAATCCAGCGAGCAAGCTCAGGGCGCGGGGGGCGAAGGGGGTCTTCATGGCGTCTCCTCACGGGTTGATCTGCGAGGCCAGCTAGGCCGTCAAGTCAGGCAGGTTGTCATTCATCACGCTCGCTCATCCAGACGCCGCGCCCCCTGACATATTCACGCTCGGCGAACAGACGACAGCCCGCGCTCACATCTGTGAGCGCGGGCTGTCAAGCGGTTAAGACGCGCTTAAGAGGTCGGCGCTCAATTGCCCACGCCGAGGGCCTTGAGCTTGGCGGTCAGCTCAGGGACCAGCGCGAAGGCGTCCCCCACGAGGCCATAGTCGGCCACCTGGAAGATGGGCGCCTCAGCGTCCTTGTTGATGGCCACGATGGTCTTGGAGCCCTTCATGCCCGCGAGGTGCTGAATGGCGCCCGAGATGCCGACGGCGAAGTAGAGGTTAGGGGCGACGACCTTGCCGGTCTGGCCGATCTGCCAGTCGTTGGGGGCGTAGCCGCTGTCCACGGCGGCGCGGCTTGCACCCACAGCGCCGCCGAGCAGGTCGGCCAGCTCCATCAGCATGTTGAAGTTCTCGCCGGACTTGAGGCCACGGCCCCCGGCGATGACGACGTCGGCGTCGGTCAGCTCGGGGCGGTCGCTCTTGACCTGCTCGAAGCTCACGAACTCAGCGCCAGCGGCCTCGCTCACGCCCGCGTCGAACGAGACGATCTCCGCGCCAGCGCCGGGGGTGGGATCGTCGAACGCGGCGGTGCGCACGGAGATGATCTTGAACGCGGTGGGGACCTCGACGGTGGTGATGACGTTGTCAGCCCACAGCGGGCGCTTGAAGCGCAGGCCGCCGTCGTCGAACACGAGGATCGCGTCGCTGACCATGCCGCCCGCGAGCTTCGCGGCGACGCGCGGCAGCAGATCCTTGCCAAAGGTCGACGAGGGCGCGCACACGACCTCAGCCTTGATGGCCTCAGCGGCCTTCACGACGGCGGGCGCGAAGCTCTCGGCGAGGTAGTGCTCGAACACGGCCGCGTCGCCCACGTGCACGACGTCAGCGTAGGGGGCGACCTCCTTGGCCACGGCGTCGATGTTTTGGCCGAGCACGAGGACGTGGACCTTACCACCGGTGATGGCGGCGGTCTGGCGCGCGAAGGTGATGGTCCCCAGCGTGACCTTACGCAGCGTGCCATTGATATGGTCTGCGACGACTAGAATATTGCTCATGATAGGATGCTCCCGTCAGGGTGTAATCTTGCTCAAACGACTCCAAGGCTGCGAGCGGCTCTTTTTAGCGCGCTCAGATGACCTTGGCCTCACCGCGCAGCTTCTGCACCAGCTCGTCGACGCTGCCCACGATCTGGCCAGCGGCGCGGGCGGGGGGCGTCTCGTACTGGACGACGTTAACGCGCGAGGCGATGTCGACGCCAAGCTCCTCAGGGGTGAGGGTGTCGAGCTGCTTGCGCTTGGCCTTGATGATGCCCGGCAGGCTGGTGTAGCGGGGCTCGTTGAGGCGCAGGTCAGCGGTGATGATGGCGGGCAGCTTCACGCGCTTGGTGCTGGTGCCGCCGTCGACCTCGCGCCCGACCACAGCGTAGCCGCCGTCGACCTTGATGCTGTAAGCGAAGGTGGCCTGGGGGTAGTCGAGGTGAGCGGCGAGCATCTGACCGGCCTGGTTGCGGTCGGAGTCGATGGCTTGCTTGCCCATGATGACGAGGTCGGGCTGCTCGCGGCGGATGACCTCAGCGAGCACGCGCGCCACGGCGTCGCTGTCAAGGTCGGCCTCAGTCTCGACGAGGATGCCACGATCGGCGCCCATCGCCAGGGCGGTGCGGAGCTCACGCGTCGCCTCGCTGCTGCCCACGCTGACCACGACGACCTCGCCGCCATGCTCCTCTTTGAGCTGGATCGCCCCCTCGACGCCATACTCGTCGAAGGAGTTGATCTTGAACTCGACATTGTCCGTGACGATGCCGCTGCCATCGGGCTTGATCTTGACCTTCATGTCGGGGTCGGTCACGCGCTTGACCGTGGTGAGGATCTTCACGAGCGTTCTCCTGGGTGGGGGTAGTGTCGTCGCGGCCGTCTAGGCGCCTGCGACGAGCGGTGCGAGCGATGTATCGCGGCGACAGCGCTTGAGCCGCGCCGCGCGAAAACCAATCAGCCAACCTTCAAGATGCCGCAGCCTGCCTGGCAGGCGCGTCATCGCGCGGCCAGCCCGTCGAGCATCATCGACGCGACCTGCTGGGCGCGCCCCTCGATCTCGCTGGCGGGCTGACGCGACAGCGTCAGCAAGAGCAGGACCTCATCGAGCGCGCCGAACAGGGCGCGCGCCGCCAGGCGCGCGTCGAGGTCGATGCGCAGATCGCCTGCGCGCTGGCCCTCCTCAATGATGCGCTGCAAGAGCTTGAGGTAGTCGCCAAACTTGGGGTTGTCATACTCCTTCACGAACTTCGCGCTCTGGCGCAGCTCCACGGTGATGAACTCAGCCAAGTCGCGGTCCTCCTCCACGAGCATGAAGTGCAGGTGGATGAAGGCGCGCAGCTTCTCGCGCGAGCCTGTCACGTGTTGCAGCTCAGCATCAAGCCTGCCGATCACCCACTCCATACGATCTTCGAACAGGGAGATCAGCAGATCGTCCTTGTTTTTGAAGTACAGGTAGATGGTCCCATCGGCGACGCCCGCCTCAGCGGCGATCTCGGACACCTTGGTGTTATAAAAACCCTTGCGAGCGAAGGCGCGCAGCGCCCCGTCCAGGATCCGACGTCTCTTCTCGCTGCTGCCACGCAGCTTGCTGGCTTCCGCCATGGGATCAATCCATTTCAGCGCATCAGGCGATAACGGCGCGTCATAGGGCGCCCAAGCAGTGGACCCTTGAGCGCGCCCTCGGGGCGCGCTGAATGAATCCTCGTTCAGTCTTCCTAAACGCGCGCGTAGAGCCGTGTCAATCGTATTTCAGCGCGAGCGCCCAAGCCCAAGCGCTGGCCAGCGCTCGGCCTTGTGCTTCGGGACCAGCCTAAAACAGCTCCCAGGCGCCACCTAGGCCCTGACGGTATTGCGCGTTCACGCAGCCTGCGAGCGCGCCGGGGGTGCTCGCGCCGCGCTCAAACATATTGGCGCCTACCTCCAGCGACCAGTCCATCACAAACCGCGACGACACGGCGCGCGTGAACCTCAGCTCGCCCGAGCGCGCGTTATAGACCATCTGATCGGCGTCGCTGACGAGGCCGTCGAGGTCGCGATCGACGGCGAGCTGGGCGCACAAGCGGCCTTGAGCCAGGTCGCAGTCGTAGCGGGCGAGGCCGCTGATGTTGTTGGCGCCTGAGGCGATCATGGAGGCGTCCGCGATGGTCACGGTGAGGGGGCCATCAATGGTGGCGCGGCTGACGCGGTTGAGCAGATCTGTGGCCTCATCGGTCGCGTGTAAGCGCAGCAGCAGGGGATAGCGCTGCCCCTCCACGGTGACTGAGGCCATGCGCACCACGAGCGTCGCGCCTGAGATCAGGCCTGGGGCGCTGCTGCCCTCGAGCTGCACCGCGCTTGTGGCGTCGTCGGCCAGCGCGAGCTGGCCCTGACCAAAGTAAGCGGCGCCGTCGACCTCGCAGCGCTGACGCGCTGGCGTGGGCGCCTCATCATCACCGCAGCTCACGAGCAGTGAGAGCGTAGGCGCGAGCAGCAGCAGCAGCGCGAGCTTGCGAATCATGATCTAGGGCTCCATGTCGAGGGCTGCCAGCGCGGGCGGCAGCGGATCATCCAGGCGCAGGTTGTCAATCAGGCGCGCGCGGCCAAGCCGCGTGGCGACCCCGATGACGCAGCCGTCCTCATCGCTGATGGCGCCGCGCGCGATGGCGAGCGTCTCAGGGTGGACGGCCTCCACATACTCGATCTTCAGGCCAGCTGCCTCAACCGGCGCGCGCGCGGTCTGCTCCAGCGCGCGCGGCTCGCGGGCGCCTTGGCGCCACGCGGCGTGCGCGTCGGCCAAGCCGCGCGCGATGACGCGGGCGCGCAGCCGCTCCTCATCGCTCAAATAGCGGTTGCGCGAGGACATCGCTAAGCCGCCCACCTCGCGCACCGTGGGCGCGCCGACGACCTCCACGCCGAGGTGAAGATCGCGGGTCATGCGGCGCAGGATCGCCAGCTGCTGATAGTCTTTCTGGCCGAAGATAGCGACGTCGGGGCGCGTGAGGTTGAACAGGCGACAGACCACGGTGGTGACGCCCTCAAAGTGGCCGGGGCGGCCTGGGCCACACAGCGTGTCGGTCATGCCGCGCACGCGCACCTCAGTGGCATCACCTGGGGGGTAGATGACATCGACGCTCGGCGCGAACACGAGCGACACGCCAGCCTGCGCGCAGAGCGCGGCGTCGGCGGCGAGGTCGCGCGGGTAGGCGGCGAAGTCCTCGTGGGGGCCAAACTGCGTAGGGTTGACGAAGACGCTCACGATGACGTGATCGCAGGCTTCAGCGAGCTGGCGCATCAGCGCGACATGGCCCGCGTGGAGCGCGCCCATGGTGGGGACGAGGCCTACGCGACCAGACAGCGCGCCGCGCGCCTGATGCAGCGCGGCGACGTCGTGACACAGGAGCATGGGCGACCTCAGAAGGCGTGATCGTCGTCGGGATAAGCGCGCGCCTCGACCTCATCACGGTAGCTGGAGAGCGCCTCGGTGACGCGCTGACCAAGCTCGGCGTAGTGCTTGAGGAACTTCGGCTTGAAGCCGTCGTTGAGGCCGAGCATGTCATACATCACGAGCACTTGACCGCTGCACTGCGCGCCCGCGCCGATGCCGATGGTGGGGATGCTCAAGCGCTTGGTCACGGCGTCAGCGAGCGCGGCAGGCACGAGCTCCAGCACGATCATGAACGCGCCAGCCTCTTGCAGCGCGATGGCGTCGCGCATCAGGCGCTCGGCGGCCTGCTCCTCGCGGGCTTGGACGCGGTAGCCGCCCAACGCGTGGACTGACTGTGGCGTCAGCCCCAGGTGGCCGCACACGGGGATGCCCGCCTGCACCATACGCGAGACCAAGGGCGCGACCGACTCACCGCCCTCAAGCTTCACCGCCTGCGCCATGCCCTCCTTGAGCAAGCGCCCGGCGTTGAGCACGGCGTCATCGGCGCCGGCCTGATAGGTCATAAAGGGCATGTCCGCGACGACGAGCGCGGTGGCGTTACCGCGCACGACGGCGCGGCTGTGATAGATGATGTCCTCAAGCGTCACAGGCAGAGTGGTCTCATGGCCTTGGATGACGTTGCCGAGGCTGTCCCCGATGAGGATGAGATCCAGCTCCGCGCGCTCCACCAGGCGCGCGAAGGTGTAGTCGTAGCAGGTCACCATCGTGAGCGGGGTGCCCCGCTCGTATTTCTTGATGATGTCACGGGTGGTGCGGCGTCGCTGAGTCATTGACACGTTGCTCCTGGGCCGGGCGCGGGCGTCACGCGCGCACATCCTAGGCATGTGGCCTGCGCGACGCAAGCGCAGACCCACCCGCGCCCCAGGGGGGCAGCCTGCGCGCCACCTAGCGCAGCGCGCCACGGCACCGGGCCACGCACCATCACCCCAAAACTGGCTAATTTTATCCCACAAGATTTGTATATAGCCGCCAGGATAAGGGCACAGCGCCAGGGGCCGCCTCCTGTGCGCCTCGTCCCGCTGGCACACTCCTGGCATGAGGCCGCGATGGCACACGCAACCGCTCGTCAGGAGTAACCTCATGTGGCTCACCCTCTCAATCGATCACCCCGAGGCCGACGCCTTGGGCTTCTTGCTCCACAAGCACCCCGACCGCGCCCAGAGCTTCGACTTGAGCTTTGGCCAAGCGCACGTCTTCTACCCCACGCGCACCGCCACGCGCTGCACCGCCGCGCTCTTGGTCGAGGTGGACCCCGTGCGCCTGTCGCGCGGCGCCCCAGGCCAGCCTCAGCCGCAGCAGGCGCTTGAGCCCTATGTCAACGACCGCCCCTACGTCGCCTCATCGCTCCTGAGCGTGGCCATCGCCCAGGTGCTGCGCTCCGCGCTCCAGGGTCGCTGCCCCACCCACCCTGAGCTGCCTGTGCGCTCATGGCCCCTCACCCTCACGCTCGCCGCCCTGCCCGTCCGCGGCGGTGACGCGCTGCTGCGCGCGCTGTTTGAGCCGCTCGGCTACCAGGTCCAGGCGCGCGCCCTCGCGCTCGATCCCACGCGCCCGCAGTGGGGCGACAGCGCCTGCTTTGAGGTCACCCTGAGCCACACCTTGCCCGTGGCCCAAGCCCTGGCTCACCTCTACGTCTTGATCCCCGTGCTCGACGCCGATAAGCACTACTTCATCGGCGCCGCTGAGGTGGACAAGCTCCTGCGCCACGGCGCGGGCTGGCTGCCCGATCATCCGGCGCGCGAGCTCATCACGCGCCGCTACCTCAAGCGCCGCTCAAGCCTCATCCAAGAGGCCGATCAAGCGCTCACCGCCCTGGCTACGCTCGAAGCGCTCGACGCGCTCGCCGCGCCAGATGACCCTGATGACGCGCTTGCCGATGACGACGCAGCCGCGCCATCTGACGCTGAGCCGCTTGTGGAGCCCTCACGCGAGGTGGCGTCGCACAAGAACCTCCACCAGACGCGCCTGCTGTGGGCGCGCGACGTGCTCGTCCAAGCGGGCTGTCAGCGCGTGCTCGACTTAGGCTGTGGTGAGGGCAAGCTCTTGAAGCTCCTGCTCCAAGCGCCGCAGCTCACGCAGATCGTGGGCGTTGATGTGTCGATCCGTCAGCTCCAGGTCGCGGTCCGACGCCTCAAGTACGATCGCATGGCGCCGCGCCTGCGCGAGCGGCTGACGCTGCGCCACGGCTCGCTGCTGTACCGCGACGCCGCGCTCGCTGGCTTCGACGGCGCGGCCCTCATCGAGGTCATCGAGCACCTGGAGCCGCATCGCTTGGGCACCTTTGAGCGGGTGGTGTTCGAGGCCGCGCGCCCGCGCGTCATCGCGCTCACCTCGCCAAACCAAGAATACAACGCGCTGTTTGAGGGCATGGCCGAGGGCGCCATGCGCCACGCCGATCACCGCTTCGAGTGGACCCGCGCCGAGCTTGAGGCGTGGGCAAGCCGCGTCGCCACGACCTACGGCTACGCCGCGCACATCACGCCGCTTGGCCCCGTCGATCCGCAGCACGGCGCGCCCACGCAGGGCGTCGTGTTCACACGCATCGCAGACATCACCCGCGACCCCGCACAGGAGGCCTGAGCATGGAGATCACCCTACCCAAGACCTCGCTCGTCGTGCTCATCGGCCCCAGCGGCGCGGGCAAGTCCACCTTCGCCGCGCGTCACTTCGGCCCCCACGAGGTCGTCTCCTCAGATCAGTGCCGCGCCATGATCAGCGACGACGCCAACGACCAGTCCGTCACCAGCGACGCCTTCGCGCTGGCCCACACCCTGCTCGCCATGCGCCTCAAGCACGACCGGCTCGCCGTGCTCGACGCCACGAGCGTGCAGCGCGAGTCGCGCGCGCCCTTGCTTGAGCTCGCACGCGCGCATGACTGCATGGCCGTGGCCATCGTCCTCGACATGCCCGAGGCGGTCTGCGTCGAGCGCAACAGCGCCCGCGCCGATCGCAGCTTCGGCGCCAAGGTCATCCAACGCCAAAAGCGCGACCTGCGCCGCAGCCTGCGCGCGCTCCAGCGTGAGGGGTTTCGCCGCGTCTTCGTGCTGCGCGATCCTGAGCAGGTCGCCCAAGTCACCATCACGCGCGAGCCGCTCTGGGTTGATCAGCGCCAGGTGAAAGGCCCCTTCGACATCATCGGCGATGTGCACGGCTGCTTCGATGAGCTGCGCGCGCTGCTGCACAAGCTCGACTACA
>CAYXWB010000242.1:6252-8183 GCA_964468515.1 uncultured Bradymonadales bacterium | reverse complement strand
TCTGCCACGCCCATGGCGCGGGCGGCTCGGGCAGCACATCGCGCGATAACCACAAGGTCCAGTCGGTCGGGGCGGCGTCGCCGCACAGGCGCCAGCGCCAGCTGGCGTCTGGGTCGAGCTTGCCCATCAGCAGCGCGAGCTCCTGGGCGCTCGCGCCCAACAGCGCGGGCTCCAGCGCGAGGATCGGATCGGCGCGCAGCGCTTCTTGGCGAAGCACCACCAGCGCCGCGCGCTGCGTGGCGAGCTTGAGCAAGGCGTCGAGCTGGGAGGCGACGTGGCGCAGCCGCGCGCGCGCGTCGCGCGCTTGGCCATCGACCAAGGCGCCGATGGCGACCACCACGTCAAACTGGGGCGCGCCGTCAGGCGCGTCCTCAGCGAGCAGGGCGCGCGCGTCAGCGCAGCGCCAGGTGGCCTGCCCCGCGCCAGCGCGCGCCGCGTCAATGGCGGGCTGGTAGCGATCGACGCCGGTGTAATCGACCTCGCGGCCTGTGTCGCGCAGGTAGTGATAGAGGGCGCCTGGGCCGCAGCCGAGGTCGAGCAGTGAGACAGGGCGTGTGGCAGGATCGGGCAGCACGGCGAGCGCGGCTTCAAAGCGGGTGGCCTGCTCCATCGGATCGCGCCAGCCCGCGCGCTGGGTCGGATCATCGCTGGCGTAGAGGGCGTCGTAATAGTCAGACATGGGGCAGCGGCCCGAAGCGGTTGGCCAAGCCCTCTAGGCGCGCGCCGAGGGTGGCGCGCTGTGAGGGGGGGAGCATGTCACGGGCCATGAGGGAGGCGAACGGGACATCAGCGTCGCGTCGATCGGTCTGCGTGAGCAAGCGCTCGGCTTGCACGATGGCCTCCGCGAGCTTGTCCCACTGCTGCAAGCGGGCGAGGCAGGGCAGCACGCCGACGCTGGCGAGCGCGAGCTGGCTGTAGTCTTGGGCGTCGCGAAAGTGCTCAAACAAGGAGCGCAGCAGCGGCGTGGCGCGCTCAAAATCACTGGCGCCGAGGTAGATGAGCGCGAGGTTCAAGCGCGCGCGCATGGCCTGCTCCGAGCCGACAGACGCATAGGTGGCGATGGCGCGCTCACACAGGGCGGTGGCCTCATCCCAGCGGCCTTGGAGGCGGCCAAGCTCGGCGAGGTCGTTGAGACAGTCCGCGCTGAGGATGCGGTTGTTGAGGCGCTCGGTGATGGCCAGGGCGCGGGAGGCGTGCGCGTGAGCGGCGTCGAAGTCGCGCGCTTGGCGCGCGACATCACCGAGGCCGTTGAGGCAGGTCGCCGCTGACAGCTCATCGCCTAAGCGCTCACACTGGGCGAGGGCGTCTTGGAACAGGTCGCGCGCCTCGGCGAGCTTGCCTTGGCGCTGGGTAGCACGCGCCATCCCAATCAAGCACGCCACGCGATGCGCTGATGGCGTGATCAGCCCCTCAAGCGCTCGCCCAAACAGCGCCTTGGCCTCGCCGGTCAGGCCGCGATGCAGCGCGGCGTAGCCGCGCGAGATGGTGGCGCTCAAGAACAGCTCGGGCAGGCTGTGACGCGCGGCGAGCTCCATGGCGGAGGCAGCCCAGCGCAGCGCCTCCATGTAGCGGCCCTGCTGATCGAGCACGCGCGAGCGCATGACCCAGCCCTCGCCACGGCGCGCGTCATGGTCGGGCATGGCGAGGCGGTTGAGGGCGGCCTCACGCTCATCAAGCAGGCTGATGGCGGTGGCCAGATCGCTCAGGGCCATGCGATGTGCGGCGGCGCGAAGCAGCGGCGCGAGCGCCAGCTCGAGCTGGTCAGCGTTTAGCAAATGACGGGCCAAGCGCTCATCGGAGCGCGCGCCGCCGCGCGGGTGACGCGAGCGCAGCATCGCGGCGCAGGCGGCGTTGAGGGCGGGCCACTGCCCGGCCTCGCGCGCGTCGCGCTCCAGGCTCTCGCGCAGCATGCCGTGGGCGAAGGCCCAGCC
>CAYXWB010000242.1:0-6152 GCA_964468515.1 uncultured Bradymonadales bacterium | reverse complement strand
CGCGCGCGTCGCGCTCCAGGCTCTCGCGCAGCATGCCGTGGGCGAAGGCCCAGCCACGCTCCTCCTCTCTGGCGAGCAGCAGACCCGCAGCGCGCAAGCGCGCCAGCGCGTCGCTGGGCAGCGACGCGCCGACGCGCTCGCAGACCTCGCGCCACTCCACGTCGGCCAGCTCCACGCCGAGCGCGGCGGCCGCGCGAAGCGCGGGGAGGGCGTCGGGTGCGACGCGCTCTAGGCGCGAGGACCAGAGGGTGTGGATGTCATCAGGCAGCGCGGCGTGCTCGCCTGGGCGCAGGGTGAAGCCGCCTTGGCCGACCTCCAGCATATCGCGCGCGATCCAGTCACCGACGAGCTGCACGGCGAACAGTGGCACGCCTTGCGCGCGCTGCTCGACCTGACGCGCGAGCGCGTCCTCTAGCCCCAGCAGCTCGCGCACCAGGGCTGCAAAATCAGCGGGTTGGAGCGGGCTCATGGCGTGCTCGCTCACGCGCGCGTGAGGCAGCAGCTCATCAAGCAGCAGGGCCTCCAGCGAGCCTGGGGCCAGCGCGTCCTCGCGCACGGTCAGCACCATCAGCAGCGGCGCGTGTACGGGCTCGAGCTGTGAGAGCACATGACGCGCGAACATGAGCGCCTCAGCGCCCCACTGGGCGTCATCAGCCCACAGCACGACGGGGCGCGCCTGGCTCAGCTGCTCGATGTAGCGGCGCATGATGCCAAAGCGCTGCGCATGGGAGGGCGGCGAAGGGCGCGGCGCATAGAGCATCGACTCAGGCTCAACCTCCTCATCGGGGATGAGCAGCTCGGCCAGCGCGCGGGCCAGCTCGCGATCGTGGGTGCCTGTGGCGGCGATCACTTGGCGCGCGCGTTCTTGGACGAGCTGACGCGTGAGGCCCACGCCGCGCAGGTCGCGGCACAGGGCTGCGGCGAGCCCATCGAACGGGCCGCGCGCGGCGCTGTAGGTGGCGCGCAGGATGTGTGCGGCGCCGACCTCATGAGCGCGCTCGCTGAGCCACTGGGCGAGCCGGCTCTTGCCCACCCCTGCGCCGCCGCGCAGCACGACGACGTGGGGGCGACGCTGTGAGACGACCTGGGCGAGCGACGCCCACAGCGCGTCGCGCTGCGCGTCGCGCCCGACCAGCGGCACCGTGCGCAAGCCAAACACGCCTTGGCCCGCCCCCAACAGCCGCAGCGAGGGGGCGCTGTGCGCCCCCTCGCGCCAGCACTCAGGCAGCGTGAGGCAGGGCGCAGGCAGCGGGCTCAGATCCGTCTCCTCGGTCTTCAGCAGCGGCGCGGGCTCAGGCAGCGCGCCCGGCGCAAAGCCCTGGGCGAGCGGCTCATCGTCATCCTCATCATCGGCCGCTTGGCGCTGCCCGAGGACGCGCGCGGCATCGGCGAACGCGAGCTGCTGAGGTGTCAGCAGCTCCGTCTCAGGTTGTTGTTGGGACACGATCACGGTCGGCGGCGCGGGCGCGCGCTCGATCGCCACGCGGCCAAAGCGGCCCGTGAGCGCCACGATGGGCGCGGCGTCAGGCAGATCGCCGAGCGCCAGCAGGGCGCGCATCGCGTCGGCGGCGCGCTGAAAGCGCGCCTGCGGCTCCTTCTGGAGCAGGCGCACCACCCAGCGCTCCAGCCCATCAGGCACCCGAAAGCGCGGCATCAGGCGCGGCGCAGGCTGCGTGATGTGGGCGCGCCCAAGCTCCCACGACGACTCCCCGTCAAAGGGCAGCGCGCCGCTGACCAGCTCAAAGGTCATCACGCCCAGGGCGTAGAGGTCGGTCCAGGGGCCATAGTCGCGCCACGCGCCGCGAAATTGCTCCGGCGCCATATATTGAGGTGTGCCCCAGCTTGCGTCCTCGGGCGCCTCTGAGCGGTGGCGATCCACCGCATGCGCGAGCCCAAAGTCCGTGAGCTTCACGCTGTCCAGCTCGCCGCACCCGATGAGGATGTTTTGGGGCTTTAAGTCGCGGTGGACCACGCCGCGCGCGTGGGCGTGGGCGAGGGCAGCGAGGATGGTGAGCAGGACGGGGCGAAGCTCGTGCCACTGCAAGCCGGGGATGTAGTCAAACAGCGAGCCGTGACGCGCGAGCTCCATCACCAGGTAAGGGCTGCCCGCCACCAACCGGTGCAGCGAGGCGCGCTCAGCGGGCTGGCAGATCAGGCCGCTGTCGAGCACCACCACCACGCCGGGATGATGCAAGCCTGCGGCGGCGCGCACCTCATTGTGAAAGGACTCTAAGTAGGACGGGCGGCGCGCGCCATCACGCGTGAGCACCTTGACCGCCACGGGCACCTGCTGCGCGAGGTGCACCCCACGCCACACCTCGCCCATCCCGCCCTTGCCGACAGGCTCATGCAGCTCAAACGGGCCTAAAGGGATGCGATACATGGACTTCCCGGTCACGAGGGCTGACGCGACGCGTGGTCGGCGCGGCCCCAAGGTAAGCGCCCTGCGCGTCGAGGACAAGAAGCGTCATCATAGGCGTGTTTGGCGTGAGACGTTGAGCTGAGGCGTCCGCTCTGCTACTGTCACCCTCGCTCATGCCATCTCTCAGCAGTCAACCGCGCGCTTGGGCATTGATGAGACGATGACGCGGCGCAGCACCCAGCCTCAGCGCATCGGGAGGATCTTCATGAACGCGAGCGCCATCACACGCGCCTCACTGCTCTTGACGTTGTTAAGCCTCAACGCGTCGGGCTGCATCTTCTTATCCGAGGACGCGCCGCGAGCGCCGCGCCCTGAGGAGATGACGCCCGATCTGGACATGCTCCCCGATGCCGACACCACGCCGGACCTTGATCAGCTGCCCCCCGTGAGCTGCTCACCCGCGTGCGAGCCGTGGCAGGTGTGCGCCAGCGGTGGTGACGATGCGCTGTGTGTGACCAACCCCACCCTCGCGCGCCTGCTCCAGTGGCAGGATCAGGCCCCTATCACGGGGCGCAGGCGCCTTGAGGTCAACGCCACTATCAGCGCGGTGAGCCCCGATGGTGGGCCGCTGCGTTATGGGCTTGAGGCGATCAACTGTCCCTTCCACGCGACGCTCACAGAGGTTGGGGAGCTCAGCTTCACCTGCCCTGAGAGCTGGGCGGACACCTGTCAAGTGCGCCTCAGCGCGACGTGGCGTGATGTCACGATCACCGAGCAGCGCGAGCTCACCTGCGTCAACGCGACGCCTCAAATCTCTCAGATCAACCTGTCGCCAGAGCACAGCGCGCCGATCGGTGACTGGCCTGCTACCGTGACCTGCGACTACACCTTCGTGGATGAAGACGTCGTCACTGCGGATACACTCGCGGCTGAAGATAGGTCGCTCATCGAGTGGTTCTCTCACGGGGAGAAGCTGGGCGTTGGGCCAGTGTTAATGAATCCGCCAGCCAATGAGCCTGTGCTGTGTCGCGTCACACCCCATGATGGCTTGGTTGAAGGTGAGCCGATGCTCTCAGCGCCGCTGCGCACCTCTCAAATCGTCCTCGCCACAGGCGCTCTGCACACATGCGCGCTCTCGAATGAGGACCAACCTCGCTTATTCTGCTGGGGGCGTAACACCCTCGGTCAGCTGGGCATCATGGCAGGGATAGGGGGCAATATAGAGCAGCCTGTCACGCTCGTGAGCGCACCGTTTGGTGGCGCGCTCAGTCAGGTGAGCGCTGGCGGCGCGCAGACCTGCGCCCTCAGCGGCGGCGCGCTGTGGTGCTGGGGCAGGCATTTGTCCTTGGCTCCCAACGCCCCCGAGCCTGCCCCGGCGCCCACCCCGACGCTTCAACCCAACCTCACCTCGGGCGTCACCAGCCTCGCCGTGGGTCGCTCGCACGCCTGCGCTGAGCGCATGGGCGCGCTCTATTGTTGGGGCGATAACAGGCATGGACAGCTCGGCCTGTCACGCGATCAGCTCAGCCAACCCTCGCCCACGCTCGTCCCAGACATGAGCGATGGGGTCCGCGCTGTCACCGTCGGTGACGCTCACACCTGCGTGATTCGCCGCGTCGCGCAGCAAGACAAGCTGTACTGCTGGGGTGATAACACGCATGGACAGCTCGGCGTCATCGACGGGCTTGGGGGCGATGGTGTGCTCCCCACAGCGCTCAACCAGGTAGGTGGGCTCGCCTACAGGATCGCCGCAGGTGCGCGCCACACCTGCGCTTTAGCGCGGACGAGCGGCAATACGCAGCTCTTATGTTGGGGAGATAATGACAGGCTGCAGCTTGGCAGCGTGAGCGCGCGCCCCGCTTATCAACCCCGCGCGGTCACGCTGCCAAGCGAGCCGCTCTCCCTCGCTGCGGGGCGCGAGCACACCTGCGCGGTGCTCAGCGGCGCGTTCGCGCCGCCGCTTGGCAGAGTGTGGTGCTGGGGCGATAACAGCCGAGGCCAGATCGGCCAGGGCTTATCACAAGACGAGCAGAACCGCTCAGGCTTACCGCCCACCCAGTCCGATCTCGACATTGAGGCCGCCTACCTCTCCATCTCAGCCAATCATCATACCTGTGCGGTCTATGGGCAGCGGCTGCGTCAGCTCAAGTGCTGGGGCGACAACCAAGGCGGTCAGATCATGAGCGCGGGGGCAACACAGCCCACGCCTACCGAGATCGTGCTGCCGAATTAAGCGCGTGGTGCGCGCGGGCTTGACCTGCACACGCCACGCGCCCAGGCTCATCGGGTCGCCCCCCTCGGCCGCAAGGAGCCCGCGCCTATGCCCGCCACGCTAGATGACGCCTCGCGCCTGCTCGACGCGCTCTACGCGACCGGACCTTACCCTGCCCTTCAAGTCTGCGTGCGTCATCAGGGGCAGATCGTGCTGCACCGCGCGCTGGGGCGCTATCGGCCCTTGGGCCGCAGCGACACAGGGCGCGAGGCCTCCTGTGACACCCGCTTCATGCTGTTCTCGCTGAGCAAGTGCGTCACCGCCACTTGCATGCCCATGCTGTTTGAGCGCAGCGCGCTGCGCGTCGATGATCCTGTGCGCTGGTTCATTAGGCTTCATGCTCGGGCTCAAGCGCACCCAGCTCAACGTCTTGGGCAAGGGCACCGAGCAGGCGTTCGGCCACTTGGGCTTCACGCGCAGCTTGGGCTGGGCCGATCGCGCGATGCAGACCTCGGTGGGATCCTTGACCAGCAGCAAGATCACCTCCCGGCGCTATGAGGCGGCGCTGCTGCGCCGCTTTCAGGACACGCTGCGCGAGGCGCAGCGCTGAGGCGGGCGAGGCGCGATGACGCGGCGCATTACAAAAGCGATTGCGCGCGCCCCGTGGCTGTATTACTAGCCACAGCCGACGCGCCTCGCCAAGCACCCCCTTACCGCCAACTGTGATGCGGGCGCGCTGGGAGACGAGCCATGCCGCGCCGCGATGACATCAAGTCCATCTGCATCTTGGGGTCCGGTCCGATCATCATCGGCCAAGCCTGTGAGTTTGACTACTCGGGCTCACAAGCGATCCGCGCGCTCAAGGCGCAGGGTTATCGCGTGATCCTGATCAACTCCAACCCAGCCACGATCATGACCGATCCGGAGCTGGCGGATGCGACCTACATCGAGCCGCTGACGCCGGAGTATGTGGAGAAGGTGCTGGAGAAGGAGCGGCCTGACGCGATCCTCTCCACGATGGGCGGCCAGACGGCGCTCAACCTCGCCATGTCCTTGCACGCGCGCGGCAGCTTGGAGCGGCTGGGCGTCGAGCTGCTGGGCACATCGCCCGAGATCATCGCGCGCGCCGAAGACCGCGAGATCTTTGGCGAGCTGATCCACAGCTTGGGCATGGCGCAAGCGCGCAGCGGCATCGCGCGCGACATGGCGCAAGCGCGCGCCATCGTCGCCGAGACGGGCTTCCCTGCGATCCTGCGCCCGAGCTTCACCATGGGCGGCATGGGCGGCAACATCGCCTATGATGAGGAGGAGTTCGAGCGCTTCGTGTCTTGGGCGCTGGCGCAGAGCCCGACGGCGCAGCTCCAGATCGACGAGAGCCTGCTCGGCTGGAAGGAGTACGAGCTTGAGGTCATGCGCGATCGCGCGGACAATGTCGTGATCATCTGCGGCATTGAGAACCTCGATCCGATGGGCGTCCACACGGGCGACTCCATCACCGTCGCGCCCATCCAGACCTTGGCGGATGTCGAATATCAGGCCATGCGCGATGACGCGATCCGCATCATCCGGGCGGTAGGC
>CAYXWB010000241.1:2804-8184 GCA_964468515.1 uncultured Bradymonadales bacterium | reverse complement strand
GCCCCGGGGGCTGTGGCGCTCGCCGCACCCGACGCCCTCGCCGTGGTCGGCAAGAATGTGCGCGTGGAGCTGGTGGCGGGGCGCGCGTTCTCGACGTCGCGGCCGCTGGTGCTGACGCGCATTGAGGCCACGCTGCCGCTGCGCGGCGCGCCGCTGCCGCGCGCGATCCATGCTTATGGCGAGCTGCCCGATAAGACGCCGTTCGCGCTCACGACGCGCCCCGCGCCTGATGGTGTGGGGCAGCTCATCCAGCTCAAGCCGCAGCACCCCACCCAGGTGCATGAGTGGTTCAGCGGGCAGCTGCCGTTCACGATGTCGGCAGGCAACATCACGCTGTGCTCAGGGTGTCAAGAGGACACGATCGCCTTTGACACGGTGGCCATGACGCTGCCCACGCTCGGCACAGGGCTCGGGCTGACGACGCCTGAGGCGCTCGTGCGCTGGCAGGGTGATCGGGCGATGCTGGGGTTGGAGCAGATCGCGGTGCAGGGGCTTCGCGACGCTGAGGCGCAGATCAAGCTGTCGCGCACGCAGTTCACGTTTGAGACGGCCACCGGCTCGCACACGGGCGAGCTGGAGGTGGAGGCGGGCCAGGGGCGGCTCACGATGAGCTGGCTGTGGGACGCGCCCTCACAGCTGGTGAGCGTGGCGAGCGCAGCGCGCGCCTTCTCGCTCAGGCCCCTGTTCATGCTGCTTGGCACCTCGCCGTTTTTGCATCAGGGCGTCGTCAGCGGCCAAGTGGACGGGACGCTCGATGTGGGCGCGCGCGTGATCGACGCGCGGATCGATCTGACGGTGCGCGACGCGGCTGGTCATATCCCAGGGCTGTCGCGCGAGGCGCTGGAGACCTCACAGCTTGGGCTCAAGGCGCACGCGGTGCTGGACGTGGGCGGTCAGAGCTTGAGCGTGCTCGATGGCGCGCTGACGCTCGCCAATGTGGCCCCGTTGAAGCTGTCGGGGCATCTGCTGCGCGCGGGTCAGGCGTGGCAGTTCGACGCGCAGCTTGAGGGGCGCGACCTCGACGCCGAGGCGCTGCGCGTGGCCGCGCCTGCGGCGCTCATCGGCCCCATCCGTGACGCGCGCTTTGCGGGCAGGTTTGACGTGGACCTGAGCTTGCGCGGGCACAGCGCTTATCCTGACGGGTTGCACCTCACGCTGGGCTTTGGCGGCGATGTGCAGGTCTTGAGCGATGGCGCAGGCGCCGACATGCAGACGCTCAGCGCGCCAGGCGCGCCTGTGCCAAGCGAGGGCAGCGAGCTGCGCTTGCCCGAGGGCTTGGGGCCGTGGACCTTGATGGAGGATTTGCCGCCGCATGTGCCGCGCACCATCACCGCCGCCGAAGACGCGCGCTTTATGCTCCACAATGGCTTTGACTTTGGCGGCTTGGCGCGCGCCATGGCGCACAACCTCAAGGTCGGGCGTTTGGAGCGTGGCGGCAGCACCATCACGCAGCAGCTCGTCAAGAACCTGTATCTTGGGCGCGAGCGCACCGCCGCGCGCAAGCTGCAAGAGGCCTACCTGACGTGGCGCTTGGAGCGCGCGCTGGGCAAGGTGAGGATCTTGGAGCTGTACCTGAACATCGCGGAGTGGGGACCGCAGGTGCGCGGCTTGGCGCAGGCCGCGCAGGCCTACTTCCAGACCACCCCCGACGCGCTCACCGTGGAGCAGACCGCGCTGCTTGGCGCGATCTTGCCCGGCCCCAAGCTGTATGGCGCGCCGCTCTTGCGTGGCCAGCTCAGCTCCAGCCGCGTCACCAAGATTGAGCACATTGTCAGTAACTTACGCTTCTTGGGTGAGATCGATATGGCGACCTATCACGACATCATGGCGCGCGCGTGGCGCGGTGAGATCGGGGGGCTGACGTTGCAGATCTGCGCCGATGATGACACCGCCCCCGAAGGCACGCCGCGCTGCGGCGAGGCGCCTGCACAAGAGGCGATCGCGCCTTAGCCGAGTTCTTGGCGCGCCGCTTCATGGCGCGCCATCACCAAGAAGTCATTGACGCGCGCGTAGTCGGGTCGCTCGGGCAGGTGGCTCGCCTCAAAGCTGTGATCAAAGCGCGCGTGCAGCTCAAGGCGCCACGCGTCAACCTGCGCCCAGCTCAGCTCCCCCGCCTTCACGGCCAACAGCGCATCGCGCGTGGCCGCGTCCACCTCGACCGGCACGAAGCCCTCCTCCAAGATCGTGATCCCGCTCAACATCAGCCGGATCAGGTGCATCGCGTGCTTGAGCCGCACCGCCTCACCGCGCTCATGCTGCTTTGTTAAGCTCTTAAACTGCGACATCACATAGCGATTGTAGGTCTGATAGATCATCTTCGAGAGGAACACCTCGCGCTGCTCCAACAGCTTGAGCGCCAGCGGCGTCGCGAGCTCCACTTGCGGGCTGTAGAGGCACTCCAGCACGTTGGGGTTGGCCTTGAGCGCCAGTGATAAGAACTTCTGAAGCTCCCAATAACAGGCGTCCTCCCCCTCGCGCTCAAGCTGCTCCGGCACGCCGTAGATCGACCAGTGCAATGACGCGGGCGGCAGATAGATGCCGCGCAGGTCGATATCCGACGCCTCATGATCGAGGCCATAGGCGCGGCTGCCCACGACCACGCGATAGATCACATGGGCGTAGAGGTCATAGGCGCGCGCGGTGAAGGCGCTGTCGCCAAGCTCCCCCGCTTGGTAGTGCTTGAGCGAGGCCACGTCGCGCCCTTGCACCCAGAACTGACCACCATCAGGGAAGCGCACCCGGTAGTCGCCCTCGGGCGTCGCTGGCGAGGTGAGCACGATGCCGCACGCGCCTGCGGGGCGCGGGTGGCCGCCGTCGGTGGGCACATAAGGCGCGGTGAGCACCACCATGGTGCCGACGGGCCAGACGCGAGCAGGAGGTTGGGACGAGGTCATGACGCGCGCTCCTTGTGTGGCGATGGCGTGCGGCGAGTCTAACCGACGCGTGGTGAGGTGCGATTCCCGAGCGGTTATTCAGGCTCGACCTCGAACGTGATGATGCCAGGGTCTCGCACGGGCGCCTGAGCGGGCGCGTCGTCGTCGAGGGTGAGCGTGTTGAAGATGGCGCTGGCCACAGGGGACCAGCGGGCCATGTCGCTTGAGCCGAGGCTGAAGGTGAGCAGCACGTCGGGGCCGAGCGCCGTCTGCCAGACCTCCAGCGTGGGGGTGTCCGTCGCGTCGCTCAGACGCCAGCGGCGCACGCGCCCGCTGGCGCCCAGCTGCTCATCGCGCGCGGTGACGCGCATGGGGTTAGCGCCTCGCTGCGTGAGGGCGGCCTCCATGCGCGCCCCCCAGGCGGGATCATCAAAGGGGGTCGCGCTCAGCTCGCGTGGCTCGATGGTGAGCTGCAGCAGCGCGCCTTGGCGGCGCGCATACCAGCGCACGCCGCTGGCGGTGTTGCGCTGGATGTCCCAGCCCTCATCAAGCGCGTCGAGCCGCATCGACACGCCCAGCGCGGGATCATGCCAGCGCCCCGCGTCGAGCGTCGCGCGCTGCGCCCCCTCGATGAGCCGCTCAGAGAGCGAGGGTGCGACGGTGATGGGGTGAGGTTCGCGCTGGGCGAAGCGCGGCGTGGCCGCCACGAGCTGGCGCCAATCGGGCGCCTCGCCAGCCTCGCCAAGCGACGCCACCATCACCACGTTGAGGCCCTGCTGGGTGAGGCTGAAGGGGGCGTCGGGTGGGGGCTTGAGGGCTTGGGCGAGCTGCTGGGCTTGGTGCGGGGTGGCCCAGTGCGACAGCCAGATGAAGTGGCGCTGCGCGCCGCGCCCCATCAGCCAGTAGGACTCATCGACCAAGGCGCTGGTCACGGCGCGTGCTTGCGCTGGCGCCATCACGCGCGACAGCCACGCCACGGTCAGCGGCACGCCGACGTGGCCCTGCTCCAGCGCCTCCCAGCCCTTGGCTTTGGCCTGCATCAGCGGCTCAGGCCAGACCCAGCTGGCGCGCTCCTCACCGCGCAGCCAGCGCGCGGGCCAGGCCACGCGCAGCGTGTCCTTGGGTCGCGCGCCGCGCAAGTACTCGACGCCGCTCCAGCCGCGCGCCCGGTGCAGCGCCGCGACGAGCGCCAGCCCCTCGCGGTGCGTGGAGGCCCAAAGCCCCGCGTCGGGGCCATCAAGCCACGCGCTGAGGGTGCGGTGTTGGAGCACAAGCTCTGGCCGCTGCGCCAGCTGGGCTGCGTCCAGCGTGGGGAGCGTCAGGCGCGCGCGGCGCAGCGTCATGACGAACATCGCGTCGCCATCCAGCGCGGCGCGCAGCGCCAAGCGCTCATCCCAGCTCTGCGAGGCGTCGGGGGCGGGGAAATGCGGCGCGTTGATCCCGTCCACGAGCGCGCCGACGATGGCGTCCTCTAAGGCCTCCGCGTCTGGCGCATTGAGCGCATAGCGCACCTGATGCGCGTCGGGCTCATAGCGCGCGAGCAGGTGGCGCGGCGCAGCCGCGTCTGGCGCGCTGTGGGCGTGGCCGAGCGCGCGCGCGAGCAAGGCCGCGTCGCGCGGCGCGGGGCTTGGGATCGGTGTGAGCGCCGCGACAGGCTGCGCGACGAGCGCGGGCGGGCGCTCAAAGCGCCGATCGCGCAGCGCCTCCACCTCAGCGATGAGCGCCACGAGGCGCGCGTCAGGTCTTGCGGGTGAGGCGTCGGCGCTGGCATTGGCGCTGGGTTGCGGCGCGCTCGACGCTTGGCAGCCAGAGAAGATGAGCGCGAGCGCGACGAGCGCGCGGCGAGTGCGTGGGCGCATGTACCGCTCCATGGCGAGAGGTTCGCGCGCATCATGCGCGCGTCTGGCAGTGTGCCACGCGCGGCGCGCGCTGTCATGTGCGCGCGTTTGCCTCTGAGGCGCAGGTGATCGTGATACGACACAACAGCGCCTCGCGTTGCGCGCGCAGGCGTGTCATGGTGGGCGCTCACATGAGGTCACCTGATCTCTCATCAATCTTGAGGCAGATGTTATGGGCACTTGGGCAGCAGGACCGTTCGGCAATGACAGCGCGATGGACTTCGTGGGCGGTGTGTTCGACGCGCTGATGGAGCCCGTCGATGAGTTCATGGAGGAGCCCTACATCGATGAGACGCTCGACCCAGCGTTCGCCGCGATCGCGCTGATGAACCTGATGATGACGCAGACCAGCGGTCGCCCTTGGCGCGAGGGTGGCGTGGTGGACGGGGCGCCGATCCGCGCGGCGATGCTGCGCTGCTTTGATGAGCAGATCGACGGGATGGAGCCTGTGGAGGGTTTTGCCGCTGAGCAGCGTGCCGCGCTGGTTGAGGCGCTGGACGCGTTCGTGGCGCACCTGAGCGCGTGAGGCGCGCGTAGTCGTGGCTTGCGTGTGGCACGGGGCGCGAGTAGCATGCCCGAGGTTTGAGCCTGCACTCTCTTGTCACTTGG
>CAYXWB010000241.1:0-2704 GCA_964468515.1 uncultured Bradymonadales bacterium | reverse complement strand
CAGAACATGACCTACTCGGTCATCAACCGCTCCGCCATCAACCTCTCCGAGGTCGTCTTAGTGCTGGGCTGCGACGCCAGCGACACGCGCTGTCTGGAGCAGGCCGCAGGTCAGCTCAAGGCCGCCGTGCTGATCTATGGTATCGTCGCGCGCGAGGGGGATCAGTATCGCCTCACGATCGAGCTGTTCGACGCCGACGCGCGCCGCATCACCCACCGCCTCAGCCGCGTTATCCCCGCCACCGAAGACCTCACGCTCGCCTATCGCCTCGAAATTGAAGAGTTTTTTAGGTCGATGCGTGATGCTGCCAAGCGCGCGCACCTGATCATCAACGCCAATGTGCGCGGCGCGCGCGTCTCGCTCAACGGTGAGGAGGCGGGCACGACCCCCTTTGAGCGTCAGGGCTTGGAGCCGGGCAGCTACGCGATCGAGGTCGCCCAAGACGGCTTCGCGCCGTGGCGCGTGGAGCTTGCTCTGGAGGCCGGCAACACCCTCAAGCTCTCGGCCACCCTCAAGCGCCAGGTCGCTCATGGCGCTCGCACCGCCCCCTCTGATTCTCCGCTGCTCACGACAACCCCAAGCGCCGGAACGGGCCCACCGCTGCTTCGCGCGGAGCGCTCGCCAAGCCAGTCCATCGCCTCGACCAACTGGGGCGCATGGAGCCTCATCGGCGTGGGCGGGGTGGCGCTCATCGCCAGCGGCGTGAGCGCGCTGCTGATGTTTGATGTGGAGGATGAGCTGCGCCGGCGTCAAGACCGAGGCAACATCACGCTGTCAGAGCGCGAGCAGCTCATCAGCCAGGGTGAGCGCTATGAGACGACGCACCGCGTGGCGCTGGGGGTGGGGCTTGTGAGCGCGGTGGGTGGCGTGATCTGGCTGCTGGCCTCGGGTGGCGATGAGACGCCGCGCGTCGAGGCGCCCGTGCAGCTTCACCTCACCGGGCGCGGCGCTGCGGTGCAGGTGCGCTGGTGAGCCTGCCGCTCACGATCGCGGGCTTTGATCCCGGGTGGAGCGCGCAGCTCATGGCGTCGCTGACGCGCGCAGGGCATGGGTGTGCGCAGGGGCTGCCCCAAGGCGAACCTCACCCCACGCTGCTGTTCGCGCCGCTTGTCATCGGCATGCGCTGGCGTGCGGCGCATCCGACGCATCCCGCGCTGCTGATCGTGGCGTGCTCCCCAGCACAGGCGCGCCAGGCGCGCGCGCAGGCGGGCGTGTGGGGCTGGCTCGCGTGGCCGTGCAGCCCCGAAGACGCCGAGGATGAGCTGCGGCTGATGTGGCGGCGCTTGGATGCGCCGCCCGCGCCGCGTGGCAGGCTTGCCCGCGACGCGTCGCGGGCCTAGGATGACGCCACACCGCTCGCGCTGGATGCGAGCCACACCCCGAGAGACGCCATGGAGGCCACCTCGCCGCGGATCAGGGCGCTCGCGCTCTGCGCGTTTTTAGTCTTTGTCGCGCCCGTCGCCTCGGCGCAGCAGGCCATGAGCACCGCTGATCGACTGATGATGCTGTATGCGCCTCAGCTCACCTTCACCGCCGAGGGCGACCCGCTCATCAGGCTGGGGTTGATGGAGGGCGTGAAGCAGCTCAAGTTTACGCCGAGCGAGCCGATCCGCGTGCTGCCCTCGGGTGAGGGCGGCCCCACGATCGAGCTGCCCGGCGGTCGCACGTATACGGTCGAGGCCAGCGGCTCACAGCCCGGTGAGTATCGTCACTGGGTGATCGTGGAGCGGCTGCCGCTGGCGCAGCGCGAGCGCGCTGAGTCGCTCAAGCAGATGTGGCTTGAGCGCGGCCATCTGCCCGAGATCTTCGAGGTGGGCGGCCTGTTCGCCGTGCGCGGCAAGGTCTTCGACTCGCGCACGATCCTGTTCGCCGTGGGCGGCAGCAATGACAAGCGCGCCGCCGAGGCGCTGCAGACCAAGCTCCAGAGCCGCTATGGCATCGAGGGTGGGGTTCACGGCCAGCTCGTCAAGCACCCCTCCGCGCTCCTGACGCTCACCGGGGAGGGGCTGGAGGTCACGATCCAGCACCGCGACATCTTGCAGATCACCAGCCGACCCGGGCGCGCCGCGTCGCAGCGTTACAAGGTCCCCAACATCGTCAAGTCCTATGGCAAGGGCTTTGAGACGCGCACCTACACGGGGGATCTGATCATCGCGCCCGATCGCGCGGGCCAGCTGGTGCTCATCAACAGCTTGGGCGCGGAGAAGGTGCTCAAGGGGGTGGTGCCCGCTGAGATCTACGCCAGCGCGCCGCCCGCCGCGCTGCAAGCGCAGGCCATCGCCGCGCGCAATGAGATCTTCTCCGCTATCGGCGTGCGCAACCTCGCCGAGCCCTACATGCTGCGCTCCGATGTCTACGATCAGGTCTACGGCGGCGTGGGCGTCGAGGACGCGCGCACCTCGGCTGCGGTGGACGCGACGCGCGGTCAGGTCATGTTCTACGGCGACGCCATCGTCGAGGCGTTCTACAGCTCCAACGCGGGCGGCTTCACCGAGAACAATGAGAACGTGTGGGCGATGGAGCCGCGCCCGTACTTGCGCGGCAAGCCCGACGCGCCCGCCGCTCAGGTGCCAGCCGCCTTTAAGGGCGGCATCACCGAGGCCAACCTCTCGGCGTTCCTCACCAAGGGGCTAGAGGCGTATAGCAAGAACGCGCCCGTCTCCAGCAGCAAGCTGTTTCGCTGGGACGCGACGGTCGAGGCCTC
>CAYXWB010000240.1:0-8217 GCA_964468515.1 uncultured Bradymonadales bacterium | reverse complement strand
CAACACCTTGCAAGAAATCGTCGACTACATGCAGAGCCTGCTCGGCCCTGCGACAACGCCCGCCGCGTCGGCGGTCACGTCGGCGCCGGTGGCGCACTCCGCGCCCGCGCCTGCTTCGCAGGCCAGCGGCGTGAACCTCGTGCCGATCATGCTGGGCGTCGTCTCGGAGAAGACGGGCTACCCCACCGAGATGTTGAACCTCGGCATGGAGCTTGAGGCGGATCTGGGCATTGACTCGATCAAGCGCGTTGAGATCCTGTCCGCGATGCAAGAACAGGTGCCATCACTGCCCGAGGTAGAGACCTCCAAGATGGCCACCCTCAACACGCTGCAAGAGATCGTCGATTACATGCAGAGCTTGCTCGGCCCGGTGTCGTCCGCGCCGACGAGCGCCGCGCCCGCGCCCAAGGTGTCGCACGCGCAGCCCGCAGCGGCGCCTGCTGCGCAGGCGGCGTCTGCGCCGGGTATCGACCTCGTACCGATCATGCTCGACGTGGTGTCAGAGAAGACAGGTTATCCCACCGAGATGTTGAACCTCGGCATGGAGCTTGAGGCTGATCTTGGCATCGACTCGATCAAGCGCGTCGAGATCCTGTCTGCGATGCAAGAGCAGGTGCCATCACTGCCTGAAGTAGAAACCTCGAAGATGGCCACCCTCAACACCTTGCAAGAAATCGTCGACTACATGCAGAGCCTGCTCGGCCCTGCGACAGCGCTCGCCGCGTCGGCGGTCACGTCGGCGCCAGCGGCGCACTCCGCGCCCGCGCCTGCTGCGCAGGCCAGCGGCCGCATCGACCTCGTGCCGATCATGCTGGGCGTGGTGTCAGACAAGACCGGTTATCCCACTGAGATGCTGAACCTCAACATGGAGCTTGAGGCCGACCTTGGCATCGACTCGATCAAGCGCGTTGAGATCCTGTCCGCGATGCAAGAGCA
The DNA here is from genome assembly GCA_964468515.1 of uncultured Bradymonadales bacterium. Classification (GTDB taxonomy): domain Bacteria; phylum Myxococcota_A; class Bradymonadia; order Bradymonadales; family Bradymonadaceae; genus CAYXWB01. Next base: position 7,281 of record CAYXWB010000240.1, on the reverse strand, counting down.
GGTGCCATCTTTGCCCGAGGTGGAGACCTCCAAGATGGCGACGCTGAACACCTTGCAAGAGATCGTGGACTATATGGGAGGGCTGCTCGAAAATTTTGAGGGGGCGCCGTCGGCCGTGACGTCGGCGGCGCCTGCTCAAGGTGACGCAGCTCAAGCGGACGCCGCCCAAGACACGATCGAGGGCGTGGCCCGCTACGAGGTGCGCCTCGTGAGCGCGCCCGCCGTGGGCTGCGCCACGCCCGGCCTCATTGGCGGCGCGCGCTGCGAGGTCGTGTCTGACACGATCGGCGTGAGCGCGGCCCTGGTGGCGCTGCTCAACGAGGTCGGCGTGCATGCATCTGAGGTCGCAAGCCCCAGCGCCGACGCGCCGCTCGTGATCTGGCTCGCGGGCCTCAACCCCACCGACGACATCGACGCCCAGCTCGCGCTCAGCGCCAGCGCGTTCGAGGCCGCCGTGACCGTGGCCGCCTCAATGAGCGAGCGCGGCGGCGCGTTCATCACGGTGCAAGACACCGGCGGTGACTTCGGCCTCACGGGCCGCGCGCCGCAGCGCGCGTGGCTCGGCGGCGTGCCCGGCGTGGTCAAGACGGCCAACCTGGAGTGGCCAAGCGCCAGCGTCAAGGCGATCGACCTAGAGGTCGCTCAGCAGTCCCCCGACCAGCTCGCCCATCGCCTCTTGCAAGAGCTGCTCGCCGGCGGCCCCGAGGTCGAGGTCGCGCTCAGCGCCGACGGCGCGCGCGCCACCACGACCTCACAGCTCACCGCCACCCCGGCGCTCAGCGCGCCGATGCGCTCCACCGACGTGGTGCTCGTCTCCGGCGGCGCGCGCGGCGTCACGGCGCGCTGCGTCGTGGCGCTGGCCGCACAATCGCAAGCGCGCTTCGCCCTGCTCGGGCGCACGCAGCTCTCCGATGAGCCCGCCTGCTTCCACGGCATCGACGACGAGCCCGGCCTCAAGCGCGCCGCCATGCAAGACGCTCAACAGCGCAACATCAAGTTCTCACCGCGCGACCTCGGCAAGCAGGTGCAGCGCGTGCTCGCCGACCGTGAGGTCCGCCAGACGCTCGCTGACATCGAGGCCGCAGGCGGACAAGCTGTCTACTTGGCCGCCGATGTGCGCGATCGTGACGCCGTGCAAGGTCACTTGAACGGCGTGCGTCAGCAGTGGGGGCCGATCACGGCCATCGTGCACGGCGCGGGCGTCTTGGCCGACGCGTGGCTGAGCAAGAAGACGCGCGAGCAGTTCGACATGGTGTTCGACACCAAGGTTGACGGCCTGCGCGCGCTCTTGGAGGTCACCGCACAAGATCCGCTGCGCGCGCTGTGCATGTTCTCCTCGGTCGCGGGCCGCACCGGCAACACGGGCCAGAGCGACTATGCGATGGCCAATGAGACGCTCAACAAGGTCGCCCAAGCGCAGGCCGCCTCGCGCGGCGCGGGCTTCATCGCCCGCTCGCTGGGCTGGGGCCCGTGGGAGGCCGGCATGGTCACCCCCGCCCTCAAGGCGCACTTTGAGTCACAGGGTGTCGCGCTCATCGGCTTGGAGGCTGGCGCGCTGTCATTCGCCCGAGAGATGCAGAGCGACGCAAGCGGCGCGGTGGAGCTCGTGCTCGGCGGCGGCGTAGGCGCGCAAGGGCTGCACGCGCCGCTGCCCGAGCAAGGCGTCGCGCTCTCGCTCGTGGTCACAGGCGATCACTATCCTGCGCTGCGCGATCACCAGATCCAGGGCCGCGTCGTGCTGCCCGTGGTGCAGGTGCTGGAGTGGTTCACGCGCTTGGCTCAGGCGATCCGCCCAGGCGACGCGCTGGCTGAGCTCCAGCAACTGCGCGTCTTGCGCGGCGTGTTCCTGGACGAGCTTGATGGCGCGGGCCACGCGCTCACGCTTCGGGCTGTGCCCGACGGCGACGACGCGCTGAGCCTGTGGCTTGACGATGAGCAGGGCAAGCCGCGCTTTAGCGCCCGCGCGATCTTCGGTCAGCCCACCGCGCAGCTCGGCCCCCTGAGCGCCCCGCTGCGATCGGGCCGCTTCGACGCATCCTCATGCTACGCCGAGGGCGCGCTGTTTCACGGCCCCGCGTTCCAGACGATCAATCGCCTGGACGGGTTCAGCGAGCAGGGCGCAGCGGCCGTGCTGACGGGCAGCGCCGAGCGCGGCTGGGCATCACCCACCGCGTGCGATCCCGCGCGCCTTGACGGCGCGTTGCAGCTCGCGCTGTTGCTCGGCCTAGAGGTGATGGGCGCGCAGACGCTGCCGCTTGGCATCGGCGCCTGGCGCAAGCTGACTCACACGGACGGCCCCACGCGCTGCGAGCTGGTCGTCACCAAGCAAGACAAGCAGCGCACGGTCAGCGACATCCGGCTCATCGACGCGTCCGGCGCGGTGGTCGCGGAGCTGTCGCAGGTGGAGATGTTCATGGTCCCCGGCGGCACCGATCGCTGAGCGGCCTTCGGCGCCCCGCACGTCGCGGGGCGCCGCACTGATTCTCAACGTCAACTCTGAGCTTCGAGGCGTAAGGTGAACGGAGGAAAGCGAGTGATCTCAAAGCGAAAATAACATCATGCGCGTCGAGACCTCACCCCCTAACCCCCTCTCCATAAATGGAGAGGGGGGACCGCTCTTGATGGATGTCATGCCAAACTCACCGCTCACTTCAAGCGTCGAAGGTGTGGTTTTTGCATTTAAAACAACATCTTCCCAAAGAGTCACCCCCTCTCCATTTATGGAGAGGGGGCCGGGGGGTGAGGTCTGCTCGTCTCGCCACCTCACGCTCGCTTTCATGCAAGCTGTTGACTCTGCTTAGATATAAATCCAGAGCTCACATATTTTTAAGGAGCCGTTGACGTGCACTTCACGCCGATCGCGATCGTGGGGCAGGGGTGCATCCTGCCCGGAGCCCACAGCCCTCAAGCGCTGTGGGACGTCGTCCAGGCAGGGCGAAGCACCATCGGTGCGCCCCCGCAAGACTATTGGGGCGTGCCGCGCGGGCGCGTCATGGGCCGCGTCGATGACGCGATGGACCGCACCTGGAGCGACCAGGGCGGCTACATCCGCGACCTGCACGCGCGCGCCACCCTCGAAGGGCTCGCCATCGACAGGATCGATCTGGGCGCGCTCGACCCGCTGTTCGTCTGGGCCTTGGCCGCCGCGCGTCAAGCGCTGCAAGACGCCAAGATGAGCCTCGACGTGGCGCGCCCCGAGGTGGGCGTCATCCTGGGCAACCTGAGCTACCCGACCCCAGGCCTCGCGCGCCTGGCCGAGACGGTCTGGGCCGGACGCCCCGTGAGCGATCAGCTCGCGCTGGAGCGGTTCATGTCAGGCCTGCCCGCGCAGCTCGTCGCGCGCGCGCTCAACCTCGGCGGCCAAGCCTACTGCCTCGACGCCGCCTGCGCCTCCTCCCTCTACGCCATCAAGCTCGCCTGCGAAGCCCTTCAAGACGGCCGCGCCGACGTGATGCTCGCCGGAGGCATCAACCACGCCGACGACCTGTTCTTGCATGTCGGCTTCTGCGCGCTCAACGCCATGAGCAAGAGCGGGCGCTCGCGCCCGTTCCACCGCGACGCCGATGGCCTCGTGCCCGCTGAAGGGGCGGGCTTCGTCGTGCTCAAGCGCCTTGATGATGCGCTCGACAGCGGCGATCACATCCACGGCGTGATCCGAGGCGTCGGCCTGTCCAATGACGGGCGCGGGCGCGGGATGCTCACCCCCTCCGAGGAAGGCCAAGTGCGCGCCATGCGCGCGGCCTATGAGATGTCGGGGCTCGATCCTGCGACCGTCTCACTCATCGAGTGTCACGCCACTGGCACGCCGCTTGGCGACGCCACCGAGCTGCGCAGCATGTCGCGCATCTTCGAGGGCCGCGACGGCGTGCCCATCGGCTCGCTCAAGGGCAACATGGGCCACCTCATCACCGCCTCGGGCGTGGCGGGGCTGCTCAAGGTCACGGCGTCGATGCGCCACGGCATGCTGCCGCCCGTGCTCCACACCGACGCGCCCAATGACCTCGTGGCCAACTCGCCATTTCGCATCGTCAAGGCGCCGGAGCCCTGGCAGCCCGCGCCGGGCGCGCCGCGCCGCGCGGTGGTCAACAACTTTGGCTTTGGCGGCAACAACGCGCACCTGCTCGTGGAGCAGTTCCACGCCGACGCACCGCGCGCCTCGGCCATCACGCTGACCTCACCGCCGACCACGACGCAAGATGACGTCGCCATCGTGGCGATCGGGATGAGCGTCGGCCCAGGCCACGACAGCGACGCGCTGATGCGCGCGATCCTCGACGACGCGACCTTGCTCGATGACGCGCAGCAGGCGCGCTTGATCGAGGTCGGGTTTGACCTGCGCGCGATGAAGTTCCCGCCCAACGACCTCAAGCAGACCTTGCCCCAGCAATTGCTCGCCATGCGCGTGGGGCTGGACTTGGGCGCGCTGCTGGAGACGCTGCCGCCGGAGCGCACGGGCGTGCTGATGGGGATGCAGTGCGACGCCGAGATCGCGCGCTACGGCGCGCGCTGGCGCTTGGCCGCGCACCTCGACGGCGACGCGCTCGCCAGCGCGCGCGAGCAGATCGTGCCTGGCCTGCACGCCGCAGGCGTGGTCGGCACCATGCCCAACATCGTCGCCAATCGCCTCAACAGCCAGCTCTCGCTCATGGGCCCAAGCTACACGGTGAGCGCGGAGGAGCTGTCGGGGGCGGTCGCGCTCGACACCGCCGCGCGCGCGCTGCGCCATGGTGAGCTAGACGCCGCCGTGGTCGGCGCCGTGGATCTGTGCTGTGAGCCGGTGCATCAGGTGGCCGCGCGCCATCACCTGCCCGACCACCTCCAGACGCCCGCCGACGCCGCCGTGGTGCTGGTCCTCAAGCGGCTGGCCGACGCCACCCGCGACGGCGACGAGGTGATCGCGGTGCTGCCCGCCCAAGCCGAAGCCGCGCCGCAGTGGCGCCTGTCGCTGGGGGCCGATGATGCGGGCCTCACGCCGCGCATCGGCCACGCGCACGCCGCCTCGGGCCTGCTCCACATCGCGGCAGCCGCGCTCTGCCTGCGACAGCGGTTTATGCCGGGTGAGGCAGGGGCGCCGGGGCAGCCTTGGCTGCCGCGCGCGGGGCGTCGCACCGCTGAGGTCAACATCAGCTCCTTTGGCGGCATCGCGCGCGCTTACGCGCTGCGCGACGCCCCGCACGCCGCGCCGCTGCGCGCCTTGGCGCCACAGCCCAGGCTCTGGACCTTCCAAGGCGACAGCCTCAAGGCCTTGCGCCATGCGGTTCAGACGCGTGAGGTCGGCGCCGATGCAACCTCAAAGTGGCGCGCGTCGGTGGTCTGGCGCGATGAGGATGACCTGGCCGCCAAGCTCCAAGCGCTGCTCGCTCGCCTCAGCGATGACGCGCCGCTCCCTGACGCTTACGGCGAGGAGGTGGTGGCGGGGGTGATGGTGGGTCATGGGGCGCTTGAGGGGGAGGTGGCGTTCGTGTTCACCGGCCCTGCGGGCGCTTATCCCGGCATGGGGCGTGAGCTGGCGCTGGCCTTGCCGGAGCTTGTGGACGGGCTGTCGGATCAGTTCGACAACATGGACGAGGCGGTCGGCTGGCTGTTTGACCCGAGCGCCTCGCGTGAGCGCCAGCCGGTGGACAAGCTGTGGGGCTCGTCATTCTTGTGTCAGCTCCACGCGCGCCTGACGCGTCAGGTGTTGCAGCTCAAGCCGCAGGCGGCCATCGGGTTCTGCTCCGGTGAGACCAACGCGCTGTTCGCGATGGGCGCGTGGCGCGGGCTGGACGCGATGCATCGCGACATTGAAGCGCGCGGCGTGTTCAGCCGCGCCCTGGGCGGCGATCTTGACGCGGTGCGCGCCCACTGGGAGACGCCCGAGGCTGAGCCGGTGCGTTGGGCGAGCTGGCGGGTGCTGGCGCCTGAGGGCCAGGTGCGTGAGGCGCTGGCGGGTGAGCCGCGCGCGCACCTCACGATCGTGAGCGCGCCGGGCGATCTGGTGATCGCGGGTGACGTTGACGCCTGTGATCGCGTGGTCGCCAAGATCGGCGCGAACCGCTGCCGTGATCTGGGCTACAACGTGGTGATGCATTGCCCCGAGGCGGGGCCGTTTCGCGACGCGTGGCGTGACTTGCACCATCGCCCCACGCAGCCCGTGCCGGGCGTGCGCTTTTATACCAACGCCACGCTCGACAGCTACGACGCCGACGCCGACCGCGTCGCCGACGCGCTCACCGGCCAGGCGATGGGGCAGGTGGACTTCCCCGCGCTCGTGGAGCGCGCCTGGGAGGATGGCGTGCGCGTGTTCGTGGAGCACGGGCCGCACGCGGGCTGCACGCAGTGGATCGGGCGCACGCTCCAAGCGCGCCCGCATCTGGCGCTGGCGCTCGATCGTTATGGCGTGGGCGCCACGACGCAGGCGCTGTTGACCAGCGCGCGGTTGTTCGCGGCGGGCGTCGCGGGCGATTATTTAGCCTTGGAGGCGCGCTTAGCACCTGCGCCCGCGCGCGCCAATGGCGCGCGCACGATGATGATGACGTTCCCCGGCCACTTGCCCCCCGTGGTCTATCCGACACTCCCCGACCGCACCGACGAGGCCCCCGTGGCGACGCAGCCGACGACCCAACCCGTGAACCTCCCCCCCGCAGCCGCCCCAACCGCTGGCGCCGCGCAGACCATGCGCCAAGCCCCGACGCTGCCGAGCGTGCGCGCGCGCGGCCCCGCGCCCAGCGCGCCTGCCGCTCAGGTGGCGCAGGCGCCCGCGCCTGCGGTGAGCGCGGCGCCTGTCGCTCCTGTGGCGCAGGCGCCAGCCGCGTCTGCGCCCGCGCCTGTGCCACAAGCGCCTGTGCCACAAGCGCCTGTGCCACAAGCGCCTGTGCCACAAGCGCCGCAGCCCTCACAAGCGCCCGCGCCGCAAGGGCCGCTGCTGGATCGCTGGATGTCGATGTTCGAGCATGTGAGCACCGCGCATGAGGCGTTCTTGACACACCAGACGCAGGCGCAGCGCGCGTTCATGGACACGCGCGCGGAGCTGGCGTCGATCGTGCTGCAGGGCGCGTCGAGCCAGCCCACCTCCCCGAGCCCCGCACCCCAGGCGGTCGCGCCGCAGGTCGCGCGCGAGGTTGTGCAGCAGGCTGCGGTGAGCGCGCCCGTGAGCGCTGCGCCTGTGGCGCAGCCGCTGCGTCCGACGCCGCCTGTGGCGAAGCCCGTGACGCCGACGCTTAAGGCTAAGGCGCCCGCGCCCGCATCCGCGCCCGCGCGTGCTGCGGCGCCTGCGCCTGCGGCGCAGGCTAAGGCGCCGCA
>CAYXWB010000239.1:0-8229 GCA_964468515.1 uncultured Bradymonadales bacterium | reverse complement strand
CGCTGGACTGCTCACAGCCGCTCAGGCTCATCGTCAGCAGGGCCGCCAAGGCGCATGCCCAGCGTGACCAAGACCGCGCGCGGGGTGCCCGCGATGAAGTGCACGGCGGGGAACTCAGAGGGGGCCCGATCGGGGCGCTCAAAGCTTGAGGCATAATAAAACTCCGCTTCACGGTAGGGCTGATCGAGCGCGTTGAGCACCTCGACGCCAAGCTCCACATCTCGCCAGCGCGCGCGTAGTGCGCCGTCGAGCCGCTGCTGTGATTGTCCCAACTGATTGAGCGGCAGCGGGCGCGCCGACATCCATGACAGCCCCAAGGCCGCGCTCAGGGTGACGCGCTCTTGTGCGACGCTCACGTCGCGTCGGCCCGTCGCGTCGATCCGCCCCACCCAGCGCGGGATGTACGGCAGGCGCGGCCCCGCGTTGAGCTGCCACCAAGGATCGTCGGCGCCGGGGCGATACGCCTCGGTGTAGCTCGCGCTCGCCAGCACATCGAGCGCGCTCCCATAGCGCGCGCGCGCCAGCGCCGCCGCCCCGAAGCGGTGCGACGCGCCTTGGAACACGTTGCGCCCGGCGACCTCATCAAACAGCAGGTCGCGATCGACGTAGGTCTCAAAGGCGAGCAGGCGCCCATCAAGCTGCCAGCGCCCGGCGCGGTGCTGCGCCACCAGCCCCGTCTCCACGGCCTGCGTGCGCGCGAACGGCGCAAACTCGCCCTGTGACAGCGCGGCCGCCTCGCTGGAGCGGGCGCCGCGCCCCCAAGCGCTCACCCAGCCAAGCCCTCGCGCGAGGTCCCAGCGCACGCTCACGCGCGGTGACAATGCGACGCCTTGCGCGCTGGTCGCGTCTTCCCCGAGGCGCGCGCCCTGACGATCCACGCTCGGACGCGCGCGATCGCGCACCTGAAAGCTGAACGTGTCCGCGCGAGCGCCCGCGCTCAGCGCCACACGCTCCAAGAGCTGCCAGCGCGTCGCCACATAGGCGCCCAAGCTCGCGACGCTCACCGCCTGATCCAAGGTCGCCGCATAGGGCGCGCCGCCCGTGGCCCGCAGGCGCCGCTGAAACACCTCAGCGCTGTCAAAGCGCGCTTGATAGCCAAGCTCCACCTCGTGCGCGCGCTCCCACAGCACGGGCGCCATGGTGTAGGCGCCGCTTGCGCCGATCATCACGCTCTCATAGATCGACTCTAAGCCGTCGCCGCGCTGCGGGCCGTCGCTGCGCACATCGCTCAAGAACCCTGTGTAGTTCTCGCGGCTCTGCATGCGTCGCACCGTGCCAAACAAGGACTGCTGCCAGCGCGCGTCATCGGCGCCGCGCCCGCTAAACGTGACGCCGCCGCCGTGGCGGCCCATCTGGCCGCCCTGGTTCGGGTCATAGGTGCACAGGCGCTGATCTTCTGCTGTCAGCGCGCACGGCATGCTGTGCGTCTCCACATCACGGGCGCGTACCACGCCCGCGCTGTCAAAGCGCCCGATGTAGCTGCCAAACCAGGCGCGCATGTGGCTGGACTCACCCAAGCGCGCCTCGTGGCCCGCCATCACACGGGCGGAGGCGTGCGCGCGGTTGGGGCCAAAGCCATCGCCCGCGCGCGCGTCCGCCGCAGCCCAGCTCATCCCCGCCCCGTGCGCGCGCGCCACCACGCCGAAGGCGCGCTGCGTGTTGAACTGCCCAAGCTCAAGCCCAAGCTGCACGCCCTCGGCCTCGGGCTTGAGCGTGAAGTCCACGCTGCCCGCCACCGCGTAGTCGCCCTGGCGAGGATCAAACGGCCCCTCGATCACGCGCACCGTGTCGATCAGCTCGGGGATGATGAAGTGCGTGTCCGCGAAGCCGTGCCCGTGCGGGTTGGAAGGGTCATTGATCGGCACGCCCATCACTGACATCGCGAGGTCTTGCCCCTCACGCGCGTCGAACCCGCGCAAGAACACCGCCGAGGGGTGCCCCTCACCGCCGTGGTTCGACAGCGCGAGCCCTGGGGCCAGCGTCATGAACTGCTCCGCGCTGCGGCGCGGGACCTCGCGCAGCTGGCCCACCTTGAAGGTGAGGTCTGAGGCGGCGGCCTGCTGCTCGCGCGTGCCGCGCGTGCGCACTTTTTGGGGGGGCGCCTCAGGCGCCGGGGGCGTCTGCGCTGAGGGGCGCAGGGCGTCGGCGAGCGCTAAGGCGGTCGTCGTCGCCGCGCGCGCTTGGGGCGTGCCTGCGGGCGCGTCTGGGATGAGGTCGAGGCTCACCGGGAAGGTGATGGGGGTTGGGGCGCCCTCGCGCCGCGCCGGGCTAAAGCGCAGGTCCATGACGAGCGCGATGACGTGGGCGCCGACCTGCGCGCGCCGCTCAGGCGCGGGCGGCGGCGTCAGGCTCACGAGCTGCGCGCCCTCGATCTGGCCCTGCGCGTCGAGGCTGATGCGCACAACCGCCACGAGCGGCGGCCCGGAGAGGTTCGCCGGATAGCGGGCCACCACATCGTTGAGCAGCGCGGGCGGGGTGAGCTGTGGGGCGGCCTCGGGCGCCTCGTCAGGCGCAGGTGTTTGCGCCTGCGCCTGCGGCGCGACTAAGAGCGAGCCCGCCAGGGCCGCGGCTGATGTGAGGGTGTGGTGTCTCACTGGGGGATACAATCTCTGGGGTCTTGCGGGTTGAGCCGATAGCCCGCATCGCAGTGACACGCATCGCCGTGCAAGTGGCCGTGGCCACCGCACACCTCAGCGGGCGGCGCCTCGACGCGCAGCGCCTCATCCCACGCGAAGCTGTCGCCAGCCAGGCGCAGCTCAGGCGCGCCCGCCACGGGCGTCGTGGCCAAGGTGCTCGGGTCGATCGTGACTTCTTGGAAGATGACGCCCTCAAGCGAGCCCGCGAAGCGCTCCCCTGTGGCGCGCCCGAGCGCGGTGAAGGTGGCGCTGGCGCCCGCCTTAGGCATGTAGGTCTTGTCACAGTGCAGGTGATCGCCGTGGCTGTGACACTGCGTCTCCAAGCGCACGCAGACACCACAGTCGGCCAAGCTCTCATCGGCCGCGCTGAAGATGTAGCTGCCCAGCGCGTCGGGACCGCCGTAGGTGGTGTAGTTTTGAACCTCGATCTGCGCGCTGTTGCCCGCGTAGCCCAGGTACGACCAGATCAATCCCTGCTGGCTGTCGGTGGCCAAACGCGCGAGCGCGCGGGTGATGGTGAGCGGAAAGCTGTTGAGCTCGTCGCTCACTTGCGCGATGCAGCGCGTCGCGTCAGCTGGGTCGAGCATGTAGCCATCATCACAGTGGCAGTGATCGCCGTGCAGCTCGCCATGGCCAGCACATTCTTGCAGCGGCGCGTCTTGCTCGGGGACGCAGGTGGGCGAGCTCGCGTTGGTCTCGACATAGCCCGCATCACAGTGACAATGGTCGTCGTGCCACGCGCCGTGACCGCCGCAGTCCGGCTCCTCATCGACCGAGGGCGACTGGCAGGTGGCCAAGGCGCCATCAATCGCGCAGACCTGCAAGGTGCCGCAGGTGGCGATGCGCAAGGTGCCCCCAACGCAGCTGTAAGCCTTGCCATCCTCGCAGCGGGTGTCAGACGCCTCGCATGGCGAGTCCGACACGCAAGCCGCTTGACCTTGCACGCTCTCCTCGCAGCTCAAGCCCGCCGCGCCGCAGTCCTCACCGCTGTGAAAGTGCGGCGCGCGGGTGCCGTGGCACCACGCGATCTCGCCGCTGGGCTGGCAGCGCGACCAGCCGTTGCGCTCGGCGGTGCAGTCCCACGCGTCCGACGACTGCGCTGGCTCGTCTGAGCCGCAGCCAGTGAGCGTGGAGGTGGCGAGCGCGAGTGAGAGCGCGAGCGCGGTGGATGAGGAGAGCTGTCGCACGGTGTGAACCTATGAGCGGGGGGGAGGGTGGAGGTGCCCGCTCTTCGAGCACCTTATATAGCGGGCGATGAGACGGGCGTGAAGACGCACGAGACATGCTAATGCACAATTTTTATAGATGCAATCGATTTGCGTTTATTACGCATGCGGACCCCGCTTTGACCCCGCGCGCTCGGGTCGTGTAGGCTCGTGGCCGCACAATGACCTGATCATGGAGCCTGTATGACACGAGGCACGGAGCCCGATGGGCTGGAGCTGGTGTACGCGATCGAGGATCGTCCGCCGCTGGGCCAGACGATGGCGCTGGGGTTGCAGCACTACCTGACGATGTTCGGCTCGACGCTGGCGATCCCGCTCTTAATGGGGCCAAAGCTTGGGATCACGGATCCGGTGGAGCTGGGCTGGCTGATCGGCACGATGTTCTTCGTCAGCGGCATCGCGACCTTGTTGCAGACGACGTTTGGCAACCGGCTGCCGATCGTGCAGGGCGGCACGTTCTCGTTTTTGGCGCCCGCGATGGCGATCTGCGGGATGGCGGCGTTGCAAGACGCGGGCTGGCAGGTGCGAATGCAGCACGTGCAGGGCGCGGTGATCTTAGGCGCGCTGGTGGAGGTGGTGATCGGGGCGAGCGGGCTGGTGGGGAGGTTGTTGCGGTTCGTGGGGCCGCTGACGATCGCGCCGACGATCGCGCTGATTGGGCTGGCGCTGTTCAAGTTTGGCGCGCCTGTGGCGGGCGCGCACTGGCCTATCGGCGGCCTGACGATCGGGCTGATGATCTTGTTCAGCCAGGTGCTGCGCCATCGCGGGCGCGCGTTCGCGCTGTACCCGATCTTGATGGCGATCGTGGGGGCGTGGGGCGTGGCGGCGCTGTGCTCGATGGGCGGCGTGTTTGAGCCGGGGCATCCGTCTTATACGAGCCTCGACAACCTGCGCGCCGCGCCTTGGGTGCGGGTGCCGTACCCGCTCCAGTGGGGCTTGCCGCAGTTTGGCGCCGCCGCGTTCGTGGGCATGCTGGCGGGATACTTGGCCAGCGTGGTCGAGTCCATCGGTGATTATTACGCCTGCGCGCGCTTGTCAGGCGCGCCCACGCCCACGGCGAAGACCATCAACCGGGGCATCACGTTTGAGGGGATGGGTTGTCTGATCGCGGGCCTGATCGGCACGGGCAACGGGACCACCAGCTACTCGGAGAACATCGGCGCGATTGGGCTGACGCGCGTGGGGTCCAGGCGCGTAGTACAGGCCGGCGCGGTGCTGATGATCGGGCTCGGGGCCATCTCGAAGTTTGGCGCGCTGTTCACCACCATCCCACAGCCCATCGTGGGCGGGATGTACTGCATCATGTTCGGTATGATCGCCAGCGTCGGCTTGTCGAACCTGCAGTTTATCAACCTCAACAGCACCCGCAACCTGTTCATCCTGGGGTTCTCACTGTTCATGGGGCTGAGCGTGCCGGAGTATTTCTTGGCCAACCCCTTGGTGATGTCTGAGGCCCAGTGGCTGGCGAACCTCGTCAACACCTTGGGGGCGACGGGCATGGCCATCGGCGCGTTCATCGCGCTGTTGCTCGACAACCTCATCCCAGGCACCGACGACGAGCGCGGCCTGCGCGCGTGGCGCGAGCATGGCGTCGAGGCGTGAGGGTGAGCCATGCGCTGGTGATCCGAACATTGTGACGTCTCTGTGACAGTTGCGCCTGCCCCCTCAGTTCGTTACCATCGGTCGTCTTGAATCCTCCCACCCCGGCGTATGATACGCCACGCGCGAGCCTCCTGCTGCCCTCCTCGATCCCAAGACGTGGATCGATCGCGCGTGCGCCCCCTGTCGCCCACTTATCAGGAGCCCTCATGAGCGATATCGTCCGCTGCGGCCTCATCCAGTGCAGCAACCCCATCAATGATGAGAGCCGCCCCGTCGCCGAGATCCAAGAGGCGATGTTCCAAAAGCACATCAAGTTCATCGAGGAGGCCGGCGAGAAGGGCGTCCAGATCTTGTGCCTCCAAGAGATCTTCAACGGCCCCTACTTCTGCCCAAGCCAAGATCCTCGCTGGTACGACGCCGCTGAGTCAGTCCCCGGCCCCACCACCGAGCGCTTGGCCGAGTACGCCAAGAAGTACGAGATGGTCATCGTGGTGCCGGTCTATGAGCGCCAGCAGCGCGGCGTGTTCTACAACACCGCCGCCGTCATCGACGCCGATGGCACCTACCTTGGCAAGTACCGCAAGCAGCACATCCCCCAGGTCGCGGGCTTCTGGGAGAAGTTCTTCTTCAAGCCTGGCAACGGCGGCTACCCCGTCTTCAAGACGCGCTACGCCACCATCGGCGTCTACATCTGCTACGACCGCCACTTCCCCGAGGGCGCGCGCTGTCTGGGGCTCAACGGCGCGGAGATCGTGTTCAACCCCTCGGCCACCGTCGCGGGCTTGTCGCAGTACCTGTGGAAGATCGAGCAGCCCGCGCACGCGGTCGCCAACGGCTACTATGTCGGCGCCATCAACCGCGTCGGCACCGAGGGCCCCTGGGACATCGGCAAGTTCTACGGCACCAGCTACTTTGTGAACCCGCGCGGTGAGTTCATCGCAGAAGCCTCCGAGGATGATGACGAGCTGGTGGTGGCTGACCTCGATCTGGGCCTCATCGACAAGGTGCGCTCCACCTGGCAGTTCTACCGCGATCGTCGCCCCGACGCCTACGCTGAGATCGTTGAGCCCTGAACCTCACCTCTCTCACGCAGGAGCTGCGCTTTGATGACTCGACTGATCCGAGGCGGGACCGTGGTCACCGCCGACTCCGAACAACGCGCTGATGTGCTCATCGTCGGTGAGCACATCGCCGCCGTCGGCCAAGACCTTGAGGCGCCTGAAGGCGCCGAGATCCTCGACGCGGGCGGCTGCTATGTGATCCCAGGCGGCATCGATCCGCACACCCACATGGAGCTGCCCTTTATGGGCACCGTCGCCAGCGAGGACTTCTTCACGGGCACCAGCGCTGGCGCCGCCGGTGGCACCACCACCATCATTGACTTTGTGATCCCAAGCCCCCAGCAGAGCTTGGTGGAGGCCTATCACACCTGGCGCGGCTGGGCTGAGAAGGCCGCCTGCGATTACACCTTCCACGTCGCCGTGACGTGGTGGGGTGATGAGGTCGCGGCGCAGATGGGCGAGCTTGTGCGCGACCATGGGGTCAACAGCTTTAAGCACTTTATGGCGTATAAGAACGCCATCATGGTCGATGATGAGATCCTGATCGCGAGCTTCACGCGCGCTCGCGAGCTTGGCGCGGTGTGCACCGTGCACGCGGAGAACGGCGAGCTGGTGTTTCAGCTGCAGCAGCGCGTGTTCGCGCAGGGGATTCATGGCCCCGAGGGGCACCCGCTGTCGCGCCCTCCCGAGGTGGAGGGTGAGGCGGCGCACCGCGCCATTCAGATCGCGCACTTGCTGGGCGTGCCGCTGTATGTGGTGCACACCTCATGTCGCGAGGCCGCCGAGGCCATCGCGCGCGCCCGTCATGCGGGCCAGCGCGTCTACGGCGAGGTGCTGGCGCAGCACCTGGTGGTGGATGACTCGGTGTATCGCGATCCGGATTGGAACCGGGCGGCGGCGCACGTCATGAGCCCGCCGTTTCGGCCCAAGCACCACCAAGAGGCGCTGTGGCACGGCCTGCAAGCGGGCACGTTGCACACCACCGCCACCGATCACTGCTGCTTCTGCATGCCGCAGAAGCAGGCCGGGCTCGATGACTTTCGCAAGATCCCCAACGGCACCGCTGGCATTGAGGATCGCATGAGCGTGCTGTGGGATCAGGGCGTGCGCACGGGGCGACTCACGCCCAGCGAGTTTGTCAAGATCACCTCGACCAACACCGCGCAGATCTTCAACATTTATCCGCGCAAGGGCGCGGTGCAGGTCGGCGCCGACGCCGATCTCGTGATCTGGGATCCGGAGTCCACCCGCACCATCTCGGCCAAGACCCACCATCAGAACGTGGACTTCAACGTCTACGAGGGGATGCAGGTCACGGGCAACGCGGCGGTGACGCTCAGCCGAGGCTCCATCGTCTGGAAGGACGGCCAGCTGCACACTGTGCGCGGCGCGGGCAAGTACATCGACCGCGCGCCGTTCCCCCCGTACTGGGACGCCGTCGAGCGGCGCAACGCCGCGCGCGCGGTCACTGGCGTCAAGCGTGACGCCCCCACGCGCGCATAGCGCGCGTCTTGAGGATCGAGGCCAGCGGCCACACATGCGGGCGCGCGTGTGTGGCCGGTGGCCTCGAGGGAGGCTGCGATCGCCAGTCTCGAACGACTGGTGGAAGATCCGGTCGCAGTGTTGAACCGGGCGATCGACCGCTCAAGCGGGCTCTGACGCCAGGTCGGCGAGCCGGGCGCTCAGCCGCTCGGCGCCGGCCTG
>CAYXWB010000238.1:0-8237 GCA_964468515.1 uncultured Bradymonadales bacterium | reverse complement strand
TCGCTGGGGATCAACGCGCTGATGGGCGGCTTGACGTATTATGCGTTCGCGCACGCGGACAGCGTGCCGCTGGGGGTGCTCTCAGGCGTGCTCACGTTGGGGCTCTATGTGGGCAACATCACAAACGCTTATGCGGACGCGCAGCGCATCAACGCGAAGACCTATCAGACCTTCTTCGAGCAGCTCAAGGCGTCACACTGGGCGCGCGTGCGCTTCAGCGTGCAGGACAATCAGGTCGGCTTTGGCTACGCGTTCGACTGGCCCGGCGAGGGCGCAGAGCAGGGCGCCGAGGCGCCAGCGCCCTCGTCATCAGCGCCGCTGGAGGCGCCGCAAGAGCCCGCGTCGCGTGAAGAGATGTTTTAAAGTGTGAAGATGGGGCGCGCTCGCGCGCAAGACCGTTGCATCGTGCCTTGATGGCGCTAAGGTCACTTGGCGGCCTCGCTTGATGACCCCTGCTCAGGAACTTGGTTATGCATCTCTCGCAGCGCTCCCTCGGCTGGAGCCTCGTCGCCGCGCTCACCTTGCTGCCCCTCACCGCCACGGCCCAACAGCCCGAGGAGGAGGAGGACCTTCAATCGCGCCAGCGCGCGCGCCTGACGAAGGCGCCCACGCTGGTCGAGGCTGAGCAGCCCCCGTACCCCCAGAGCGCGCTTGACGCGCGCGTCGAGGGCGACGTGGTGCTGCGCCTGACGCTGGATGACAAGGGCGCGGTGATCAACGCCGAGATCGCACAAGAGCCCGGCGCGGGCTTGGGTGAGGCGGCGCGTCAGGCCGCCCTGAAGTTCAAGTTCACCCCTGCGGAGATCAACAACGTCCCCGCCCCCGTGACCTTGCCCTTCACCATCAGCTTCGCCTTGCCCACGATGCCCGGCCGTTTCACAGGTCGCATCAGCGACAGCGGCAGCGGCAAGGGCCTCGACAGCGTGACGGTGAAGATCACCTTCAAGGGTGAGCTGCCCGAGGGGGTCGAGGCGCGCCCCGAGGCCACCTCGCGCACCGACGCCGAGGGCGCGTTCTCCTTTGAGAACGTGCCCCCTGGCACTTACACGGTCACCATCGCGCTTGATGCCTATCGTCAGGTCGCCACCGAGATGGAGATCGTCGACGGGGGCACCAGCGAGGCGGAGTATCGGCTCGACGCCCAGCCCGTGAACTTCGCGGGCGTGCTGCGCGAGGCCGGCACCCGCGCCGTGCTGCCTGGCCTGCGCGTCGAGATCTCCGACGACAAGGGCACCCTGCTGCGCGATGAGTACACCGATGAGGAGGGCCGCTTCGCCGTGCGCGGCCTGCCCGCTGGTGTTTACACCATCCGCGCCAGCGGCCAAGGTTACAACGCGGGCACCTTCAAGGAGCAGCTCAAGGACAACGAGCGCACCGACGTCACCTACTACGTCGAGGCCGAATATTATGATCCTTATACGATCAAGACCTCCGCGCGCCGCGAGCGGCGCGAGGTCAACAAGCAGACCTTGAAGCTGGAGGAGGTGCGTCGCATCCCAGGCACGGGCGGCGACGTGGTGCGCGTCATCCAGAACCTGCCTGGCGTGGCGCGCCCGCGCTTCTTGAGCGGCGCGCTGGTGATCCGTGGCGCCGCGCCGCGTGACTCACAGGTGTTCCTTGAGGGCGATAACATCCCGCTCGTGTTTCACTTCTTCGGTGGTCCGGCGGTCATCAACTCCGAGATGATCGAGTCCATCGACTTCTACGCGGGTAACTTCAGCCCGGCCTACGGGCGCGCGCTGGCGGGCATCATCAACCTCAACACCCGCTCGCCAAAGACCGATCGCATCCACGGCATGGCGCAGATCGATGTGCTCAACGCGTCCGCCCTCATCGAGGGGCCGATCACCAAGGATCTCAGCTTCGCCATCAGCGGCCGACGCAGCTACTTTGACCTGTTCCTCAACCAGGTCATCCCCGATGATACGGTCGATATCGTCGCCGCGCCGCGCTACTACGATTATCAGGCGTGGCTGACCTGGCGCGGCTTCAAAGATCACAAGCTGGAGCTGTTCTTATACGGCTCTAACGATCTCATCGACCTCATCTTGCCCGAGGGTGATCCTCAAGGAAATCAAGATTTTCAGACCACAGGGCTCGCGCTGAGCAACGGCTTCACGCGCTTGCAGTTCAAGTGGGACTGGAAGCCCGCAGGCGACGTGGAGAACCAGCTCTTCGTCTCCTATGGCACCAACGTGGCGGGCTTTGACGCTGGCGAGAACCTGTTCTTTCGCGGCACCTACCGCCAGCTCCAGCTGCGCGAGGAGCTGACGATCAAGCTCGAAGAGAACCTCAAGCTGCGCATGGGCGCCGACATCCAGCTCGGCAACGTCACCTTCTCTTATGAGATCCCGCGCCTCACCAGTGGTGGCGGCGGCGGTCGCAACAGCGACGGCTCGGGCAACAATGAGCAGCCTAACTTCACCCAAGACGGCGCCTTGAGCGTGGAGCAGACCACGCCCCTGATGGCGCCCGCGTTCTATGCCGAGCTGGACTACGAGATCTTCAAGGGCTTGCGCGTGCTGCCCGGCGCCCGCGTCGATCACTACGCGGTCATCGGGCAGACCTCCTTCTCTCCTCGCCTCACCTCGCGCTGGCAGATCAACGAGCCGTTGACCGTTAAGGGCGGCGTCGGCCTGTTCACGCAGCCGCCGCTGCCGGGCATCACCGATCCGGTCTTTGGTAACGCCAACGTCACCTTTGAGAAGGCCTATCAATACTCTGCTGGCGTCGAGTGGCGCCCGCTGGAGTACATCGAGCTAGACACCACCTTCTTCTATCGCGACAGCTTTGACCTCATCACCACCACCAGCACCTTCGAGGTGGATGAGGAGGGTGAGGCGACGCCCACCATCTTCAATAACGCTGGTGAGGGCCGCGCTTATGGCGCTGAGATCCTGCTGCGCCACTACCCTAACAACCGCTTCTTTGGCTGGATCGCCTACACCTTGAGCCGCTCCGAGCGGCGCAACCTCACCAGCGGCGAGTGGCAGCCCTTTGAGTTTGATCAGACGCACATCTTGACCATGCTCGCGGGCTATAATCTGCCCTATGGCATCGACATCTCCGCCCGCTTTCGCCTCGTCTCCGGTAACCCCGAGACCCCCATCATTGGCAGCGTGTTCGACGCGGAAGATGACCGCTATCGCCCCGTCTATGGCACCCCCTACTCGACCCGCAACGCCACCTTTAGGCAGCTCGACTTTCGCGTGGACAAGAAGTGGGTGTTTGAGACCTGGATCTTGGGCGCCTACCTCGACATCCTCAACGTGCTGAACCTGGAGAACGCCGAGGGCCAGCGCTACAGCTTCGACTACTCGCGCCAAGCGCCCGTGCTCGGCTTGCCGATCATCCCGACCATCGGCGTCACGGGTCAGTTCTGATCCGACGCCCCGATCGCGCCAGCCTTTGCGTTGGCGCGCGCGGTGGTTATACTGGACGGACTTGGGGCAGGCCGCTGCCCCAGCGCGCTCATGTGGTGAGCGTGCGCCCTACGGTCGAGGACGCCGCCCATGAGTCGAGGCACCTCAAGCTCCCCACGCGCGCGCCGCGCGCGCCAGCTCACCCTGGCGCTCTTGCTGTGCCTCGCGCTCGCCGGCATGCCCCTGCCCAGCGTCGCGCAGACCACCCCCGCCGCCGCCGCCTCCTCCCTCGACGCCTCCACCTCAGGCGCGCTGTGGGCTTATCTGGCCGCTATCGGCGCCGCCCTCGTCATGGGCGCGGCTTATCTGGTGCGTCGCGCGCGCTTGAGCCAAGACCTCCTCTTGAAGCCTCCTGTGGAGCTGATCGAGCCGCCTCATGTCGTGGCTCGCCCGCCCGCGCTCCCCGTGCCAAGCGCGCTCGTCTCGCGCGGCGGCGGCGAGGGCGCGGCCGCGCTCGTGACCGACGCGACCAGCGCGCCTGCGGCGCTTCGCCCGCTGTTTGGGCCGCGTGATCCTCATCAGAAGACCTGCCCCCAGTGCCAGCGCGCTTACAGCGCGTGGATGGTGCTGTGTCCCTTTGATGGGGCCGCGCTACGCGCGGCCCCCGCGCTGAAGCTTGGCCGAGGCGCCGCGACGCCAAGCCTCGCGCGCGCAGCGCTCGCCAGGGTGCGCTGCGCCCACTGTCATCGCCGCTACGCGCAAGGCGCCACACACTGCACCTTCGATGGCAAGCCGCTCAGCCAAGACACCGCCGAGGACGCCGCCCAAGCGCCCGCGCTCACGATCTGCAAGAAGTGCGGGGCTGAGGTCAGCGTCGGGCGCGCGTGCAAGCGTGGCGGCGCGTGCGACGCCGTGACGCTTCGCCCAGACGCGCTGAGCCCTGCGGGCGTCATGATGAGCATGACGATCTGTCCGCGCTGTCACGCGCTCGGCACCCTGGGCCAGCTCCACTGCGCCCACGATGAGGAGCTGCTCGTGCCGCTGACCGCGCTGGAGGCCAACGCGCTGCCCCACACCGGCTACGGCGCGCGCGCCAAGCTGTGCCGCAAGTGTGGCACCCGCTACGGCGCCAGCGCTCGCCACTGCGCCTACGATGGCGCCCCCCTCACCGAGATCCACTGAGGCCGCGCTCACAAGCCGCACGCTCCCCCTGCGCTCCCCCACTTTTAAGCGATGCAGCGCGCTCGCTAAGGCGCCTCGCTCACATAACCTCCCGAGCGATGCGTCGCAGGTCTAGATTTTATGCGGGGATCGCTCAAGTCAGCTCGGCGCTTGCAGCGCAGAGGTGCGTCACCTCGCGCGTCAGCTCAACGCAGCCGAGGCCAGCGCCTGACGGCGCTGGCCTCGGCTGCAAAAACAACGCGCGTGATCAGCCGAGCTGATCGAGGCTGTAGGGGCCGCGATGCACGCCGCGCTCCGTGATGAGCGCCGTGATGAGCCCGCCCGGGGTCATGTCGAAGGCGGGGTGAGCCGCCTCGAAGCCCGCTGGGGCGATCGCCACGCCGCTCAGGTGTGTCACCTCCTGTGCGCCGCGCTGCTCGATCGGGATCGACGCGCCGCTGGCCATCGACAGATCCAACGTGGACCACGGCGCCGCCACATAAAACGGCAGCTTGTGATAGGCGCAAAGCACGGCCAAACCGTAGGTGCCGATCTTGTTGGCGGTGTCACCGTTGTTGGCGACGCGATCCGCGCCCACGATCACCGCGTCCACCTCACCGCGCTGCATCAAGTGCGCGGCCATGTTGTCGGTGATGAGCGTGGCCGGGAGGTTGTCTTGCTGACACTCCCACGCGGTCAAGCGCGCGCCTTGCAAATACGGCCGCGTCTCATCGACCCACACTTGCCCGAGCTTGCCCTGGGCGTGGACCGCGCGGATCACGCCTAAGGCTGTGCCGTAGCCGCCCGTGGCGAGGCCCCCCGTGTTGCAGTGCGTGAGGATGCGCGCCCCAGGCTCAAACAGCGCCGCCCCGTGCATCGCCATCGTGAGGTTGTTGAGACGATCTTCGACGCAGATCGCCTCCGCCTGCGCGAAGGCGACCGCCACGAGGTCCGCGTCGGCGGTGGCATCCAGCACGCGCATCATGCGATCGAGCGCCCAGAACAGGTTCACGGCGGTGGGGCGCGTGCTGGCGAGCAGGGCGCGAAGCGCTGGCAGCGCCGCGCGCTGCTGGCTCACGGGCAGCGCGCGCAGCCCTAACGCGACGCCGTAGGCTGCTGCGATGCCGATCGCGGGCGCGCCGCGCACCACCATGTCGCGGATGCCGCCCGCCACGCCCTCGGCGTCATGGTAGCGCAGCCACACTTCTTGGCCAGGCAGCAGCCGCTGATCCAGCAGCTCAAACGCGCCTTGGGCCAGGTCGTCGCTCATGCGCAGCGGGGTCACGCGGGTGTCAAACGTCTCTCGCATCAGGGCTCCTCGGGCGCATCTAAGCGCTGCTTGAGCAGCGCGTTCAGGTGAGTGGGGCTGGCTTGGCCGCCCGACGCCTTCATGAGCTGTCCCACGAAGAAGCCGAACAGCTTGTCTTGGCCCTGGCGGTACTGCGTCACTTTGAGCGCGTGCGTCGTGAAGGCGACGTCAATGAGCGCGTTCAGCGCGGCCAAGTCCGTGATCTGGCGCAAGCCGCGCGCCTCCACGATCAGCGCCGGGTCGCCCTCGCCAGCGCGCATGTGGTCGAAGACCACGCGCGCGATCTTGGTGCTGATGGTGTCATCCTCGATCAGACGCACCAGCGCGCCGATCGCCTCGGGCGCAAACGGCAGGGCGTCTAGGCCCGCCTCTTTGGCCTCGCGCTGCACATCGTTGAGGATCCAGTTCGCCACGGTCTTCGCGCTGCCCACAGGCGCCGCCTCAAGCGCGCGCTCAAACCAAGCGGCCAGCGCCAGATCGGCGGCCAAGGCGCTGGCGTCATAAGGGCTCAGGCCCAAGCGCGCCTCATAGCGCGCCTGACGCGCGCGCGGCAGCTCCGGCTGCGTCGCTAAGACCTCCACCAGCCACGCCGGATCGAGCACCAGCGTCGGCAGGTCCGGCTCCGGGAAGAAGCGGTAGTCGTGCGCGTCCTCTTTGTCGCGCATCGCGAAGGTCTGGCCGCGATCAGGATCATACAGCCGCGTCTGCTGGATCACGGGCTGACCCGCCTCCAGCAGCGCGACCTGACGGCGCGCCTCGAAGATGATGGCGTCGCGCACGAACTTGAACGAGTTGACGTTCTTGATCTCGGCGCGCGTGCCGAGCTGCTGATCCTCGCGCCGACGCACGGAGACGTTCGCGTCGCAACGAAACGAGCCCTGCTCCATGTTGCCATCGCACACCCCGAGCTGCACCACGATCGCGTGCAGCGCCTTGAGGAATGCGACCACTTGCGCCGGATCATCGAAGTCTGGGCGCGTGACGATCTCAATGAGCGGGACGCCCGCGCGGTTGAGGTCCACCAAGGTCTGCGCAGGCTCGCTCATGTGGGTGGACTTGCCCGCGTCCTCCTCCATGTGGATCCGCTCGATCCGGATCACCCGCTCAGGCTGCCCCTCCAGCTGCACCGACAGCTCGCCATCCTCGCACAGCGGCTTGTCATGCTGGCTGATCTGATAGCCGCGCGGCAGGTCCGCATAGAAGTAGTTCTTTCGGGCGAAGACGCTGGTGGTGTTGATCCGACAGCCCAGGCCCAAGCCCGCGCGCACCGCCAGCTCCACGGCGCGCGCGTTGAGCACGGGCAGCGCGCCGGGCAGCCCCAGCTCGACCTCGTTGACCTGCGTGTTAGGCGCGCCGCCAAAGTCGCTCAACGCGCCGCTGAAGAGCTTGGTCTTCGTCTGGAGCTGGCAGTGGACCTCCAGGCCGATGGTCATCACATAGCGCGGATCGATCAGCGCGCGCTCCTCGCTCATGACAGTCCTCCTGCATGATCCTCTAAGGTTTGCCCTGCGCGAAACAGCAGGTCCTCGCGCCACTGGCTCGCCACGAGCTGCACACCCAGCGGCAAACCGCCCAGCGCCTGCCCGCACGGCACGCTGATGCCAGGCAGCCCGGCCAGGTTACACGCCACGGTGTAGACGTCCTGCAGGTAGCTCTCCATCGGCGGCTGCTCGATGCCAAGGCGCGGCGCGGGCGCGGGCGTGGTCGGCGTCAGGAGCAGATCCACCTGGGTGAGCGCGCGCTCATAGTCGCGCGCGATGTGCGCGCGCACGCGCTGCGCGCGCGAGAAATAGGCGTCGTAGAACCCCGAAGACAACACGAATGTTCCCAACAGGATGCGCCGCTTGACCTCGTCGCCAAACCCCTCCGTGCGGCTGCGCGTGTGCAGCGCCTCCAGCGTGCTCACCGCCTCGGCGCGGTAGCCATGGCGCACGCCATCATGGCGCGCGAGGTTGCTCGAGGCCTCCGCCGTGGCGATCAGATAATAGGACGCGATGGCGTAGGGCAGGTAGGGCAGGCTGACCTCATGGATCGTGGCCCCGCGCCCGCGCAGCGCGTCGATGGCGCGCTGCGTCGCCTCGAACACCACAGGATCGGCGCCCTCGCGTGCCCCGAAGACCTCCACCGGCAGCCCAATGCGCAGCCCCTCGACGCCGTGGCGCAGGCTCGACAGCCAGTCTGGCACTGGCAGCCTGGCGCTGGTCATGTCGCGCGGATCGTGGCCCGCGATCACCTGGAGCACGCGCGCGGCGTCCTCGACGCTGCGCGTCATCGGGCCGATCTGATCCAGGCTCGACGCATAGGCGATGAGGCCGTGGCGGCTGACGCGCCCGTAGGTCGGCTTGATGCCCACCAGCCCGCAGTGCGCGGCGGGCTGACGGATGGAGCCGCCCGTGTCCGTGCCC
>CAYXWB010000237.1:0-8369 GCA_964468515.1 uncultured Bradymonadales bacterium | reverse complement strand
TTGTCGCTCAGCAGCTTGACGGGGTGGCGGATCTTGCGCGCGACGCCCAGCGCGGCGCCCGCATCCGATGGCGGCGCAGCCGCGTCTAAGCGGCGCTCACGCCAGCCCTCCACGCTCTGATAGATCACCGGGATGATGATCAGCGAGATGGCGGACGACACGAACAAGCCCCCGATCACCGCACGCGCCAGCGGCGCCTGCGTCTCACCGCCCTCGCCCACGCCGATCGCCACCGGGATCAGGCCGAGCAAGGTGGTGGCCGTGGTCATGAGGATCGGGCGCAGGCGACGGCGCGCGCTCATCGCGACCGCGTCGGTGAGCGCCATGCCCTGCTCACGGCGCAAGAGGTTGATGTAGTCGATCAGCACGATGGCGTTGTTCACCACGATGCCAGTCAGCACCACGCACCCCATGAACGATTGCAGGTTGAAGGTCGTCTTCGTCACCACCAGCGCGACGATCACGCCGATGGCCGCGAACGGGATCGACAGCATGATGTAGAGCGGCTGCAACAAGCTCTCAAACTGCGACGCCATGACCATGTAGACCAACAAGATGGCCAAGATGATCCCCATCAAGAGGCTGCCGAAGTTGTCCTCCTGCTGCTCAATCTCGCCCTTGATCAAGAGGGTAAAGTCATCGGGGATCTCGATCTGACGCAACCCCTGGCGCAGCTCCTCGGCGGTGCTGCCCAGGTCGCGGGTGTCATCGACGGTGGCGTCGAGGTAGACGACGCGGCTCTGATTCTCGCGCTCAATGGTGAGCGGGCCGCGCACCTCCTCGATGGTGGCGACGTCGCGCAGCGGCACCGCCCCGACGCCTGGGATCATCACTGGCAGCTCGCGCAGCGCCTCGGGATCGCGGCGATCTTCTTGGCGAATGCGCACGAGGATCGCGAACTCATCACCCTGCGCGCGCAGCACCGAGGCGCGCGAGCCCTGCACATAGGTCTGGATCTGAGCGGCCATGGCGGCGGAGTCGAGGCCGCGCGCGGCGAGCTTGACGCGATCGGGGATGATGCGAAGCTCAAGGGCGCCGTCTTTGAGGCTGTTCTGCACGGCGGAGATGCCGCGCGTGGCGAGCATGAGGTCGTTGACCTCATCCGCGATGACGCGCGCGCGCTGAAGATCGTAGCCGCGCACCTGGACCTGCAAGCGCTCCTCACCGCCGCCGCGCAGCACGCGCAAGACCCACAACCCGCCGCCCGCTTGCACGCGCAGGTTCGCGCCAGGGATGAGGCCTTGGACCTTGGGGCGCAGCGCTGCGGCGATCTCCTCGCTGGAGCGATCGCGCTGGCTGGGTCGCACCAAGCGCACGAACACGCGCGAGGACTCACCGCCGCTGGTCGAGAAGAACCCTGGGGTGCCCACGACCGTCTGCACGGAGACAAGCTCCGGGATCTCGCGCACCGCCAGCTCCTCTAGCATCATGGTGTACTGCGCGGTGATCTCCATGCGGGTGCCGACGGGCATCTCCAGGTTGATGCGGACCTCGCTCTCATCGCCCGTGGGCAACAGCTCGGTGCCGATCTGTGGGACGAGCAGGAGCGATGCGCCGAGCATGGCGAGCGCGATGAACATGCAGCGCTTGGGGCGCGTGATGCACCAGTCCACGATCTTGCCGTAGCGCTCGTCCAGCGCGTCAAAGCCGCGCCCGATCGTCGCGCCCACGCCGCGCGTCTGCTCCCTCGCGTCCTTGAGGCGCAGCAGCCGCGAGGACGCCATCGGCAACAGCGTCAGCGACACCGCCAGTGAGCAGATCAGCGCGAAGCTCACCACGAACGCCATCTCCCCGAAGAAGATCGACGCGAAGCCCGACAAGAAGATCACCGGCACGAACACCACGAGCGTCGTGATGGTCGAGGCGATCACCGCCGTGGTCACCTCCCCCGCGCCCTCGACTGCGGCCTCCGAGGGCGACAAGCCCGACTCTAACTTCCTGAAGATGTTCTCCAGCACCACGATCGAGTTATCGACCAGCATCCCGATGCCCAGCGCCACGCCGCCGAAGCTGATGAGGTTGAGCGTGATGCCCGCATAATACATCAGCGTGAAGATCCCGATCACGGAGATCGGGATGCCGATGGCGACGATCAGCGTCGGGCGCAGCTTGCGCAAGAACAGCATCAGCACGAGCACCGCCAGCACCGCGCCGTAGAGCGCGGACTGCTGCACGTTGTTGATCGAGTTCTGGATGTACTCGGAGGTGTCCGACAAGACGCTGAGCTGAAGCCGGCCCTCATAGTCTTTGTTGATCTGCTCGATCTCGTTGAACACGCGCTGCGCGACCTCGACGGTGTTCTCGCCAGACTGCTTGAGGATGCTCAAGCGCAGGCCAGACTGACCGTTGATGCGCACCATGTTCATGCTCTCCTCGAAGGTGTCCACCACGCGCGCGACATCGCGCACATAGATCGGGCGGCGCTGTCCCTCGGCGGTGGTGACCTGCGTGACCAGGATGTCACCGAGCATGTTGGGGTCTTGATCCTCTTGTAAGGTGCGCACGAGCACGGTCTTATCGTGCTTGTCGAGCGTGCCCACGGGCACGTTGGTGTTCTGCGCGCGCACGGCCTGGGCGACCTGCGCAGGCGCCACGGCGAGCGCGCGCAGCCGCTCGGCGTCTAGCTCGATGTGGATCTCGCGCTTGGAGCCGCCGCGCACGTCGATCGACGCGACCCCCGGCACGCTCTCCAGGCGCGGCCCGAGCTGAAGCTCCGCGAGCTGGCGCAGCGCCGATTGATCGAGCTGTCCCGCCAAGCCCACCTCCAGGATCGGGAAGCTGCCAATATCGAACTTATAGACCACCGGGGTCTCGGCCTCATCGGGCAGCGTCGCTCGGGTGCGCTCCACCGCCGCGCGCACATCATTGAGCGCGGAGTCGAGGCTGGTGCCCCACACGAACCGCAGCGCCACGCGGCTGCGCCCCTCGGTCGAGAAGCTCTCCAGCCGGTCAATGCCCTCCACGGTGCTGACCGCGCGCTCCATGGGGCGCGTGATGAGCGTCTCGATCTCCTCGGGACCTGCGCCCTCATAGGTGGTCGCCACCGAGATGCTCGGGAAGTCGATCTCAGGCAGCAGGTCCACCTTGAGGCGCGTAAACGACACCACGCCGAGCAGCACCAAGCCCAAGAACATCATCGAGGTCAGCACTGGCCGCATCACAGCGGCGCGCGAGAGCCCCTTCATGGCGCACCTCCTGTTGTGCGCGCCGCGTCAGCGGCGTTGGGCGCGTCCATGGCGCGCGGCGGCGCGATCGCCATGCCCTCGATCAGATCCTCTTGGCCGCGCGTCACGACCTGATCGTCGAGCGCTAAGCCCTCCACCACCTGCGTGACCGTGCGCCCCGCGAGCCCGGGGGTGATCGCGCGACGCTGCGCTTTGCCGTCGTCGAGCAGCCACACAAAGGAGGTGCCATCATCGGCGCGCAGGATCGCCTGGGAGGGCACCACCAGCGCGCCACTTGAGGCCGCGAGCTCCACCCGCACGCGCACCACCACGCCTGGGCGCAGCGCCTGCTCGGCCTCACATCCCTCATCGGGCTGCAGCTCCATCTGGAGCGCGCGCGTCACTGAATCAACCGCTGGGGAGAGCCTAGCCACGGTCGCCTCGCAGGCGCGATCGCCCTGTGAGGCGAAGCGCAGCGTCGCCTTCATCCCTAGCGTGATCGCGCTGGCGTCTTCGGACGGCACCAGCACGCGCACCATCAAGGTGTCCATGTCCACGATCGTGAACAGCGCTTGCTGCGGCGAGGCCATCTGCCCTACCTCAACTTGGCGCATGGCCACCTCGCCAGCGAAGGGGGCGTTGAGCTGCATCCGCCCCAGGCTCTCACGCGCGTTGAGCAGCAGCGCGCGCTGCTGCTCGAGGCTGGCCTTGGCCACCATGACCTGCTGCGTCGCACCCATCAGCTGCGCTTCTAGCTCGTCAAGCTCCGCCTGCGCGACGAGCTTGTCAGCAGACAGCGGCTTGAGGCGCTTGTAGCTGCGATCGAGGTTGTCGCGTGTGACCTCCGCCGCGCGCACTTGCGCCTCGGCCATCTTCACCGTCGCCTGATACTGACGCACCTGCTGGAGGTATTGCAGACCGTCAAGCTTGGCGAGCGTCTGATCTGCTTTGACCGTGTCACCCAAGCGCGCGGACACAGCGGTCACGCGCCCCGCGAGCTCCGGCGCGATCATCGCCATGCGATCGGCGAACAGCTCGCCAGAATAGTCGCCATACAGCGCCTGATCTTGACGTGCCACCGACGCGAACTCTACCACGGTCGCGCGCGACACCTTCACGGGGCCTTTGGCCGCGCCCGAGGGCGAGACGGGCTTGTCGCACGCGCTGATGAGCAGCAGAGTGAGGGTCAGCAGCGCCACCAGACAAGGCGCCCACGCGATGGGGGCGCGGCTTGAGGTTGGCTCGTTCATTGAGGGGCTCCTTGATCGCTCAGGTACAGGTACTGCGCGTTGGCCAAGGCGACACGCAGCGTCGCTTGGTTTTGCAACAGCTGGGCGCGAAACAGCGCCTCCGTCGCGTCATTGACCTCTAGCGTGCTGGAGAGGCCTTGCTCAAAGCGCCGACGCGCAAGGTCCAGCGCCTGCTCAGCCACCTCGACTTGGCGCGTGGCCGAGGTCATGCCCCCGCGCGCGGCCTCAAAGTCGCGCACCACCGAGGCGATCTCGCCGCGCGCTTGACGCATCGCGCGCTGACGCTCCAAGCGCTGCTGCTCGGCCTGCTGTGACAGCACCTCAGCCTCTGCATAGCGCGCGCCGCCATCATACAACACCCAGCCCATCACCAGCGCCACCGACCAGATGAAGCCGTCGGGGTTGGTGAAGGTGGGCGGTCCGGCTTGCGCGTTGAGCTCCACGGACAGGCGCGGCGCCAGCTGCCACCACACCGCGCGCTCGCTCAGCTCCGTCGCCTCAATGGCGCGCGAGGCGGCCACAAAGTCAAAGCGGCGCTCCAGACCATCGCTGCTTGGCACGCTCACCTGCGCTTGGGCGGCGGTCCTGGCGAGCGCGTCCTCCTCCGTGGCGAGCGCGCCCGCGCCAGGCTGCTCGCCCATCAACACCAGCAGCGCGTCGGCCGCATCGCCGCGCGCCGCTTGCGCGTTGAACAGCGCCTGCTCCGCCTCCAACATCGACGCCTCCGCACGCGCCACGTCCAGCGGGATCGCCAAGCTCGCCGTCACCAGCGCGCTCGCCCGCGTGAGCGTGTCGCGACGGATCGCCACCGTCTGCTCGGCCAAGGCGACCTCGCGCTGCGCCGCCGCCAGCGTCACGAACGCGCGACGCACCTCGAACAGCACGATGTTCTGCTGCCACGCCGCGTCGGCCTGCGTCTGCGCCACCAGCTCGCCAGCGCTCTGGTAGGTCGGGTACAAGGTCCCGTCAAACAGCACCAGCGACGCGGTCCCCGTCGCGCTCCAGTCAAACTGCGGCCGGATGACCCGGCCGTCCACCTCCACTTGACTTCCCAAGCGGCTGCCTCGCGCGTTGACGAAGAGCTGGGGTAACAGCTGCGCCAGCACTTGGCGCTGACGCGCTTGGCTCTGGATGATCAGCGATCGCGTGATCGCCCACGTCTCATTGCGCGCCGTCGCGCGCTCAATCGCCTGCTCTAGCGTGATCTTGGGCGCGGCCTCCTGGGCCTTCGCCGCGCTCGGCACGCACAGACAGCTGCTGAGCGCTGTCAGGACGACCGCTCGTCGAGTGAACATCTAGCCTCGTCTGTTCTGTGATGTCTGCCTGCCTAGAAGATGAGGGGCAGGACCGCGATAAGGTTGGATCGAACAACGCGCAGCCCCCATCTGTTTCAGAGGGCGCACACCTTAACTTGTCGCCCTTATACATCAAGTCCCCGCGCCGCGCCGCTGTCGATGATGTGATCCGCTAGCGCGGCGTCAACACACCCCGCGCGCTGGCGCGCACTCGCACGAGCGCGCGCCAACGCGCGCACACAGGGACGCCCCGACTGGACTTTGAGCAAGTCCAGTCGGGGCGCCTCATCTCCCCCTCAACGGCTCATTGACCGCGCTCAGTCCTGCTCAGCCAGCACGCCTTCAATGAAGTCGGCGCGCTCGGCGGGCGACTGACCGCGCAGCTTACGACACATGGAGCCCAGCTTCTGCGCGTCGATCTCCTCTAGCGCGCTCGCCTTCATGCGCTTGATGTAGAGCGCCAAGAATGCGTCGCGCGCGGGCGCCTCGACGGCCTCATCCAGCAGCGTGTTCAGCTCCGCCACGCGCTGCAACCAGCGCGTGTCAGCGCCCTCGCTCGGCGCATCCTCATCAAGCTGCGTCGCCTCGCTCGCCGCCTCGCTCGCCGCCTCTACAGCCGCTGCAGGCGCTGCAGCCCCACGCGGTGCGGCCTCGCCGCGCGGCGCGCGCGCAGGCTCCTGACGCACCAAGCGCGGGGACTGCGGCCGCTGCGGCGCGGGCGCTTGGTGCGCCTCCTCTCGCTCCGGATCATCACCCGTTGAGATCAAGAAGGTCTTGAGCAGGAAGTACTTCAGCGCCCCCGTATACGCCTTGTAATAACCCTTATCCGCAGGGTCCAACCCCTGGCCAATCCAGGTCGTGGTCATCAGATCGCCCGACTCTCCGTCGATCAAGGTCACGTCAAGCGTCACCGTGGTCAGAAATGTCTGGCGCTTGCGATGATCCTCCAGCTCGACCACCTTCGAGTCGCGCACGCTGGGGAAGATCGCCACCCCCTGCTCTGCCAGCTTGTCGCGGATGTGATCGACCAGATCTGACTCCGTCACATAGTCATAGTTGTGAAAGTCATTGCGGCCATTCTTGGGCACACGGTGGACCTCGGCCAAGACGCGCGCCAGCTTCTGTGCCAGCGGGCGCCCCACCATCGCGGGCTGCTCGTGCGTGGAGAACGGCATCTCATGCGTCATGTTCGGGTAGGTCGCCATGGCTCGCCTCATCTCATTCAAGGCCCTGTAAAACAAGGCTGTTTCTCATCCTTTAGCGGTGTCAGCTTGCACCCCTGGGGCCTCGCCCGCTGACACCTCTAACTTTAAGGCGCCATCCGCTAAAAACAATGACTCAAAACATCGCATGACGATCAAAACAATAACCCATGCGCCAGAAAACATCTAATAAACAGAAATAAAACCAATCACTTCACCCACCCAACCCCCTCCGCACCATACGCCCGCTTGACACTGGCGCTCATCTCAGGCTAATGACTGCCCTTATGCATGTGAGAGCGCAGACCTGATGCTCGGACCGCGAGGCCGTTGATGGGAGCGAGTGCGATGAGATCCACATTGAGCTGCTTGAGCCTCACGCTCAGCGCGGCGCTCAGCCTGATGATCCCCAGCGCCGCGCTGAGCCAAGAAGGCGCCGCCGCTGAGGCAGACGTCGCCCAGGAGCAGGCCACCATCGGTGAGGTGATCGAGCTGCTAGAGGGCGTCGTGCTGATCTCTCTCGGCTCCGAGCAGGGCGTCGAGAAGGGCGCGCTCGTTGAGCTGTATGTCACCGAGCGTGAGGTCTTGGCCGACGGCGAGCTGCTGCAGGTGCGGCGCAGGCTCAGCGTGGGGCGCGTGGTGGGCGTGGGGAAGCAGCGCGCGGAGGTCGCCTTAGGCTTCAATGAGCGCGTCGATCTTGGCGCCAGCGCAGCCTTGTTTGATCCAAGCCTCGGCGGCCCCTATCAGCCCAACCTCTACTTCCCCCCGCGCGCCTCAGGCACCTCCTCTTATAAAGCCCACCTGCGACCTTTCTTGCCCCTTGACACCCTCGGCGTTGGCGCCCTCATCGAGCTTGGCGCGAGCTTTCGCTTAGAAGCCCCCATCACCATTGACCTCATGGTTAACCCCATCGGCTTTGGCCTCAGCAGCGATGGCCACTTGCTCTCGTTCGCCGCCAGCGGCGCCTTGTCCCTTGACATGGACCAGTTCCAAATCGGCCTGGGGGTCGGCGTCGCGCGCCGCGCTGATAGCAACAATCAAGGCAGCTTCGCCCCCGCCCTCGTCCAGCTCTTTCGCTTGGGCAGCGTTGATGGCTTCCACACTCAGCTGCAATTGACCCTGTTTGCAGCGAGCGATGCGTGGGAGTTTGGCAGCCTCTACGTTCAGACCCAGCTGCCTCTGGCCATCATCCTCAATGACACATGGTTCTTGTTTCGCGCGGGTGGTGGCATCGCAGGCGACGTCTATGGCGAGCTCGGCTTGCGCCTGCTCCTCTCTGGCCGAGGCCGCGAGGGGTCGATCTTTATCACGCCTACGATCGGCATAGGCTCTATCAACGCCGCAAACACCACCTACGCTGGCCCCATGCTCGGCGTCGGCTTGGAGTGGCGCAACTGAGGCCTGCGCCTCGCTGATCTGGACGTTGGGAGTCACCCGCATGAAGACCCACCTGCTCTG
>CAYXWB010000236.1:0-8374 GCA_964468515.1 uncultured Bradymonadales bacterium | reverse complement strand
CGCTTCTCGCCGTGCATGGTGTAGATGGCCTCCTCGATGGTGTCGGTGGTGACGAGGCGATAGACGGTGACGGGCTGCGTCTGACCGATGCGGTGGGCGCGGTCGGTGGCTTGGTCCTCGACGGCGGGGTTCCACCAGGGGTCGAGCAGGAAGACGAAGCTCGCGGCGGTGAGGTTCAAGCCCGTGCCGCCGGCCTTGATGGAGAGCAAGAAGACGTCATGCTCGCCAGCTTGAAAGGCGTCGATCTGGGCTTGGCGCTTGCTGGCGCTCAGGCTCCCGTCGAGGTAGGCGCAGCGGGCGCCTTGGGCCTCTAAGGCCTCGCGGGCGAGCTTGAGGAGCGAGGTGAACTGGCTGAAGACGAGGGCTTGGTGGCCCTCGTCGCGCAGCTCCGCGATCTTCTCGCACAGCAGCTCCAGCTTCGACGCGGGCGCCTTGACTTGGGGGTTGTAGAGCTTGGGGTGACAGGCGAGCTGGCGAAGGCGCGTGATGGCGGCGAGGAGGTCGAAGCGGGCGGACTCGCTGACGCCCTTGTCGCCCTCTAGCTCGTTGAGCACGGCGCGGCGAAGCTCGTCGTACAGGCGACGCTCGGGGTCGCTCAAGGTGACGTCGAGGCGGATGTCGGTGCGCGCGGGCAGCTCGCGGGCGACCTCGCGCTTGAGGCGTCGCAGCACGAACGGGGAGATGAGCGCGGCCAGGGAGGCGCGGGCGGTGGCGCTGTCGTAGCGCTCCATGGGGACCTGGTAGCGGCGCCTAAACTCGGCCTGCGTGCCGAGCAGGCCGGGCAGCGCGGCGTCGAAGATGCTCCACAGCTCGCCAGCGTGGTTCTCCAGCGGGGTGCCGGTGAGGATCAAGCGAAAGCCCGCGTCGATCTTGCGCATGGCGCGGGCGCGGCGCGTGGCGGCGTTCTTGATCGCCTGCGCCTCATCGAGCACGAGCGTGCCCCAGGTGTGCTCAGACAGCGCGTCGATGTGGCGCGTGAGCAGGTCGTAGCCGATGATATAGAGCGCGCCGTCTTGGACCTGTGAGAGCGCCTCGACATCGGCGCCGGAGCGCAGCGGGTGAACGGTGAGCGAGGGGGCGAACAGGGCGGCCTCGCGGCTCCAGTTGATGCCCACGGACGCGGGCGCGACCACGAGCGCGGGGCCTTCGCTCGCGCGCGCGAGCAAGAGCGCGAGCGCTTGGATGGTCTTGCCCAGGCCCATATCATCAGCGAGCACGGCGCCTGGGGCCCACATGGCCAGGCGCGACATCCAGGCGAAGCCGTCGCGCTGGTAGGGGCGCAGCGTGGCCTGCAACGTGGCGGGGGGCTCGGGATGAGCGCGGTGCGCGGCCTCGATCTGGGAGGTCATCGTGGCCCACTGAGGCGGCCCCTCGATGATCGCGCCTTGGGCCTCAAGCTCCATGAGCAGCGGCGCGGCCAGCGGTGAGAGCGAGGCGTCCTCGCGATCGAGGGTGGCGGCGAGCTTGGCGAGGTCGCGGCGCAGCGACTCCTCAAGGCGGACGAACTGGTCGGCGCCGACGGCGACCCAGCGCTGGCCATCGCGCACGGCGTCGAGCAGCTGATCGAGCGGCGCGCTGGCGCCGTCGAGGTTGAGCGCGCCGCCCACGCTGAAGTAGCGCGCTTGGGCGCTGACCTTCACGCTGAGGTTGCTGGTGGCGACGTGAGTGTGCAGCTTGGCTTGGCCGCGATCCCACTGCAACGCGAGGCCGTCGTGTGCTTGGGCGGTGGCTTGGATGTGAGTGAGCGTCTCCAGCGAGGTGTCGATGGACTCAAAGATCCAGGTGTCTTGTTCGGCGTCCTCGGGCAGCGCCAAGGTGTCACGCATGGCGTCGGTCACGCGGCGCTCGCGCTCAAAGTCGCGCTGCGTGTAGACGGGGCCTAGCTCATCAAGGCCGAAGACGATGGCGGGACCATCGGCGGGGATCATGGCGGGGCCGAGCGCCAGCGGCACGACGCGCAGCGCGAGGTTGAGCTGACCTGCGCTCAGTGAGAGGCGGGCGACGAGCTTTTCTTGAGGAGCGACGGGTCGACCGCGCAGGGAGTCGTCCATCGACAGCGCGCGGTGGACTCCTTGGCGTGAGGCCCGATCGACGACCTGCTCACGGGCCTCGTCCGGCAGCGCGAGATCCCCCCTGGCGGGCAGCTTGAGCATGGCGTTACGCACGCGCGAGGTCATCTCCCACAGCACCAGCTCGGCGCCCTCGCCTGTGTTGAGCTTGGCGGCCAGCACGCGGGCGCCCTCGTTCGCGACGGCGCGCAGCTGGGCGCGCGCCGCGTCGCTGATGGGGGCGCCGTCGACGGCCACGCGCAGGCTGAGCGCGCCAGAGCTTTGGGCGTCGGCGTGGATGGTGACGAGCTGCTGGCGCACGACGATCTGGCGCGAGGCGGTGTCATGAAAGTAGACGTGCGGGTGGCCCACGAGCATGAGCAGCAGCTCATCGTAGGCGCGCTGATCGCCAGTGCGCCAGCCGTCGGTGAACAGCCACGCGCGCAGCAGCTCGCGATCGCGGCGATCCTCGACCTCACCGAGCAGCTCGGGCACCTGATCGAGCGCGATGGTGCGTGTGATGACGCCATCTTGGCGCTTCTTGTGGCGCACCACCACGGGGCGCGCGCTGAGATCATAGAGGTCGCCTTGCAGGCGCCACCCGAGCCACGCGGGCATGCCATCGATCAGCTCGGGGACGACGCTCTGATCCAGCTCATCCATGACGCGCTCAAGCTGACGCGCCCAGGCGGGCTGGCTCAAGATGCGCTCCATGCCCGTGACCAGCTCGCTGGGCTGCTTGTGATGCGCGGAGAGGGCGTCGAGGACGGTCTCAGCGGCGGCCAAGCGCACGGCGCAGCCGATGCCTGTCTGCTCGTCGCAGCCGCACTGCAGCAGGCCATCATCACAGCTGAGCACGACGCGCTCGCGCATGCACGGCGGCGCGGCTGGGGTGGCGAGGGTCGGCGTGTAGATGAGCAGCTCGCGCTCATCATCGAGGATCAGCGGCGTGTCACGGCGCAGCAGTGAGAGCGCGGGCTCATAGCGGGTGGCGGCCTCGGTGACGGCCGCAGAGAGCGTGTGATACAGCGCAGCCAGCGGCCCCTCGGCAGGCGCGACGCGCTTGCGCTGGCGAGCGATAAACGCGTCGCGCGCTTGGCGCTGACGCGCGACGCTCGCTTGCAGCAGCGCCATCGCGTCGCGCTGCTGCTGGGCTGAGGGCGCTGAGCCAAACTCCCACGCGGGCCACGGCGACAAGAGCTGGGCCACGGTGTAGAGCGGGGACAGCTCGCGCCACCAGCGGCTCTGGAGCGCGCTCAGGTAGGGGTTAAAGTAGGAGGTCGCCGCCAAGCGCTCATCGAGCGACTGCGAGACGCCGTTGGCGCACGCCCACGCCTCCAGCTGCTCACGGCTTAGGCTCGCGCGCAGGGTGACGCCTGCGCCCTCAGCGCGCAGCATGTCGAGGTCGCGCGCCCGCAGCTTGGCCCACAGCCAGCTCTCGATCGCGCCCCACATCAGCAGCGCGGCCTCGCCCTCATGGCGCGCGAAGCGCTGGCCCGCCAAGATGTCGAGGGCTTGGTTGAGGGTGAGCTGCTGGTTGCGACGCTCCACCTCGACCACCAGCGGCATCACGCAAGGCCCCAGCACGTCTAAAGGCTCGTTCAACGCATCGGACAGATCATAAGCTGCAGCAAAATCTCGCAGCGCGCTCGCCAGCTGACGCGTCTCTACACCTCTCACTCAGGACCTCCTGCAAAGCGCCTAGCGCGCATGAGCGGTCGCCCACACGCGCCGAAGCTTATAACAGGTTCGCCGCGAGCTCGGCCAGCCTGCTTCGCTCGCCCTTGACCAGCGAGATGGTGGCCGCGTTTTCTTGGCCCTTGAAGCGCTCCAGCACATAGGACAGCCCGTTGGACTGGCTGTCCACGTAGGGGTTGTCGATCTGGTAAGGGTCGCCCGTGAGGACGATCTTGGTGCCCTCCCCTACGCGCGTGAGGATCGTCTTGGCCTCGTGGGGGGTGAGGTTCTGGGCCTCATCGATGATGATGTACTGGTTAGGCAGCGAGCGGCCGCGAATGTAGGTCAGCGCCTCGATCTCGATGATGCCCATGTCAATGAGCTCGGACGCGCCGCGACCGGCGCGCTTGTCCGAGCGCGACAGGCCCATCAAGAACTCGACGTTGTCAAAGATGGGGCGCATCCAGGGGCCGAGCTTCTCCTCCATGGTGCCAGGCAAGAAGCCGATGTCGCGGCCCATGGGGATGACGGGGCGCGCCACCAGCAGCTTGTGATAGCGCTGCTCCTCGGTGACCTTGCGCAGCCCTGCGGCGATGGCGGCCAAGGTCTTGCCCGTGCCCGCCTTGCCGACGAGCGTCACGAGGTCGAGGCGATCATCAAGCAGCGCGTGCAACGCGAAGAACTGCTCCTTGTTGCGCGGCTTGATGCCCCAGGCGCCGTCGCGGTGCATGTGGCCGATGGGCTCTAGCGTGGCGAGGCGACCACCGCCGCTGACCTGGATCACGCGCGCGAGCTTGGTCTGCTGGCCTTCGATCGAGCGCATGAGCATGTACTGGTTGAGCACGAGCTGATCGATGCCAGCCTCGCGCCCGCTCAGATCGGTGGTGCGCGGCGTCTCGAAGTCATCAAGGTCGATCTGAAGCGACTGCTCGGCGTGGAGCTGGTCGATGAGGGCGCTGGGGACCTCTAGCTCACAGGTGCCCGTGTGCAGCTCCGAGATGGCGAGGCTGTCACGCTCGGCGTAGTTCTCGGCCGTCAGGCCCAGCGCGTCGGCGCGCACGCGCAGGTTGACGTCCTTGGAGATCATGATGCAGGGGCGCTCAGGCTCGCGCTCTTGCAGCTCCAGCGCCACAGACAGGATCTGATTATCTTTCTTGTCGTGGACCAAGAACTCGTGCGAGGGCAAGCGCGTGGCGAACGCCACGCGCAGCACGCCGCCCTGCTCCAGCGGCACGCCGTCGCGCAGCGAGCCGAGCCCGCGGTAGCGGTCCAGCAGGCGGCTGACCTCGCGCGCGTTGCGACCAAGCTCCGTCATGTCCTTCTTGAACGTGTCAATCTCCTCGATCACATAGATCGGGATCACGACGTTGTTGTCCGCGAAGCGAAAGATCGCCCCGGGCTCGTGAAGCAAGACGTTGGTGTCGAGGACGAAGTTCTTTTGGGTCATCAGGGTGTTGGGGGGGCAAGGGCGGCGCGTATCACGCGCCACACGTCATCAGAGCGGACCATCACCACGGCGCGCTCACTGTGACGCAGACGCGGGCGGGGGGCAAGCGCCCACCCCGCGGCTGGGGCTGGCGGCCGGGGTGGTGCGCCAAGGCCAGCCCCCGGGGGCCAACCAAAAACCATAAGATGAACATAAAATGCAATTATCTACAAACTGTAACCAATCGAACATAAAATTAGCACCGCTCAGCGCCTAGCCACCCGCTCGAACAGCGACAGATAGCGCCCGAGCACGGCGTGGATCGAGTAGGCGGCCACGACATGCGCGCGCGCGCGCTCGCCACAACGGGCGCGCGCTTGGGCGTCCTCTAAGAGCGCGCTCAGCGCCTGGACCCACGCCGCCTCATCGCCCGCCAAGTGGCCCGCGCCGCTGCCCTCGAAGATGTCGACGTTGGCGCCCACTGGCGAGGCGACCGTGGCGGCGCCCACGGCCATGTACTGGATCATCTTAAAGCCGCACTTGCCGCGCGCCCCGAGGCTGTCGCGCAGCGGCATCAGGCCCACGTCGAAGCTGCGCAGCGTGGCGATCTCATCGCGCGCCGACCACGCCAGCTGCTCCACCTGTGGGTGACCCTCCAGCTCGGGCAAGCGCGCGTTGGAGACGAGCCGCAGCTTGACGCGCGGCCCCTGCTGCTTGAGCACCGTGAGCAGCGCGGGCAGGATGTCGCGCAGATAGGTGAAGTTTCCGGCGGTGCCCATCCAGCCGATCACGAGCGCGTCGTCGCGCCGCCACGGCGACGGCCCTGGCGTGTAGAGGTCGGTGTCAATGACCGTGGGGATGACGCTCACGCGATCCTGAGCGACATCGACCAATTTGGCCAAGTAGGCGTTGCCAGCGATGACCTGCGCCGCGCTTCGCGCTGCCCCCTCAAGCGCCCGCTGACGCGCCCGGTGAGGCTGACCATCGGCGCCGATGGTGAGGTTATCATCAAAGTCAAAGATCGTGCGCTGTGTCAGCGCGCGCAAGAGCTGCTCGGGCAGCGGCGTGAACGGGATGGCCATGCGCTGCAAGAAGACCAGATCAAATGAGGCGCCGTCGAGGCTCAGCGCGACGCGCTTGAGGCGACAGCCGAGCTTATAGGGCGCGCCAAGGCGCGTGCGCGCGAGCGCGTTGTACCAAGGCCCGTAGCCTGTGCGCAGGACGCACTGGACGCCCGCGCGCTCAAAGTGAGGCAGCAGCTGCCCGACGCGAAACCGTGTCGAGGGGATGCTGCTGCCTTCTGCTAAAAAGAGCGCCCGCATCAGTGAAGCTCCTGGGGCGCTGACCGCGCCTAGAGGTTTTGCCTAGAGGTTTCGCCTAGGCGCTGTGACAGCGAGGGCCGCTGGTGTGACACACCAGCGGCCCAGCTCGCGGCGCGCTTCAGGTCAGCCCAAGCGCGCTCATACGCCCATGGGGTGCCACGAGGTCTTGAACTCGACGAAGCGCATGATCCAGTAGGGGCTCTGCATGTCAGCGGCGCTCCATGCGGCGTCAGCGTCAAGCTCATCCCAGAAGTGAACGCGCTTGACGGCCTCAGCGCCCTCGACGGCCAGCATCTTGCGCTGGTCCAGCGTGCCGCTGGCGCACAGCACGGCGTCAACGTCCATGTGGGAGCTGATGGGCTTCATCAGCTCATCGCGCAGGCCCGTGAGGATGTTGACGACGCCCGAGGGCAGGTCGCTGCAGTGGAACACCTCAGCGAGCTCAATGGCGATCGAGGGGGCGCTGTTCTCCACCAGCATGACGGCCACGTTGCCAGACACAATGACCGGCGCCAGCGTGGAGATGAGGCCGAGCAGCGGGGCGCGCTCGGGGGCGATGATGGCGACCACGCCCGTGGGCTCTGGCGAGGTGACGTTGAAGTGTGGTGAGGCGACGGGGTTGGTGGTGCCGAAGAGCTGGAACAGCTTATCGGACCAGCCCGCGTACCAGACGAGCCGATCGATGGAGGCGTCGACTTCTTGAGTGGCGGCGTCCTGGCTGTAGCCCGCGACCTCGCGCAGCGCCTCGATGAACAGGGCGCGGCGAGACTCTAGGACCTCGGCCATGCGGTAGATGATCTGCCCGCGCAAGAAGGCGGTGCGGCTGGCCCAGCCGCGCTGGGCCGCGCGCGCGGCGACGACCGCGTTGCGAAAGTCCTTGCGCGAGGCGCGGCACAGGTTGGCCACGAAGTCCCCCTGGGGGTTGGTCGCGAGCATCGCGCGCCCGCTCTCGGTGCGCGGGAAGCCGCCGTTGATGTAGAGCTTGTAGGTCTTGAGGACGCGCTGGCGAGCGGCCTGCTGAGTCTTCTTCGCCATCTAACGCACCTCCAGATAAGCGGCCAAGCCGTGCAGCCCACCCTCGCGCCCGAAGCCGCTCTCTTTGTAGCCGCCAAACGGGCTGGTGGGGTCAAACTTGTTGTAGGTGTTGCCCCAGACGATGCCCGCCTGCAGCGCGCCCGCGACCTTGAACAGCTTGCTGCCCTTGTCGGTCCAGACGCCCGCGGCCAAGCCGTAGGGGGTGTTGTTGGCCTTGGCGATGGCCTCCTCGGGGGTGCGAAACGTGAGCACGCTCAGCACCGGGCCGAAGATCTCCTCTTGCGCGATGCGGTGCGAGGGCGTCACGCCTGTGAAGAACGTCGGCGCGAAGAAGAACCCGCGCTCGGGCAGCGCGCACGCGGACTGGTGCATCGTCGCGCCCTCGTCTTGGCCGATCTGCACCAAGGCGCGGATGCGGTCGAGCTGCGCGCGGGAGTTGATGGCGCCGACGTCGGTGTTCTTGTCCATCGGATCGCCCACGCGCAGCGTGGCGATGCGGCGCTCCAGGCGCGCGATGACCTCATCGGCGATGTTCTCTTGCACCAGCAGGCGGCTGCCTGCGCAGCAGACGTGGCCCTGGTTGAAGTAGATGCCCTGGACGATGCCCTCAATGGCCTGATCAAGCGGCGCGTCATCGAAGACGATGTTGGCGCCCTTGCCGCCAAGCTCCAGCGTCAGCTTCTTGCGCGTGCCCGCGACCGCGCGCTGGATGCCCTTGCCCACCGCCGTAGAGCCGGTGAACGCGACCTTGTCGATGTCCGGGTGGTTCACGATCGCGGCGCCCGTCTGACCGAAGCCGTGGACGAAGTTCACCACGCCCGGCGGCAGGTCGGCCTCTTGGAAGACCTCGGCCAAGAGCATCGCGG
>CAYXWB010000235.1:0-8390 GCA_964468515.1 uncultured Bradymonadales bacterium | reverse complement strand
CGAAGATCTCATCGGAGTTGGCGATCGGGAACAGAGGGAGGCGGTTGACATCGCCCACCTCAAACCCAATGCCTGGGTTGAGTGATTCGAGAATGTAACGTGCACGGCTAGAGTTCATCGCGCACACAGCGCCTGCAAGATCTTCGGGAAAGACTGATGATCCCTTATTGCCAAATATGCTTGGGTATCGATGGACTCGGGCGGTGAAGTTGGCGCCGATCATGGAGAAGGCCACGCCTCTTTTAAAATAAAATTGAGGGTTGCGTATAGCAATGCCTCGCGACACTTCTGTGAATCCATAAAATGGCAAGCCACCTGTGTCCCAATTTGCAACAAGTCTATATGGCTCAATCCATGCTAAACCTTTGCTTCCATGGATCGTTGGTTGCCATGTGCTGTTGTTCGGCTTAGGCTCCCATACATTGCGAAGGAATCTGCCATCGTCACCCGTACAAAGTCCTTTTCTTGCTTTGGCTACAACGCCAATTAGCGGCACACTCTGATACAATCCCAACATCGCCTCATCCCACCAATACACGAGCGGCCATTCCGGTACGACCTTCAGTGAGGTGGGGTCGAAGCTGTGGCGGCCGACGTGGCACAATAAGCCTGCCTCTTTCTTTTCGATCTCTTCTTGGGTGCGACTTCGCTCTTGAGGATCTGTAGGGGCGATCGCCACGGCGAGCGCGGATGATTTTCCCCGTTCGAGAATCGAGATGGCGACTGGGTTATCGCGCATCTCTCTAAACGCGCCCCAGGATAAATCACCGATAGCTCGCAGTGTGTTTTGCTCTAAAGTGTGCTCTCTGAAATCTGAATATTGCTTGATAAACATCCAATTGCGCATGGCGATCATCGCGGAGACGCCGCCCTCGCGGGCAAGCTCCAGGCCGCGTAACATAGATGCGGCGTAGAGGTCGGCCTTGCCGAGCGGGTAGTGCTTATCAATGTAAGCGGAGTCGGCCAGCTTGGCGGTGCCTTGATAGGGCGGGTTGGCGACGACGAGATCGTAAGTCCCCTCACGCATCATGCGGATGAAGCGGACGCCTGCGGCGAGCTGCTCGCCGCGCAGGCGCAGGCCCAGGTCGTCGCCTCGGGTGTGAGCTTGGAGGAAGGCTTCGAGGCGATCGAGCAGCGTGGCGCGCGCGGTGGCGCGGTCGAGGTGCTCGCGGGGTTGTTGTGTCGCGAAGCCCTGAAACAGGTGGCCTTGATCGGGCAGCGCGGTGCCAAGCGCGTCCTCATGCTGGGTGAGGGCAGCATCGACCGCGCCGTCGATCTTGAGCAGGCTGCCCAAGTGATCCGCACCGCGCAGCGCGTGGATGATGGTGTCGGTGAGGCTCGCGGGGATGCCGATGGCGCGCTCAAGCTCTAGGCGCAGCTCCACCAGCGCGGGATCTTCATCAGGCAAGCTGCCCAGGCGCAGGTTGGCCGCGACGAGGTTCATCTGCGTGGGCTGCACGGCGGGAGCGAGCTGGCGCGCCTTGAGCCACAGTGACGCTGCGGCGATCTGGACGGCGCGCGGGTCGAGGTCCACGCCGTGCAAATTGTGCGACAGCACCCGCGCCACGATCTCGGCGTCTTGCCACTTTTGCTCATCTTGCGCGCCGCGATGGCGCGCCTCCTCGCGATACAGCGCGACCAGCAGCTCAAGCGCCACGACCAAGAAGTGGCCAGAGCCGACCGCAGGATCGATCAGGCGCAGGTCGCGCAGCGAGTCGG
Organism: uncultured Bradymonadales bacterium; assembly: GCA_964468515.1. Classification (GTDB taxonomy): domain Bacteria; phylum Myxococcota_A; class Bradymonadia; order Bradymonadales; family Bradymonadaceae; genus CAYXWB01. The sequence continues at coordinate 6,671 of CAYXWB010000235.1, read as the reverse complement.
GCGTGGGCGAGGTTGTGTTTTGGGGCAGCGGCTGAGGCACATAATAAGCCCACCTGCGCTCGGCGTCGGTGTGAAGTGGCATCAGGTCGGTGAGCGCAACCTGGCCCGCGTCGCGCTTGGCTCGCCACTCGATGCGGCGCGCTTCGAGGGCGTCGAGCGTGCCGTCACAGACGACCTCGGGCGTCCAGCCGTGCTTGTGGCATAGGGCGAGCCACAGGGGGTTGATGGTGTTCTGGAGCAGCCAGTCCACCATGTAGCGCTCGGTGAACAGCTGCGTCTTGCTGGCGATCTCATGGCCCTCGATCTTGCCGCCGCTGTTGAGCTTGGCGTCAAGCGCCTCGCGGTCAGGATCGTTCCAGTACTGATAGACCCAGCCCAAGGTCATATCATCGGCCCAGCAGGTGGCGAGCGCGGGCGCGTTGAGGGCTTCGATGACGCCGCGCAGCGCCTCGACGGGGATCGGCACAAGCTCCGCGACGCCCGCGTGGCCGTAGAGGCCGGGCAGCTCGTGGGCGAGGTCTTCGAAGACGAGCTGGAGCAAGAGCGCGTAGCCCTCGGACTCGTCGCCGCGCACGAGCGCGGGCGCGAGCTGGCACAAGTCGCGGTAGGCGCGGCTCTCCCAGCCGCCAGTGACGACGGCGGGCGCGCGCAGCGGTTTTCCCCCGTGCGCGGGAGGCTCCTCCATCAGGCGCAGCAAGATGAGGCGGTTGAGCAGGGTGTACGCGGCCTGCTTCTCGGCCTCGCGCCGAAAGTCCACCACCTCGCGCTTGTGCTTGGGTGAGTCATGGCTTGAGCGCTGCTGCTCCGCGATCCACGCCTCCAGCCTCGCCCGCTTGACCCGCGCGCCATCCTCAAGCCCCGCCTCTTCGAGGCTGAGGCTGAGCTGATAAGCGCTCTCGGTGGCGTCATGCAGACGCTTTAAGAGGTCATCACGCAAGCTGCGGATGGTCTTCGAGAGCTCGCGCTTGGCATCGGCGGTCATGGTCATGGCAGGCTGTCCGGGCGGCTGAGCGTGGGGCAGATGAGGGCGCTGTGCGGCGCGGGTGAGCACCATGCGCAGCGCCCTATCTGTGCGACAGCAGGCGCCCTTGGGCAACTTTTTAGAGGACCACCCCATCGCCACGCGCGCAGTATGGCGAGCGCTCGCTCCCACACAACCTCCCGCACGACACCTCGCAGCGCTTGATGCTAAGCGGGGATCGTCCAAGTCACGCCGTCAGATGCAGCTCAGGCGTCCTCGGCCTTGGGCCAAGCGGCGATGGCGTCGCGCAAGGGCTCCGGGGGCGTGATGAGCTTGCGCTGGGCGATGTCGATCCAGGCACCATCGACCTCGATGGTGGCGCACAGCGCGGCGTCGCTCGCGCGCAAGAGCCGGTGCTGGATGGTCCAGCGCGCGCCGTCGGGGGAGAGCTTGGCGACGCGCGTCTCGACGTTGACCTGATCCTCCATGCGGACCTCGCGCCGATAGCGCAGCTCCTCGCGAAACAGCACCGGCCCCACGCCCAGCGCCTCAAACGCGTCCATGTCAAAGCCCGCGCGTTGGAACAGCGTCATGCGGGCGGTCGCGGCGTAATCAGCGTAAGCGGAGTGGCGCACGTGGCGGTTGGCGTCGCAGTCGGCCCAGCGCACGTTGATGTGCAGCGGGGCATAAGCCTCATCAGGTGAGATCATAACGTCTTGAACTCGGGGGTGCGGGGCAGGGTGTTCATGAAGTGAGCGAGCGGTGAGACGGGCACGGTCAGGCGCCTGGCGCGCATGCTCATCCACGCGCCCTCCACATGAATCCTCGCCGCCTCCTCGCCGCTCTCTTTGTAGATCGTGTGCGAGACAAACCAGCGCGCCGCGCTTGAGGACAGCGCGCTCAAGCGATAGTCGACCGTGATCCACTCTTGCATGGTCAGCTCGCGCAAATAGCGGGTGTCCTCGCGCAAGAGCACGGGGCCAATGTCGAGTTCTTGAAAGCGCGCCAGGCCAAAGCCGCCCTCATCGAAGACGCACATGCGCACGTGGGCGGCGAAGTCGTTGTAGGCGGAGTGGCGCATGTGCTGGTTGGCGTCACAGTCGGCCCAGCGCACTTGAAAGGTCTTGCGGATGGCGTCTGTCGTCATGGGGCTCACAAGAAGCGCGAGATGCCCTGCTTGACGCTGCCCTGGAGGTCATCAGCCCACTGATATTCGGGCTCCAGCAGGCCGTTGAGGCGCTGCATGACGTCCTGAATGTGACCGTCGAGGGTGGCGCGATGCTGGCGCTCGTCGAGGGGATGAAAGGGGCGATAATCATACGGCAGCTCATCGCGCGGGATCGCCATGACCTCGCCAAAGCGCACGATGATCTCGCCAGAGTGCGGCTTGGGCCAGGGGGAGTTGGGGGCCTTGAAGACCTCAAGGGTGCGGCTGACGCCGACGGGCAGGATGGGCAGGTTCAGCGCGATGGCCGCCTGGATGATGCCGTTTCGCCCGGGGGTGAGCTGCTTGGAGCGGGTGCCTTGGGGGTAGATGTGCGCGTGATCGCCGCGATCGACGCCGCGCTGCGTCAGGCGCAGCGCGTGCTGCATCATCTCATAGTAGGTCGCCTGGATGGCCTCGCGGTAGGTCGAGGTGCTGGGGTCAAAGTCCCAGCCCAGGATGCTGCGGCGCTCGTTTTGGATCCTGTCAAACAGCGGCCCCTCGGGCAGCGCCACGCCCTTGTCGACGTGATCGCGCAGCGCGCGGTAGACCGACTCGTCTTCGAGCTTGCCCGCGAGCTGTTGCAGATCGCCCGCGATGATATAGCCGCGCGAGCAGATCGGCACGTTGCCCGTGTACGACAAGAACTGGCGCATCGCGGGGTTGTGATAGTTGCGCGCTTTCACCCACGAGACGAAGGTCTTGCCCTTGAACAGCAGCGGCGTGCGCAGGGGCAAGAAGTCCATCATGTGGGTGTGATTCATCGCCACGATGACGGGGGCTTTGGGCAGCCGCTCCAGGCCCTCAAGGCGCACGGAGGCGCCGCGCGCGAGCTTGAAGGACACGACCGAGATCCCCGCCCCCAAATAGGAGCAGAAGGTGTTGGCGATGCTCTCTGTCTTGATGAGCGTGTCGATCGTGACCATGACAAACCTCACAAAAAGCGGCTGAACGTGTGCTCTGACGAGGGTCGCCGCCATGGCCACCCTCTCTAACATGAACCTCACCCCAGCCACCAGTCATGCGCAGCACACGCTATTTTAAGCGCACGCTCATTACGCATCAGAGGCGCTATAAGGATCACATTGTTTGATGCGCGCAACCACGCGCGAGGCGCATGGTAGCGCCACTCGGCCTCTGTTACAATCTCCGCCGTCTTGGGCGGGCGCCAGCCCCTCCACCCAGACGCGTCACCATCAAGGATGAGGTATTCATGTGCGGGATCGTGGGTTATGTGGGCCATCAAGCGTGCAGTGACATCTTGCTCGCGGGCCTGTCACGGCTGGAGTATCGCGGCTATGACTCCGCAGGCATCGCGCTGGGCGTGGAGGGCGACGAGGTCAAGATCGTGCGCGCACAAGGCAAGCTGCGCAACTTGCACCGCGCCTTTGATGCCGCCCCGTTTGAGGGCACCATCGGCCTAGGTCACACCCGCTGGGCCACGCACGGCAGCCCCACCGAGGTCAACGCGCACCCGCACCGCTCGGGCCAAGTGGTGGTCGCGCACAACGGCATCATTGAGAATTACAGCGCGCTCAAAGCGGAGCTTGTCGCCCGCGGGCGCACCTTCGCCAGTCAGACCGACACGGAGGTCGTCGCTCACCTGATCGATCAGGCGCTGCTCGATGGCGCGCCCTCGCTCCACGCCGCCACCTGCCAAGCGCTCGCCAGGATCGAGGGCTCTTACGCGCTGGTCATCATGCGCGCGGACAACCCCGACGAGCTGATCGTCGCGCGTCACGCCTCCCCGATGGTGCTCGGCGTGGGCGAAGGTGAGCTGTTCGCAGCGTCGGATGTGCCTGCGGTGCTCGCGCACACGCGCGAGTTCATCTTCTTGGAGGACGGCGACACCGCCACCCTCACGCGCGACGGGTTATCAATCTATAGCGCCGATCAGCAGCCCGTGGTGCGGCCCTCACGGCGCATCCACTGGGATCCTATCTCCGCCGAGAAGCAGGGCTTCAAGCACTTCATGCTCAAGGAGATCTTCGAGCAGCCCGCGCGCATCGTGGACACGCTGCGCGGGCGCATCAGCTTGGAGCAGGCCGATGTCATCATGGGCGAGGTCGCCATTGACCCGGCGTGGCTGGCTGAGATTGATCGGATCGTGTTCGTGGCGTGTGGCACAAGCTACTATGCATCCCAAGTGGCGCGCGTGATGATCGAGCGTCACGCGCGCGTGGCGGTCGAGGTGGAGCTCGCCAGTGAGTTTCGCTACCGCGACCCGATCATCACGGATCGCACGCTGTGCGTCGCCGTCAGCCAGTCCGGTGAGACGGCCGACACGCTGGCCGCGATGCGCATGGCGCGCGAGCTTGGCGCGCGCTGCATGAGCATCTGCAACGTGGTCGAGTCCACCATCGCGCGCGAGTCCGATGGCGTGTTCTACACCCACGCCGGCCCCGAGATCGGCGTCGCCAGCACCAAGGCGTTCATGACGCAGCTGGCCGCCGCCAACCTGCTCGCCATCTGGCTCGGGCGCCGTCGCGGCACGCTGGACCCAGCGCAGGCGCTCGTGCTGTTGGAGGCGCTTCGCAGCGCCCCCACGGCCATTGAGGAGATCCTCGTCGAGCAGGAGGTCTACGCCCAGCTCGCGCGCGATTACAGCCAAGCGCGCTCGTTCCTGTACTTAGGGCGCGGCGCGCAGCATCCGATCGCCAGCGAGGGCGCGCTCAAGCTCAAGGAGATCAGCTACATTCACGCTGAAGGGTATGCCGCCGGCGAGATGAAGCACGGCCCCATCGCGCTGATCGACGAGCACTTGCCGGTGGTCGTGCTCGTGCCGCGCGATCGGGTGTACGAGAAGACCCTCAGCAATATGGAGGAGGTCAAAGCGCGCGGCGGCAAGATCATCGCGGTCACAACGCGCGGTGATTCCCACGTCGCGGGGTTTGCGGACGTGAACATCCCGATCCCCCAAGCCCATGAGCTGATCCAGCCGATGCTCACGGTGGTGGTCATGCAGCTCATCGCCTACCACATCGCGGACTTCAAGGGCACGGACGTGGACCAGCCGCGCAACCTCGCCAAGAGCGTCACTGTCGAGTGAGCGCGCTGTGCGCGCTCGCCATGCCAGGGCGAGCGCGCTGTGCGCGCGGTCGTCCTGGCGCGCTTCGAAGCGCGCCAGTCAGTCTCCCAAGGTTGCGTGTGCCAGGTCTAACTTGAGCGATGCGGCGCGCTATGCGAGCTGTCTGCTCACACAACCTCCGGCACGACCACGCGCCGCGCTTGATTTTATGCGGGAGCATCTAGGGGGGCAGGTCAGATGCAGGTTTTGTGGCGAGCGGGTCGCTAGTTGACCAGCGCGTGGATCTGCAAGGTGGTCTGGACGCGCGTGCGGTTGCTCTCTAAACCTAGCGCGTGCGCCTGCTCCAGCGTCAGGTGATACAGCAGCTCAAATTGAAATCCCCGCTTGTGCTCATCGCGCTGTGCCATGTCGCCGCCTAGGTGGCTCAGGAGGTGGGGTTGGTCGATGCGGATGAAGATGGACTTGGCGTCGGTACCATCTTCCAGCTCGACAAAGGGCAGATTGGCCTGAAGCTGCTGCGTGTGCAGCGCGGCGCCTTGGTTGAGCGCGTAGTCGATCTCGCTCGCGAGCGTGATCACCAGGCGCTCCAACATCCCATCCAGATAACACACCCTCACGGAAGCCACATGCGGCACGGGCGCGACCTCGCGCGCCACGCCTGGATGATAGGGCGCAGAGGCCTGCGAGATGCGCCGATCGGAGCACTCATGCAGCACCGTGACAGGCGATGGCACCTCAACGGCGGCTGGGGTGGTCATCGCGAGGGCGCGCTCGTCGGGCTGGTCGCCACAGGCGAGCGAGCATGTGAGCAGCAGCAGCGTCATGGGGTGGGGGTGGGTCTTCATCTTCATTGGGGGCTCCAGGGGGGGAGCGCGGGCTTTGCGCGTCACGCGGTGAGGTCATGCCAAGCGCTCAGCGGTGAGCGTGCGTGAACTCTAGCGCGGGCGCTGGCACGTACCGTGCCGCGCGCAACAGCGGCTCAGCCCACGCGTCCGAGCCGGGGCTCGCCAGCGCGCTGACACCTCACTCGCTGCACCGCCGAGGTTGCTCGTGGCGCGCGTCTGGATTACATGGCGCGCAGCCCCCTCACCGCCTCACCCCTCGCCACCTTGGAGCGCCCATGACCCCAGCCCGCGCTCTCTCACTCGCCGCATCTTTGCTCCTGTTCGCGTGCAACAAGCAGGCCCCCGCGCCCACACCCACCACCGCTGCGTCTGCCACCGCTGCAGTCGTCGCTGTCGCCCCCGCCACCGCGCAGGCTGACCGCGCGCCCGTGGGAGCAGAGGACGAGGTGCGTGACGCCGACCCTTACGCGGGCGCTGCGGAGGGGGTGATAGAGCTGGACCCCCCAACGCGACCGCCACGGTGACGCTAGGTGCGCTGAGCGCGGATGAGCAGGCGGAGATCAAGCTGCCTGGGGAGCGCTTGCACACGCTGAGCTGGCGCGAGCGTCACGGCCTCAACGCGGTGGTGATCAC
>CAYXWB010000234.1:0-8426 GCA_964468515.1 uncultured Bradymonadales bacterium | reverse complement strand
GGTGCTGCGTCATCTGTTGACGCGCCTTCGCCTGCGCGCGCCGCTGATGCAGTGGGCGCAGCGGGAGCATCAGCGCGCAGCGAAGGCGCGGCTTCTTGGGCGCTCGGCGCGGGCGTTGATGCGAGCCCCGGCCCGGGCATCGGCGCCATCGCGGGCGCCAAAGACAGCGCGTGACCTTGCTCCACCCACGAGGCGAGCATCGCCCCAAGCTCCGCGAAGCGCGCCCGCATGTGCGCCTCTAATGCGGGCAAGCGAGGATCAGAGTCGAGCAAATAGACGGGCGAAGACGCCGAATCGCGCGCCGCGCGCCGCCACACCTTCAGCGCCAAGGTCGCGCCCTCCAACGCGCCGCGTACGGCCCCCTCGGTCAAGAAATCATCCTGGTGCATCGGCACGGGTGTTGCGCTCATCGTCGCCTCCTGGTTGTCGTTCCGAGTGATGTTAGGGCGCTACACGGCACGACTCGTGCCAGCGCAGCTCGTTTTCGGTCAAACGCCCCATGATGTTGCTTGAAGAGACGCGCGTCAGCGCGCGCCGCTGACAGCGCGCGCCAAGGCGCCTGGGCGCGAGGCCTCACCGACGCATCGAACCCGCGCGCGCACCTTAGCGCTTGCGACGCGCATGTCTGGGCTCACGCGCGCCTACCTCCAGCGCGAGCTGACCTACAGCAGCACAGGTCGTATTGGCGAAGCGGCGCATGAGGGCATGGACAGCGGGCGCTGAGCGCCTAGCATTTATCTGCTGTGTAGACTTTGTGGATGACGTGGTGTCCGCTCGGACGCCTATGGAGGAGCGCAGGATGACGCGACTGTTGGCAGAGGCCCCTGGGAAGCTGTTCTTATTAGGTGAGTATGGCGTGCTCGCGCGGGGCTGGTGTGTGGTGGGCGCGGTGGATCGGCGCGTCAGCGCGACGCACGACGCGCGCGGCATGCAGTACACGATCGACGAGCAGCCTCAAGACGAGGCCGCAGGCCTCGCCCTGCCCCGCGCGGCGCTCGCACAGTATCCTGGGCTTCGCTCAAGCGTGCTGGCGCGCCTGAGCACCAGCGTGAGCGCGCTGCAAGAGCGCGGCTTCAAGCTCGGCCTCGGCTCCAGCGCCGCCTCAAGCGTCGCGCTCACCGCGCTCTTGGCGCAGCTGGCCGACGATGACACCACCCAGTCAGGCGTCTTCACGCGCGCTTTTGCGGCGCATCGCGTCTTGCAGCGCGGACGCGGCAGCGGCGCAGACGTGGCCGCGTCCGCCTTTGGCGGCTGGCTGGCCTATCGCCTGCTCGCGCCACAGCCGCCCTTCGAGGTGATCGAAGCCTCGCGCGACTTCGAGGAGGTGCAGAGCTTGGGCGTGGCCGAGGTGATCCCGCTGATGTGGCCCGATGAGCTGCGCTGGGAGGCCGTCTGGACCGGCGCGCCCGCCCGCTCCACCGAGCTCATCGGCCGCGTCGAGGAGGCGCGCGCCCACGATCCTCAAGCTATCGCGGCGATCCTGGCGCAGCTCTCCTCCCTGGCGGAGACTGGCATCACCTCCATGCGCTTTAACGATCCGGAGGCGCTGCTGGCGAGCCTGCGCCACTCGGATCTGGCGCTTGAGCGCCTGGGCCAGCTCAGCGGCGCGCCGATCATCACCCCTAAGCACGAGAGCTTGCGCGCGATCGCCGCGCCGCTTGGCATCGTGGCCAAGCCCTCGGGCGCGGGCGGCGGCGACCTCTCCCTGCTCGTTGGTCCGCAAGACGCGGACTGGAGCGCGCTGTTCGCGAAGCTGCCCGATGACTGCGTGTCGATCCCCATGGGCCTCGACACCGCGGGCGTGCAGCTGCGCCGCTTGGGCAGCTGACATCGCAGCGGGCGGCTAGCTCGACGCCACGCGACGATACAAGATCAACAGATCGTCGCCCGCGCTATAGAAGTCTGGGATGCAGCCGCCCTCCACGTAGTCAATGCGACGGTAGAACGCCAACGTCTTGCCGTAGGCCTCCTTCGAGGAGGTCTCCACGCGCAGCGTGAGGCCGCCGCGCGCGGCGATCAGCGCCTCCACCGCGCGCACCAACCCTGCGCCTAGCCCCTTACCCTGCTGCGCGGGGTCCACGGCGACCCAGTACAGATCGTAGGTGCGATCGGTCATGGGCGTGGGGCCAAAGCAGGCGTAGCCCAGCGGCGCCTCCTCGGGCTGCGTCAAGTCCACGGCGACCACCGCCTCATAGTCATTCTCGGGCCGATCCTCGATGGCCTCATCGATCAGCTCGATCGCGACCTCGACCTCCTCGGGGTTGAAGACGTCAATGCGACGCAACAAGGAGACGAGCGGCGCGCGATCGTCGGCGCACACGGGACGGATGGAGTAGCTCTCGCTCATGATAGCTCTGGTGCCTCCACGTGCTGGGACAGCTCGCGCTCGCCGCGACGCGCCACAGCAGGGCCTCGTAGCTGACCCCGGCCATCTGGGCGGCCAGCGCCAGCCCAGCCTCCGGGTGCAGATCAGGGTTAGGGTTGAGGTCGATCACGCGCGGCGCGCCCTCGGCGTCCACGCGCAGATCCACGCGCCCGTAGCCGCTGGCGCCGAGCGTCAGCAGCGCCGCCCGCGCCACGCGGATCGCCGCGTCGACCGTAGCGCCATCGACCAGCTCGCGCGCGTCGACCGAGCGCGCCACATACTCGGGTGACTCGGGCGTCCACTTGCAATCATAGGTCACGATGGGCGGGATGTCGTCGGGATAACCGGAGAAGTCGATCGCGGTCGCGTGAAACATCAGCCCGCGCTCCCCAGGGAAGCACGCGACGTTGAGCTCGGGGCCGGGCAAGTAGCGCTCCACCAAGCAGCCGCCGCGCGTGCGCGCCAAGAGCCACCGCACCCGCTCATGATACGCGTCTAGCGTGCGCACCACCGAGCCCGCGTCGATGCCGATCGAGCCGTCCGCACACGCGGGCTTGATGAACAGCGGCAGCGCCAAGGCGGGCGCGCGCTGCGCCTCCTCAAGCGTATGCACCGCGAAGCCGTCCGCGTGCGGGATGCGAAAGGCGGCCATCAGCCGACGCGCGCGATCTTTATTAAACGCCAAGCCCAGCGCGCTCGACGGGCTGCCCGTAAAGGGCAGCTGCGCCTGCTCCAGCAGCGTCGCAAACTCGGCCTCGCGCGAGGCGTCCTCATCGAGCGCTTCGACCAGGTTGAACACGCGCGTGACGCCATCTGCGCGCAGCTGACGCACAAAGCGCGCGGGATCCCCTGTCACACAGCGGCGCGTCGCGCTGACACCCATGCGGCTTAACGTCTCGGTGATGAGCTCAGCGACCTCGACCACCTCGGCGTCAGCCGAGCAAGAGGGAGGTTCGTCGTCACGGTCGGGGGCATCCGGGGCGGCGTTGTGGACGACCGCCACCACACCTAGCGCGCGCTGTTGTGTCATGATGTGAGCAGACCTCTCATAGGTGATGTGCGACCTGCGCTCACGCGCGCAAGCGCGACGTGATCTTGACCGCTGCGCGCGCAAAGGCAAGCGCGAAATACAGCTCAGCGCCCCATCGCCTCGCGCGCCTCGCGAAACGCCTGCCACGAGCCCCGCGTCTTGCGCATCAGCAGCTCATCATGCGCCTCCGTGATGAACCCCTCAAGCCGCCCCACGACCGCATAACCGCGCCGCGCATAGAAGCGCTGCGCCCCCTCATTAAACGACGAGACGCACAAGAACAGGTTGGGGCTTCGCGCGAAGACTCGCGCCTCGATCGCCCCCAACAGCCACGCCCCCACCCCCGCGCCGCGCCGCTCTGGCGAGACACACAGCGTCTGCAGGTAGTCCGACAGCACGCCGCGCCGATCGATGACCGCCACCGCCACGGGCGCCTCATCCTCCCACCCGACCCACAGCTCACGCTCAGGATCGCTGAGCGCGGCGCGCGTGCGCGCCTCATCGATCCCAAGCTCACGCCAGGGGTTTGAGGCGGCCATCCAGCGCGACGCCTGCGCCACCACCGCCTCAGACGCCCCCAAGCGCAAGCTCAAGCCCTGTGTCTGCATCTTGATCACCCACGAGACAGGCCCATTGACCGCGCGCCAAGGTGCTTACCTTGGATCGCCTCACAGCGCGCGACCACCTTAGCGCGCGTGACAATACATCATCAGCGCCGCTCACCGCGAGGCTCGCTCATGCAGCTTGAGATCTGGTCCGACATCGTCTGCCCCTGGTGCTACATCGGCAAGCGGCGCCTGGAGGCCGCGCTCGCCACGCTGCCTGAGCGTGACCAGCTCACCATCCAGTGGCGCAGCTTTGAGCTGGACAGCCGCGCGCCCGACGGCGATGACCGCCCCCTAGAGACAATCCTCGCACAAAAATACGGCGTCCCCGTGTCCCAAGCGCGCACCATGATGGCGCGCGTCGTCGAGACGGGCGCCGAGGTCGGCCTCACCATGCGCTTCGATCTGGCCAAGCAAGCCAACACCCTCAAGGCCCACAAGCTGCTCCATGAGGCCAAGCGCCACGACCTCGCTGACGCCATGAAGGAGCGCCTGATGCGCGCTTACTTCTGTGAGGGCGCGCGATTGTCCGATGACGCCACCCTCATCGCGCTCGCTGGCGAGGTCGGCGTGGGCGAGGACGACGCGCGACGCGCGCTCGCTGACCCCACGCTTGAGCGCGCGGTGCGAGATGATCAAGCGCGCGCTCAAGCGCTGGGCGTGCGCGGCGTCCCCTTCTTTGTGATTGATGGCAAGTACGGCATCTCGGGCGCGCAGCCCGCTGAGGTGTTGGCCCAAGCCATCACCCAAGCGCTGGCTGAGGCCGCGCCCGCCCCAAGCGAGAGCGGCGCGCTGTGCGACGACGCAGGCTGCGAGGTGCCTTGAACGTGGCGCGCGGTCGCACCCTGCAACTGCCACGCTCGCTTGGACGATCCCCGCTTAGAATCAGCCGCTGCGATGCACCGCTCGGGAGGTTGTTGCAGCAGTCCTCAGCGCGAGCGCGCCGCATCGCTTAAAAGTGGGGGAGCACAAGCTGGCGAGCATCGTGCCTGACTGGTGCTCATCGACCTGGCAACACACACCAGCTCACCCCTGCGGCGTCAGCTCGTCAGGCTCGGGCAGCCACGGATCGCCGCGCAAATACGACCAGCGCCCCATGTCGAGGTGCAGGTGATTCTTGTGGCCTGGCGCGGGCGGCACGATCATGCCTCGGAAGGTGGCGTCCTCGTGAAGGCGCAACACCAGCGTCTTGAGAAAGCGCGCGTGCTCCGCCTCAAAGCCGCGCGTGGCGTCCCAGTGGCGCAGCACGTCTACGCGAAAGCGCTTGCCCGCGCGCTTGTCATCGAGCGCCTTGCGCTGCTTCGCGGGCAAGGTCTTGAACTCAAAGCCCGCGATGTCGATCGCGTTGCCAAGCGCGTGCTCGCTCAGGCGATACTTGCGGTGGCGGATCGTGCGGCAGTTATACGTCCCATAATGAATGATGCGATCGGGCGCGCGCCCATAGACCTCCTGCGCGACCTCGACGGCGATGGCCTCAAAGCGCTCAAGCGTCGGCTTAAACATAGGCGTGATCGTCACGGGCTTGTGGTAGCGCAGCGTGTCACCGCGATAGCGCTCCATGTCGAGCTTGGGGCAGATGAGCCGCCCGCGCTTGTCGCGCTCAGCGGCGCGGGAGGCGTCATCGAGCGCGTAAGGCGGCTGCGTCATGCGACGCTGCCACCGCTCCCACATCCCCACCTGGGCAGGTGGCGCGGGGGTGAGCTGTATCGTCGGCGGCGCGGGAGCGCCTTGGGCGGCGGCCGGGATGGGCGCCGTCGCCGCTGGCTGGGCCAGCGGCTCATGGGCTTCGGAGTGGGCGTGAGGCGCGCAAGAGGAGCAGGTGAGCAGGACGAACAGTGCAGCGACGAGCGAGGATGCTCTCATCAAAGCCTCTCAGAGCAAGGGGATAGCGTCGAGCCGTCAAAAAAACCTTAACCGCTCGACACTTAATCCCCTGCACGCCCGATCAGCGCTGAGCTAACCTCGCGCTCACGCTGCCAAGAGGCGCCGCATCGCGTTGTCTGTAGCGCCGTAGATCGCGTGGGAGACGCCCGAGCGCAGGTGGTCTGACAGCGGCAGCTTCGCCGCTGAATCAGCGACCCCCAGCAGCGGGTAGAGCACCACGTCCATGAGCCCATACGAGATCATGCCAAACAGCGCGCCGCCCACGAGCGAGCTGCGCCCCTCAGTCACCCGATGACGCAGCCTCGTCAGCAAGCTCGTGATGAGCATCCCCAGCCCATAGCGCATGACGCTCGCCACGACCTCATGCTGACGATCGCTGAGCGACACGGGCAACCGATCGATGACCCGCTCCACCAAGCGCAGCTCCGGACCGACCGCCTCACGCTCGCCCTGCGCCACGCTCTTGCCCTTGTGCTGCTTCGCGTTAATGCGCGCGTTCACCTGCTTCAGCACAAACCCAGCCACAGCGCCTGCGATCGCTCGCTTTACAATCTTCATCACAAACATCATCTCACCCACATCGCTAAATAGAAGACAACTGACCCGTGCATGCCACGAGGTCCACGCCGAAGCTTGTCACGAGAGCGCGCGCAACAACCCGCATGAGGGCGCGAAGCGTCAACGCGTTGACAACGCGCCACACAAGTGGTCTTGTTAACCCTCACAAATGTTTGGAGTTAGCTCATGTTCACCGCGCACCCCAGCCTCCCCCTGCTCCTCCTCATGTCCTTGGGCGCCGCTGGCGTGGGGTGCGGAGAGGACGGCGAGCTGCGGCAGCGGCCCGAGGGAGATCAGGGGGATGGCTTGGGTGATATGCTAGATCAGCCAGACGACCTGCCTGATCAACCAGCGCCTCCCGACCCGCAGCGGCTGGCCTGCTTGGCGCATTGTGAGCTCTTGCGCGGCTGTGAGGCGGTGCCAGATGAGGCCGACTGTGACGCGCTGTGTGACGCGCTGCAAGGCAGCGGCGCCTACAGCGAGGGGTGTCAGCGCTGTGTGGCGTCAGGGTGTGAGGCGGCCTCAGGCTGTCTGTCTGACGACGCGAGCGCGTGCGGCGCGCCCGCAGTCCAGCTCACGGTCGGCGCGCGTGAGCTGCCCGCAGGGCGCGACGCCCAAGGCATCTTGCGCCGCTGGGATGGCTCCCTCACGCCCGCTTATGCGTCCACGCAGGTCGGCGACGAGGGCGTCGCGCTGCTCAGCTACGGGCTCGGCGCGGTCCACGCTGGCATCAAGTATCAGGCCGACTATTTCATAGACGCCAACAGCGACGGCGTCTGCGAGCCAGACGCGGACTTGGCAGGCCGCCTGCCCATCTTCATTGAGACCGCCTCGATCCTCTCCCTCTCCCCAGGCACCGCGCATGAGCAGGGCGACGCGGCGCTGCTATGCGAGGGCTTTGAGTCGCGCGCATCGCTGTGTGAGGCGCGCTGTCTACGCGAGGAGCAATGCGCCAACGAGGGCGCGGGGCTGAGCTGTCAGTCCACCTGTGAGGCGGACCCCATCGCCAGCACGCTCGCCTGCGCGCGCTGCCACGAGGGGCGCGACTGCGCCGCACAAGCCACCGCTTGCTACGGCCCAGGCGGCGTGTGTGAGCGCGACTATATCGCGCCTGACGCCTCGCTGCTGGCGGGCGCCAGCGCCGTGTTCCCAGATGACGCGGGGCTGCCCGTCATCGCGCAGGTGCGCCACGCGGGCGGCAACCTCATCGGCGCCGCCCAGCCCATCAACGTGCGCGATGATGGGGGCTTCCTGCTCACCTTCGGAGAGATCGTCTGGCGCGGGCAGGACTACACCATCCAGCTCTTCTTAGACCGCGATACCAGCGGTCAGTGTGACAGCGGTGAGCCCGCTTATGCGCTCCCCATCACAGTGAACCCGGACACCGCCCTGCTCTACCAGACCTTCACGCTGGAGCAGCTCAGCGCTATTGACTGCGACGCGTTTGAGCGTTGAGCGAGGCGATTGAGGAGGCCTCGCGGGTGAGGTCAAAATAATGACATGCCTTGTTTATTCCCTGATCGCGCGACGATCAGCGCGCGTTTGACACAAGCCCCTATAATTCACTACTGTGCGCTCCAATGCTCTCCAGCTCAGCGCGTGCTCAACGCGCTTGGTGAAGAACATCACGCACAGCAGATGACAGGCGATGACGCATGGACGCGGACAGACCGCGACCCCAGCCGCACGCAAACTTGAGGAGAAGAGTCTATGTCGAGAGGGATGAAGCTAGCCGCGATCGCGCTGGCGCTGTTCGGCGCGACGCCGATGATGCTGACCGCCTGTGGCGGCGGCCCCGAGTGTGGCCCTGGGACCACTGAGCGCGATGGCAAGTGCGTCGCGACAGCCAGCGAGCAGATCACCTGCGGTGAGGGGACACGCCAGGAGGGCGACGCGTGCGTGCCCGACACCACCACGCAGCCGATCACTTGCGCCGATGGCACCCGCCAAGAAGGCAACACCTGCGTGCCGACCGTCGCGTGCG
>CAYXWB010000233.1:0-8464 GCA_964468515.1 uncultured Bradymonadales bacterium | reverse complement strand
TCAGCGGTCAGCCGCGTGAGCAGACGCTCAAGGCGCTGTCGCGCTTGCTGGAGGCCGGGCTGCTGGAGGCGCCCGACGCGCCTGTGGCGCCTGATATGAGCTTTGGCGCCTCGACGCTCTCTGGCAAGACGCTCGTCGTCGCGCCCGCTAAGTCTCAGCAGGTCGACGCTGCGCCCGCAGCGCCCGACGAGGGGCCACAGGAGGAGGGCTTGTTGTGGCACGCGCTGCTGCCCGTGCCCTTCGATCAGTTCTCGCCAGATGAGGAGCTGATGGCTGAGGCGACCGCGCTAAGCGAGGGCGTCAAGCGTGAGCTTCAGTATGTTTACGCCCAGCTTGATCAAGCGGACTATTATCAGCTGCTCGGGCTGAGCCGTGACGCCGATCGCAAAGCCGTGCGCGCCGCGTTCTTCGCGGGCTCCAAGCGCTTTCACCCTGACCTGTTCTTTGGCAAGGAGCTGGGCGGCTACAAGCCGATGGTCGATGCCATCTTCCAGCAGCTGAACAAGGCGCAGCAGATCCTCTCTCATAAGAACAAGCGCGAGGGCTACGACGCCCAGCTCGGCGCGCCTCAAGCGCCAGCGCCCCCTCATGGCGCGCCATCGCAGATGATGGCGGCTGTCGCGCCAGCCGCTGCGCAGGCGTCGCCGCCGCGCGCTGACAGCGTGTCAAGCCAAGAGCGCGCCTTGGGCGCGAGCGGCGGCTTGGGTGAGGCTAGCTCGGTCGAGCTGAGCGTGGAGGAGCGTCGCAAGCGCGAGGCCGCCTTCGCGCTGCTGTTGCGCCGGGGTGAGAGGCATGAGCTCGCGGGCGAGCTGGAGCTTGCCGCTGGCGAGTATCGCAAGGCCTTCGCCATCAAGCATGACGCCGCGGTGGCGCTGCGCGGCGCGAACCTGCTGCTGCGCTTGGGCGCGGAGCATCGCGAGGAGGCGATCCTGCTCGCGCGCGCCGCTGCCAAAGAGAACCCCCGACAGATCAAAGCCTTGCTGCTCGTGGGCGACGCCTATGAGGAGCTGGAGCGGTTGGATGAGGCGCTGCTGTATTACAAGCGCGCGCTTGAGATCGAGCCCGACAGCGAGGTCATCCGCCGTCGTATTGAGTACGTCCAAAATATGATGCGCTGAGCGGCGTTTGCGCCGCAGCGTGTGTGAGTGAGACCAGCAGGAGGCGAGGCGCATGGAGCATATTATCGGGATCGATCTGGGGACCACGAACTCGTGTGTGGCGGTCGTGGAGGCGGGGGTGCCCAAGGTCATCTCCAACAAGGGCGGCTACAAGACCACCCCCAGCATCATGGCGATCTCGGAGTCAGGTCGTCGCTTGGTGGGGCAGATGGCCAAGCGCCAGGCGATCACCAACGCGCGTCACACCGTCTACGCGGCCAAGCGCCTCATCGGCCGCAAGTGGGCCAGCGCCCCCGTGCTCCACTGTATGGAGACTTGCCCCTATGAGATCGTGCCCGGCCCCCACGAGGATGTGCGCATCAAGCTGCGCGGCAAGGAGTACTCCTTGCCCGAGATCTCCAGCGTCATCTTGCAGGAGATGAAGATCGTCGCGCAGGAGTACTTGGGTGAGGAGCCGACCAAGGCCGTTGTCACCGTCCCCGCTTACTTCAACGACAATCAGCGCCAAGCCACCAAGGACGCGGGGCGCATCGCGGGCCTCGACATCATCCGCATCATCAACGAGCCCACCGCCGCAGCGCTCGCCTACGGCTTTGGCAAGAACATCAACAGCACCATCGCCGTCTATGACCTGGGCGGCGGCACGTTCGACATCTCCGTGCTGGAGATCAACGACGGCGTCTTCGACGTGCTCTCCACCGCGGGCGACACGTTCTTGGGCGGCGAGGACTTCGACGCGCGCATCATCGAGCACTTGGCGTTTGAGTTCGCGCGCGAGCATCGCGTCGATCTGCGCCGCGATGAGATGAGCTTGCAGCGCCTCAAGGACGCCGCTGAGAAGGCCAAGATCGAGCTGTCCACCATGCGCGACACCGAGATCAGCCTGCCGTTCATCTTCACGCGCGACAATGGCGAGGCGCTGCACTTGCAGACCACGCTGTCTCGCGACAAGTTCGAGGAGCTGGTCGCAGACCTCATCCACCGCAGCGTCAAGATCTGTCAGGCGACGCTCCAAGAGGCGGGCCTTGAGATCGATGACATTGAGGACGTGGTGCTGGTCGGCGGCATGACGCGCATGCCCAAGATCCAAGAGGCGGTGCGCGAGTTCTTCGGGCGCGAGCCCGCCAAGAATGTGCACCCCGATGAGGCGGTCGCGCTGGGCGCGGCCATCCAGGGCAGCGCCTTGCAGGAGGGCGCGCAGGGCGTGCTGCTGCTTGATGTCACCCCGCACAGCCTCGGCATCATGGTGCACGGCGGCGGCTTTGAGCGCCTGATCGAGGCTAACACCACCATCCCCACCAGCCACAGCCACATCTTCACCACGGTGCGTGATAATCAGACCTCGGTGAAGATCATCGTCTTCCAGGGCGAGAGTGACATGGCGGTGGAGAACGAGCTGCTGGGTGAGTTCATGCTCACGGGGCTGCGCAGCGCGCGCTCGGGTGAGGTGGAGGTGGAGGTCACCTTCAACATCAGCGCTGATGGCATCGTCTCCGTCTCGGCCCGTGACATGGAGACGCAAAAGGAGCAGTCCATCACCGTCACCGCCACCAGCGGGCTGACCGAGGAGGAGCTGCACGGGATGGTGGCTGAGAACCAAGACTACTTGATGTCGTTGCAGCAAGATGAGGAGGTGGAGCGCGAGCGCAGCCGCCTCAACCGCCTCATCCGCGAGGTCGAGAAGGAGATGGCGCAGAAGGAGGAGGACGACCCCTTCACCGAACATGACTTCTCGCCGCTCAAGGGCGCGGTCGTGCGCGCACGTCAAGCGCTCGGCTCAAGCGCGATGGATGAGGTCTTGAGCGCGCTCGACGCGCTTGAGGCCGCGCGTGAGGCGATGCATGCGACCCCCTCAAGCGCCTCGTTCTTCTGAGCAGTCCTGCTCGGCCGCGCGCTAGCGCGCGGCCGAGCCTCTCAATCGTCCCAGGACAGGTAGTGGCGCCCATGACTGACCCATCGCTCCAGGACCGCCTCGAACGCGCGGTGGAGCTGCTGCGAGCCTCCCGCGAGGTCCCCTCGCGATGGCCTGAGGCGCGCGAGGCGATGCGCGCGTTAGCCGCGCTGGCGCCCGCGTGGCAGGAGGCGCTGCTCGATGTCGAGCGCGCCTTGGACTATGGCGAGCTGTCGCTTGACGACGCCATCGCCAAGCTCAACGCCCTCGCCCCCTCACCAGACCAGACGGCCGCCTCCGATGCGCTGTTTGGCATGTTTGATGACCTTGACGACAGCCTGTTTGGCATGTTCGACGCGCTTGATGGCTTCGCCCCGCTTGACGTCCCTTCATCCTCTCAGCCTGAGCCGCATGAGCTGCTTGAGCCGATGGAGGATGATGACTCGCTTGAGCTGCCCATCTTCTCCTCAGGCCTCGCGACAGACGCATCGCGCGCCTCAGGCGTTGAGCCGCTCGAGGAGGTTGACCCCTTCGCACAAGCCGCGCTGCCTCAGGTGCCCGCCCGTGATGACGCGATGGCGATCATGGAGGAGCTTGAGGCGCTTGAGGGGGTCGGCGCGCTGGGTGAGCTTGAGGAGGTCGGCGCGCTGGGTGAGCTTGAGGAGGTCGGTGAGCTTGATGAGCTGCAAGCGCCCGCTGCGTTTGACGCGCTGTCTGTGATGGGCGGCCTTGAGGCCCTCAGCGAGCTGAGCGACAGCGTCGATATGGATGAGGGGCTGGAGCCCTTTGAGCCTGGCGCGCTGTGGGGCGATGAGGTGAGCTCAAGCGCACCCCCACAGCAGGCGCAGGAGCTTGCTCAGGAGGCTGCCCCTGCGCCGCGCCTCAAGCTCGGGCCGCTGTCCTCATGGTTGCCCGCGCCCACGGCCATCTCGCCACGCAGCGGGCAAAGCTCGCCGCACATCACCCTCCCGCTGCCTGGACACACGCCAGCGCCTGAGGTGGTGGCTTCGCCCCAAGCGCCTGCGCCCTCGCGCGCCGAGCTGCCTCAGGCAGCTCAACCCTTCACGCTGCCCCAGCCCACGCCTGTCCCCGAGCCGCGCGCCGAGCACATCTTCTCCGGCATGGATGACCTGTTTGAGGATGACTCGCCCGATGGGGCTGCGCCGCTGCCTTGGCGTAGCCCCGAGCCTGTCGCCACGCATCACTCAGATGCGTCGCTGTTTGGCGCGCTCGATCTTGAAGATCCCCCTGAGCGCGCGCCCAGCGCGTCTGACGACGCGCCCCGCGTGAGCTTAGAGGTGACGGAGGCCCACGAGGACGCGCTGCGCTTTGATCTCCCTGAGCTTCCCTACGCGGTCGAGGGCGCGGCGCTGGAGCGCGATGAGGAGGGACAGCGCGCTGATGCCGCGTTGCGCTCGGACCGCGCGCTGTTCTCGGATAATGATCTGTTCGCTGACGATGAGATCTGGAGCACCCCTGAGCAAGACCTGTTCCCAGGGGAGCTGCCTGACTTTGATCTGGGGGAGGGCGCGTCGCAAGGGCCAAGCGCCTCGCAGGATGATTCACAACCTCAAGATGACGCCACGGTCTTGCCTGGGGTGAACTTCTCGATCCCCGAGGCCGCGCGCAAGCCGCAGACAGAGATCCACACGATCGAGCATGACTATGAGGGTGAGGAGGCGGCCGAGCAGGAGCAGGGCGCCGACGAGGATGAGCCTGCGTCGCCCACGACCTCGCTGGGCGAGAGCATGATCAGCCAGATGTTGGATGATGAGCTGCCTGTCTCAGTGCGCGCGTCGCGGCCTGGGGTGCGCACCTCAACCTCGATCGCGCAGCCGCCTGCGCCTGCGCCCCAGGCTGAGGCGGATGAGGATGAGGATGAGCTGGGCTTTGATCTGGACTTCGGCTTTGGCGGCCCGCGCATTGAGGAGCCTAAGACCACCTCATCACCGTTCACGATCCCGCAGGCTGCTGCGCCGCCTGCGCAGGCTAAGGTCGATGCCGATGAGGATGAGCTGGGCTTTGATCTGGACTTTGGCTTTGGTGGGCCACGCATTGAGCAGCCCTCCGCGACAGAGGCGCACGCGCGTCAGACCTCGCCAGCGGGGGAGCGCGCCGTGACGGCGCGCCAGGAGAGCCCGCACGAGCTGGGCGGCTTGGCGCCACTGTCAAGCGCGCCGAGCGCGCCGCCTGAGCGACGCGCGTTGAGCTTTGACTTTGACTTCGATGATGACGAGCCGCTGCAAGCGCAGGTGCGTGAGGTCGCCTCGCGCGCGCCAGCCACCACGCGCCAAGCCGAGCAGCGCGTCGACACGCTCGGCTTTGAGGGCCCTCGTGTGATCGATCCTACGCGCCTCTTTGATCGGCAGAAGACGCCGACGAACCGCCCCGAGCCAGAGATCCTCCAGCAGCTCGCGCAGCCCGAGCCAGGGCGCGATGAGAACATCACCGATGCGGAGTTCTTTGAGCTGGCGGAGTCTATCGCCACGGAGCAATCCTCCAGCGCGCAGGCGCGCTATCGCGGCGAGCCGATGCGGCCGCCGGAGCTGAGCGCGGGGGCGCGCGGGCTTGGGCGCGATCGCTCGGGGCTCTTGCGCCCGGGGGCTGTGGGGCGCGATAACCCCTTCGCGCATGACGCGCCCACAGGGGTGCGCGAGCACCCTGAGCTGGAACCGCAGCACGCCGCGCTGCTGGATGAGTCTCAGGCGCCCTTCTTGAAGCCGCGTCCGCAGACGCCCCAACGCGCCGATGAGGACAGCCTGCAAGCGGCCAGGCGCGAGTTTGAGGCGGGCCGCTTTGGGGCCGCCAGCGCCGTGGTGACGCGCCTGTTGACGCGCGATCCTGCGGACGCAGGCGCGCGTCAGCTCCAAGGCGCCATCCAGAACGAGCAGGAGCGCGTGCAGCTGCGACGGCTCGGCTCCTTGAGCCGCACGCCGAAGCTGGCCGTCGCTCCCAGCGCGCTGTCCAAGCTCAACCTCGACCACCGCGCGGGCTTCTTGCTCAGCCAAGCCGATGGGATGATGACCTTCGAGGACATCATTGAGGTGTGCGGGATGCCGCGCTTGGAGGCGGTGACGCTGCTGGCGGATCTGCTCGAAGGCGGCGTGCTGCGCCTGTGAGGGGCGCGCTCAAGGCCAGACATTCTGTGCTTCAGGGGGTGCGCGCCTTGACGATAACGCGCTGCGCCAAGTATAGACTGCGCGGGCATCCCACAAGACCGATGTGTGCGCGCCTTCGAGCTTCGCTGAGCGGCCCATCACAGCCTCGTCACCGCTCACCACCCTCCATGACGCGCGCGACCCTTCCAACGTGAGAGGACACTCTACCATGAACATCCATGAGTATCAGGCCAAGGAGATCTTTCGGAAGTACGGCGTGACCGTGCCCGAAGGACGCCCCGCGTTCAGCGCGCAGGAGGCCGTTGAGGCCGCTCAGGCGATCGGCGGCGAGGTGTTCGTCGTGAAGGCGCAGATCCACGCGGGTGGGCGCGGCAAGGGCGGCGGCGTCAAGCTCGCGCGCAGCCTCGATGAGGTCCGTGACATCGCCTCCAAGATGCTCGGCATGACCCTCATCACCCACCAGACTGGCCCCGAGGGCAAGCTCGTTCAGCGCCTCTACATTGAGTCCGGCGCTGATATTAAGCGCGAGCTGTACCTGGGCATGATCGTCGATCGCGCCTCCGACAGCATCGTCATCATGGCCTCCACCGAGGGCGGCATGGACATCGAGGAGGTGGCCGAGCACACCCCCGAGAAGATCCACAGGACCATCATCAACCCCCTGGTCGGCCTCGCCGACTTCCAGTGCCGCCAGATCGCCTTCAAGCTGGGGCTTGAGGGCAAGCAGATCAACAAGGCAGTCAAGCTGCTCAAGTCGCTCTATCAGGCGTTCCTCGACACCGACGCCTCGATCGTCGAGATCAACCCCCTCATCGTCTCCGGCTCGGGCGACATCATCGCCCTTGATGGCAAGATGAACTTCGATGACAACGCGCTCTATCGTCGCCAAGAAGTCGAGGCGATGCGCGATGAGACCGAAGAAGACCCCGCCGAGCTTGAGGCCAAGTCGCATCAGCTCAGCTACGTCAAGCTCGACGGCAACATCGGTTGCATGGTCAACGGCGCGGGCCTGGCGATGGCCACGATGGACATCATCAAGCACTACGGCGCGGAGCCTGCCAACTTCCTCGACGTGGGGGGCGGCGCCACCACTGAGCGCGTCACGCAGGCGTTCAAGCTCATCACGCGCGACCCTAACGTCAAGGGCATCTTCATCAACATCTTCGGCGGCATCATGAAGTGTGATGTCATCGCCGCGGGTGTGGTCGAGGCGGTCAAGCAGGTCGGCCTCAACGTCCCCCTGGTGGTCCGCTTGGAGGGCACCAACGTCGATCAAGGCAAGGCCATCTTGAACGAGAGCGGCCTCGACATCATCAGCGCGGGCTCCATGGCCGACGGCGCCGAGAAGATCATCGCGGCGATCAACCGCTGACCCACCCTCACATGACCACGATCGCGCCACCCTCACAGGCGGCGCGCGCAAGGAGATAGCGCAGCATGAGCATCATGATCAATGAGAGCACTCGCGTGCTGGTCCAGGGCATCACGGGTGCTGTCGGCCAGTTCCACACGCGCCAGATGCTCGACTACGGCACCAAGATCGTCGGCGGTGTCACCCCAGGTAAGGGCGGCCAGACCATCGAGGGCGTGCCGATCTTCAACACCGTCGAGGAGGCCGTCGCGCAGACTGGCGCCAACGCCAGCGTCGTCTACGTGCCGCCGCCCTTCGCCGCTGACGCCATCTTGGAGGCCATCGACGCCGAGCTTGATCTCGTCATCGCCATCACTGAGGGCATCCCGGTGCTCGACATGGTCCCCGTCAAGCACCTCATCAAGTCCTCGCGCACTCGCCTAGTGGGCCCCAACTGCCCCGGCGTCATCTCGCCGGAGCAGTGCAAGATCGGCATCATGCCCGGTCACATCCACCGTCGCGGCCCCGTGGGCGTCGTCTCCAAGAGCGGCACCCTCACCTATGAGGCCGTCGGTCAGCTCAGCGCCCTTGGCATCGGCCAGTCCACCTGC
Source organism: uncultured Bradymonadales bacterium (assembly GCA_964468515.1). Lineage (GTDB taxonomy): Bacteria > Myxococcota_A > Bradymonadia > Bradymonadales > Bradymonadaceae > CAYXWB01. Next base: position 374 of record CAYXWB010000233.1, on the reverse strand, counting down.
GTGGGCATCGGCGGTGATCCGATCCACGGCACCAACTTCATCGACGTCTTGCGCATGTTCCAAGACGACGATGAGACCGAGGCCGTCATCATGATCGGTGAGATCGGCGGCACCGCTGAGGAGGAGGCCGCAGCTTGGGTCAAGGAGCACTTCACCAAGCCGATCGTCGGCTTCGTCGCGGGTCGCACCGCACCTCCCGGCAAGCGCATGGGCCACGCGGGCGCCATCATCTCCGGTGGCAAGGGCACGGCCGCTGAGAAGGTCAAGGCGATGGAGGAGGCCGGCATCAAGGTCTGCCCCACCCCCGCTGAGATGGGCTCCACCCTGCGCAGCATCTATAAGGGCCGCTGAAGCCCTCGCGGGACGCGCGCCGC
>CAYXWB010000232.1:0-8550 GCA_964468515.1 uncultured Bradymonadales bacterium | reverse complement strand
GGAGAGATGAGGCGATGACAGAGCGCGCGGCGGTGCTGGTGTTAGAGGATGGGCGGTCGTTTAGGGGGCGCGCCTTTGGCGCGGCGGCAGGGGCGATCGGGGAGCTTGTGTTCAACACGAGCATGTCGGGCTATCAGGAGATCCTGACAGATCCCTCTTATGCGGGACAGCTCGTGACGTTGACCAGCGCGCAGGTCGGCAACTATGGCATCAGCCCGCATGACATGGAGTCTGAGCGCGTGCAGGCGGCGGGCTTGGTGGTGCGTCAGCTGACGCGTCACACCTCAAGCTGGCGCGCGACACAGTCGCTCGACGGTTGGCTCGCGGAGCATGGCGTGGTGGGCATTGAGGAGGTGGACACGCGCGCGCTGACGCGCCACCTTCGCTCCTGTGGCGTCATGCGCGCGATCATCGCTGAAGGAGAAGCCGCGCGCGATGTCGAGGGCTTGCGCGCGCAGATCCAGGGCGCTGCAGACTACGGCGCTGTTGATTATGTAGCGCGCGTGACCTGCGCGCAGCCGATGTCTGTGGTGCAGCGCGGCGACGCAGCCGCAGGGGAGCTGCCGCCGATCGCGCTGGTGCCGCGCGACGAGCAGGCGCCCTCAGGGGATGGCCCGCACGTCGTGGTGGTGGACTTTGGGGTGAAGGCGAGCATCTTGCGTCAGCTCGTGGCGCGCGGCGCGCGGGTGAGCTTGGTGCCTGCGAGCGCGAGCGCGGCGCAGATCTTAGCGATGGGCGCGCAAGGCGTGCTGCTGTCCAATGGGCCGGGCGATCCTGCGCGCATGGATCATGCGCTGGCGGATGTGCGCGCGCTCATTGAGGCGCGGCCCGTGTATGGGATCTGCTTGGGGCATCAGCTCTTGGCGCGCGCGCTTGGTGGCGAGACGTTCAAGCTGCGCTTTGGCCATCGTGGGCCTAACCAGCCGGTCAAGGCGCTGGACACGGGCAGCGTGAGCATGACGAGCCAGAACCATGGCTATGCGGTGAGCGCCGAGGTGGTGCCCGAGGGCTTAGAGGTCACGCATGTGAACCTCAACGATGGGACGATCGCCGGGTTTCGCCACCCCACTCGCCCCGTGAGCGCCGTGCAATATCACCCCGAGGCGGGTCCGGGTCCGCATGATGGGGCGCGCTTCTTTGATGAGTTCTTGGAGCGCGTGCGCGCGCAGGGATGAGCGCGCGCTTTTGTGGGCGCGCGTGAAGTGCAGCAGCGCGCGTGGGCGCGCTTGAAGGATGATTGTATGAATGAGTCAGATCCTGAGCGTCTTGAGCAGGAGGATGAGGCGTCAGAGGCAGGTGAGGAGCGCAAGCTCGCGACTGAGCTTGAGTCGCCCATCATTGAGCCAGACGCAGGGCCGCTGCCCGCTGAGCCACAGCCTGTAGCGTCGGAGCGCGAGGCGAAGCGCGCGCCGATCCGCTCCCCGGCGGGGAGCGTGCCCGTGCTGCGCGTGGATCGGCGCGAGGGACAAGACGAGGTGGAGGAGGCGCCAGTGAGCCCCGCGACGCGCCTGGGGCGCTTCGCGAGCGGGGCGTTCGCGGCGGTGACTGGCGCGCGCGAGGCGGCCGCCGCCAGCGGCGGCTGGCCCGCGCGCTTGGCTGGGCTGCGGCGGTTCGTGTTGCCGCTGGCGGTGCTGGCGTTCTTGATCATCTTGACGACGCTGTTCAAGGAGATCTTGCTGCCGTTCGTGCTGGCGCTGGTGATCGTGTACCTGATGGAGCCGATCGTGAGCCGGCTGGGGCGTACGCCGCAGGATCCGACGGGGCTGCCGCGCTGGTCAGCGGTGATCTTGGTGTACTTGGTGTTCTTCGGGTTGATCACGACGGCGCTGGTGTTGTTCACGCCGAAGTTCATCTCGGAGGTGGTGCGCTTTAGTGAGACAGTGCCGCGTGAGATCCAGACGTTTCGCTCGCAGCAGCTGCCCGATCTGAACAGGCAGCTCAAGGGCGTGGTGGTGACCTATCTGCCAAGCGCGGGGGATGATGAGGAGACGCGCTTAGCGGCGCTGCGCGCGCAGCAGCTGATCCAGGCGCGCGAGCTGGTGGGGCGCGCGCGCGTGAGCGCGGCGGCGCTGGCGACAGCGCAAGGTGAGGCGCGGCGCGTGGTGGGGCTCGCGACGCAGGTGGAGTTCGCGCGCGAGGTGGCGGGCGGCGCGCTGTGGCAAGAGGTGAGCTATCGCCCGGTGATCGAGGAGGGGGTGAAGCTGGAGCTGGCTCAGCGCGCGCCGATGGCGCGCTCAGGGGCGTGGATGTATCCCGAGCGTGAGCCGCGCGCGGCGATGCGGGTGGTGCCCGATCGCGACAGCGGCGGCGTGAAGATCTTCTTAGAGGATGTGGAGCTGGATCTGTCACCGATGAGCGGCGGTGGGTGGCGCGTGCGTCCCGCGCGCACGAAGGTGGCGCCTCGGGTGGCCGCCGGGGAGGGCGAGACGCTGCAGAGCATGTTCGATCTGGAGCGCGCGATGGACGAGGTGATCGAGGGGTTCGCGACCTCCTCCAACGCGAAGCTGACCTCACTGCTGACCTTCGCGCAAGAGATCGTGGTGGGGGTGATCCAGGCGTTCGTGGCGCTGATCCTGACGTTGATGGTGGCGGCGTTCATCTCGATCGATCTGCACGCGCTGATGGCGTTCTTTCGCGGCTTGATCCCTGAGGAGCATCACGCCAACTACGACCAGCTGCTGGGCGAGCTGGACCGGGGCTTGAGCGGGGTGGTGCGTGGACAGCTGACGATCTGCTTGGTCAACGGCGTGCTGACCTATGTGGGGCTGGCGTTCTTAGGCATCAAGTTCAGCCTGCTGTTGGGGGTGGTGGCGGGCGCGCTGAGCCTGATCCCGATCTTTGGGACGATCATCAGCACGGTGCCGATCGTGCTGTTCGGGCTGACCAGCGGGCTGATGACGGGCGTGTTCGCGTTGATCTGGATCTTGTTCATCCACTTCGTGGAGGCGAACATCTTGAACCCGAAGATCATCGGCACGAGCGCGCATATTCACCCGGTGATCGTGATCTTCGCGCTGCTGGCGGGGGAGAGCGCCTTTGGGCTGTTAGGGGCGCTGCTGGCGGTGCCCACGGCGTCGATCCTGTTGACTCTGTTTCGCTTCTTCTTGATGCGCTCCGAGCAGGGCAAGGCGGCGGTGACACAGGCCGAAGCGGTCGTTCAAAAGGAAGGTTCTCTGGGAGTGACAGGCCATGGTATAGAGGGTGAAGCGAGCAAGAGGAGCTGAGCGGCTCTGGCGCGTGACTGGTGGCAGAGCGGGCATGATGGCAGCAGCGCGGGCGTCGCGCCGTGGCGATGGTGCGTGAGTCGCAGGAGAGGTGAGGCGACATGGAGATCTCGTTCTGGGCCTCGACCGACATCGGCAAGGTGCGTGAGATCAATGAGGATAACTTCCTCGTCGACAAGCGCCTGAGGTTGTTTGTCGTGTGCGACGGCATGGGCGGTCATGCGGCGGGCGAGGTGGCGAGCGCCATGAGCGTGCGCTCGGTGCGTGAGGTGGTCAGCGCGCGGCGCGACCTCATCGAGCTGCTCAACGAGCAGCCCGACGATCTCCAAGCTTGCCAAGAAATGACGCGGCTGTTGGAGCACGCGGTCCAAGAGGCCAACCGGCGCATCTTCGAGGCCTCGCGCGAGGACGAGTCGCGCCGCGGCATGGGCACCACCTGCACGCTGCTGCTCTTGACGCGTCGGCGCGGCTTCATCGCCCATGTGGGCGACTCGCGCGTCTACCTGATGCGTCAGCGCAAGATGCACCAGCTCACCGACGATCACTCGCTCTATAATGAGATGGTCCGCTTGGGCAAGATCCGCGCGGGCGACCCGATCAACCTGCCCAACAAGAACGCGGTCACCCGGGCGGTGGGCGTGCGCGAGGGGGTCGAGGTCGACACGATGGACTTCGACGTGCTGGAGCAGGATCGCTTCTTGGTCTGCTCAGACGGGCTGTGCGGCTACTTCAAGTCGGATGAGCAGATCCTGGCGATGCTCGGCAGCAGCGAGGATGTGCGCGAGGTCACGGAGCTGTGCATCGCGTTCGCGGTGGAGTCAGGGGGCAAGGACAACATCACCGCGCTGGTGGTGCATGTAGACCTGCTTGAGGATCCGCGCGCGCTGGAGCGCGAGCAGATCCTCAACACGATGCGTCAGGCCCCCTTCTTCCAATACTTGAGCGAGAAGGAGCTGCTGTTGGCGGCGTCGATGGCCCGCATCGTCGCCTTTGAGGCGGGTCAATCCCCGCTCACCCAAGACGAGGCGCTGGAGCCGGACCTGTACTTGGTCGCGCGCGGTGAGCTGCTGCGGCGCCCAGAGATCGGCCCCGCGACGATGCTCGGTGAGGGTGAGCTGGTGGGAGAGGCCGGCTTTATTGACGGCCAGCCCCATGACTTCGCGCTGGAGGGGGTGACGGAAGGGGAGCTGGTGCTGGTAGAGCGTCAGCTGTTCTTGGAGCTGCTGCGCAAGGAGCCGACCCTCGCGGTGAAGCTCTTGTGGAACTTCCTTCAGGTCTTCTCCTTCGCCCTACGCCAAGCTCCCACCTGGCGCGAGCCCTCGCCGCAGGAGCTTGATGAGGTGACGCCCGCGCGCTTGACCGTCGGCGAGAGCTACGCGCAAGAGGCGGATCTGGACGTCACGCCGCCCACGCGCGGGATCGTGGTGGAGGAGGACGCGGGCGGGCACGTGCGCATGGCGCATGAGCCGACGCAGCGCGTGGTCTTGACGACGCCTGGGGTGACGCTGACCGAGGAGACTGAGTCACGCGAGGATGAGGAGGATGCCTCATCACCTCGAGAGGATCTTCGCGCGACGGTTCAGTTTGACTGGGGGCCTGAGCAGGAGCTGGCGCCATCACGCGCGCCAGCGGCGCCTCGGCCGCCCTCAGCGCCGCCGGCGCTGGGCGCGTCGGCGCCGCCACCGCTGCCTGTGAAGGCGGCGCTCGCGCCGCCTGTGCCACGCCCGACGACGCCGCCGCCGCTGAGCCGTGGCATCTCTGGCGAGGCGGTGGTGTCAGGGAGCGCGCCACCGCCACCGCCGCGTGGCGCTGCTGCGGAGGTGGCTGAGCTGACGCCGCCTAAGGCGGCGGTGATGCGTCGCACGGTGCGCAAGCCGCGCCGCGATGGGATGGAGGAGGAGAGCGGCGTGGAGGAGGTCCTCGCGGGGCGAGGCCACAGCTCGGATCTGCTCACGACGGTGCAGCTCGATCTGACCGATCTGGAGCTTGACGATGATGAGCCGCTGCGCGCGCCGCGCGGCAGCGCAGCGCGTGACTTTGAGGAGCGCCCCGAGACGCGCCCCTTAGGCTCAAGCAAGGTGCAGGTGAACTTCGGTGACGATCAAACTTGAGCGCGCCGCGCTGGCGCTAGCGTGTCTCATGGCCCTGTGCGGCTGCAAGACCCGCGAGATCGGCCCCTCGGCCCAGGCGACTGAGCGCGAGGTCATCTTCAGCGATGACTTCGCGCGCCAGGCGCTCGGGCCGCGCTGGACGCGCGGCGAGGGCGAGGGCGGCTCGGGGGCTTGGCGCCTTGAGCAGGGGTGGCTTGTGGGCGATCAGATCAAGAATGATCCGCTCTGGCTCGACGTGAACCTGCCTGAGCGGGTGCGCGTGGAGTTCAAGGCCAAGGCGCTCACCGCCGAGGGCGATCTGAAGGTGGAGATCTTCGGCGATGGGCGGGTCCATGCGTCGGGCTATGTGGTGATCTTTGGGGGCTGGAAGAACAGCTTGGATGTGATCGCGCGGCTGGATGAGCACGGGGCCGATCGCAAGGCGCAGCCGACGCGTGGCGTGGTCAAAGATCAGGTCTATCAGCTCGCGCTGGAGCGCGATGGCGGCACGCTGAGCTGGTTTGTGGATGATGAGCTGGTGATGCGCTATGAGGACGCGGCGCCCTTGCGCGGGCCGCAGCACGCGCGCTTCGCGTTCAATGATTGGGCCGCGAAGGTGGCCTTCGACGATGTGACGATCTACGCGCTGCGCTGAGGACGCGCGCTTGGAGCGTGGCGACAAGTGATGTTATCATGGCGCGATGAGCGACCTAGCTAAGATGGCTGCGCCCCAAAGGGCGCGCGAGCACAGGCAAAGAGCACGATGGAGACTAGGCGTATATTACAGCTCGTCCTCGCGCTGATCATCGGCCTCATCGTCGTGGTGGGCGGCGTGCTCATCGCACGCTTCACGCGCACGGCGGACACGGTGGTGGTCAAGCAGGTGATCGAGGCGGAGGCTGCGCCCGAGCAGGTCAACCCCTGGGCGGGTGACAAGCAGCTGGAGGCGGCCATCTCGCTGGTGAGGCGTATGGAGGTGACGGTCCCTGTGAAGCTCGCCGATCCGAAGAAGCCGCGTGAGGTGGAGACGGAGACGGTGAGCGTCGATGCGCTGATGGGGCGCGAGGCGTTCCGCAAGGACGTGCTCAAGATCAGCGCCGCGCCCAAGCCAGGCTGGAGCGCCGTGTGGTGGGGTGAGACGAAGTATGGCCCCTCCTATTATCTGGTGCGCTACGCGTTCCAAGACGCGTTCTTGACGGTGGGTCCGTCCTGGCTGGTGGACTTGAAGACGCGCGAGGTGACGCCCAAGAACGTGCTGGCGCGCGCGGTGATGGATCCGCAGAAGGTGGTCGATGACACCTACTACGACAAGCACCGCCAAGTGGTCAGCGCGCTGGCCGCGCACCGCTTCGAGTCGAAGCTGAACCTGGGGGGAGCGCTCCTGCTGTACTTCGAGCAGCGCGAGGAGAGCGCCGAGGGCGATGACATCTTGGGGTGGACCATTGAGCACGATCGCGGCAGCTTGTTTCGCGCTTATTTTCAGTGGGTTGAGGGCGGCGAGCCGACCTACGCGGAGTTTGAGTTTGACTATGATGCGCGCGCGCTGCGCGCCACCAATTTGCAAGCCAGCAACGTGATGCGCATCGGTGAGGACTTCGATCGCAAGGAGCGCGCGCGCATCAACCCGGAGTCGTATGATCCGAGCGCGAGCGCGGGCAAGCGCTGGATTGGTGCGGCGAGCAAGGCGTGCCAATCGGAGAAGATGCGTGACAACTGCAAGGCGATGGAGACGATGTTTTTGCAGAGCGAGGTCGTGGAGGCGCTGGAGTGGCTGTTGACCGCGCAGGTGGAGAGCGCGGACCAGTTTGAGGCCTGCAAAAAAGAGCGCAACTGCAAGTGGAAGGCGGTGCCCGCGCGTGAGGGCGTCTATGAGGTCAGCTACCTCTACAACCTCGACGGCGCGCGCGAGCGCGCGGTGAGCTGGGAGGTCGCCATCAAGGACAGCGCGGTGCAGCCCCAAGATCGGCTCTCCAAGGCGGCGTGGCGCGCGATCTACCCACGGAGCGAGTGAGCCTTGCGTCAAGCGCTGTTTCACGAGGCGCCGCGTGAGGGCGATGAGGTCGCGCTGCGCCATGTCGGGCCGCCTCATGAGGGCGGCGTGCGCCACTTCATCTATCAAGACGTGCTGGATGAGCTGGACTTCGCTGCGCGCTACCATCACGGCGCCCCCCAGTTCGCGCTCTTGACAGGTCAGCTCGGCGTTGAGGCCCGAGGGCCCTTCTTAGAGGTCAGCGGCTTTGAGGGGCTCAACCTAGAGGTGGCCTCAAGCGATGATCCCGCGCTGTGGGTGGAGGCGCTGCTCGGCGCGATGAAGCAGGCGCTGGATGACAGCGGAGCTGCGCGCGTGGGCGGCGAGCTGCCGGTGGGGCTGTGGGTGCATCGCCCCAACAGCGCGGGCGAGCTGGACGCGCTCGTGGCGTGTGTGCATCTGAGCTTGTTCAACGTCCCCTTTCAGCTGGTCATGGTGATGGACACGCTCGCCGATGCGCTGGCATGTTATGCGCGCGCGCCCCGGATGCGGTTCTCACAGGTAGGCTTCGCGCTGGTGTCGCGTCGCCTAGAGGGCGCTGCGGTGCCCGCTGTGGAGGCAGCGGCGATCGTGGCGGGCGATGAGGCTGCGATGCAGCCTGAGCTTGTGCGCCCCGCCCCTGATGATGAGGGCGCTGTGCAAGATGCGTTGGATGATGAGCTGATGCCGGGCGATCCGCTCGGCGATGTGGCGCCCGCGTGAGCGGGCGCCCGCTTGAGGTGTCGCGCGCGTTGGGCGCGTGGTGCGTGTGGTGCGTGGGTTCATTGAGGAGGTGAGGCATGTCTGAGATTGTGGATGTGGTGGCGCGTGAGATCCTCGACAGTCGGGGCAACCCGACGGTCGAGTGCGAGGTGTGGCTTGACAGCGGCGTGGTCGGTCGCGCGGCGGTGCCCAGCGGCGCGTCGACGGGCGATCATGAGGCGCTGGAGCTGCGCGATGGCGACAAGTCGCGCTACGGCGGCAAGGGCGTGCAGAAGGCGCTGCGCCATGTGCATGAGATCATCGGGCCGGCGCTCTTGGGCCGCGATGTGACGGCGCAGGTGGAGCTGGATGAGCTGATGTTGGAGCTTGATGGCACGCCGAACAAGGCAAAGCTCGGCGCCAACGCGATCCTCGGCGTGAGCATGGCGTGCGCGCATGCGGGCGCCATCTGGCAGGAGCAGTCGCTGTACCGCTACCTGGGCGGACCGATGGCGCAGGTGCTGCC
>CAYXWB010000231.1:0-8578 GCA_964468515.1 uncultured Bradymonadales bacterium | reverse complement strand
ACGACCGCCGTCGCGTCCTCGCCCTCATCCTCATCAAGCGCCACGTGCTGCCCGCTCTGTAACAGTGGCGACTGAGCCACCGTGGTCATCTCATTCTCACCCTGCGCGTTACCGCCAAGGTGGGCGAAGGCGTCCACTTGCACCAGCGGGGTCCAATCCGACATCCCATCGCGCCACGTGTAGCTCTGCGCGTTGATGCGGCCTTGGATGAACGCCGCCTCTACCTCGCTCACGTTCATGGGACCAGACTGCTCGCCATCAATGACGACGTACCACTCCTGCGCCCCCGAGCTGCTCGACATCGCAGACGACGCCGCAACGTCAGCCTCATCCTCGGTGCCCTTGACCACGATCACGTTGCTGCATTTGCGGCAGCGGATCTTGAACACCTTGCCTTGCACCTTCTCGTCAGCAATGGAGTACTTTGCTGCGCAGCTCCCGCAGACGATCTTCATGGTCGCACTCTCCTTGGGCCGAGGCTCTTCGCAGGGTCCATCTCACGAGTCACTCACGCACACGCCACGACCGCTCACTGAAGCGCTTGCTCCTGCGAGGTCTCGATCACCTTCGGCAGGAAGTTCTTCTTCAGATCGACCAAGCGCTTGAAGCCCGCCTTCTCACGCGCCTTATTCTTCATGATGTCCGGCTTCTTGAACTCGCCATCGATCAACATGTCATCGAAGTTATAGAACTTCGTGCGGGGCTCCTCAGCGTCCTGGGCCTGGGCGGCGCTTGGGCTGAGCAGCGCCGCTGCGCCGAGCACCATCATCGCGATGAGCTGCTTCATCTGACTTCTCCTTCATCCTAAACCGCGTGAGCGCTGATCCCATGTCATCCCGTGACACGCCTCACTCTGCTCACGCCCCTTGATGACTTTGGATCTCTTAAGCTGCTCACTTTACAGGTCCGCGCGCGTAAAACGCGCAGCTTGGACCGCCAGAGTGGCATCTCGTAGGAGACCCTCGACTTCTGGGCGCAGAATAACAGACGTTCAAGACCAGCGTCAACGCCTCTGATCCTTGCGTTCACCCCGAGCTCACCCCGCCCCACCGCGCTCACGCGCCTCCATCGCCGCCAGGGACCAACCCGCCGACGCGCGCTCACCTCCTCTCGCGACAAAGCCCCTCTCACGTGCAAAGGCCCGCGCGTCCTCTCACAGACGCGCGGGCCTTTGCTCAGCCTCTCTCAACGCAGCTCGCGTGGGCTCAGCTCTCTGGCGCCGCCTCAGCGCCATCGCCCTCAGCACCCTCAGGCGCGCCAGCCTCAGGGGTCGCCGGCTGCTTCTGATCCTGCTGCTTCATCTGGCCTTCCAAGAAGCCGATCATCGCCTTGTACTCCGTCTGCTTCTTCTCGTCTGGCGACAGCGCCAGCAGCTGACGGTAGTGCTCAATGGCCTTGCCCGGGTTCTTCAAGAACGACTCATTGAGCTTGGCCAAGCGCTCGTAGCTTGAGACGTGCTTCTCATCACAGCGCTCCACATAGAAGCCGTAACGATCGGCCGCCTCCTGATACTGCCCCGTCGCGAACTGCGTCGCGCCAAAGCCCAGGTTGGCCACGCAGTGATCGGGCGCGATCTTCACCGCCTCCGAGAACACCGCGTTGGCGCGCGCGTAGTCGAGGTACTCGATCAGGATCGCGCCCAAGTTGAGCCGACTCTCTAGATAGCGCGGGCTGGTCTCGTTCGCCTTCGAGAAGGCCGCCACCGCGCGCGGCATGTCCTTCTCATTGAGATAGACCAGCGCCAAGTTGTTGTAGAGGTCGGCGCGCAGGAGCGGATCCGCCAGCTCACGCTTGACCGGCGCGGCCTTGGGGGTCGCGGCCGCCGCCTCAGGCTTCTTCTGCGCATCCTTGGGCGCGTCGGCGGCCGCCTTGGCGGTCGCCTCTGCAGCCGTGCACGAGGCCAGCGGCTCGCCAGCAGCGCACAGCGCCTTCTCAAACGCGTACTTCGCCAGCGACTTGTTATCTTGGGCGCGATAGATCAGGCCGAGCGTGGTCAGCGCCGCGACGTTCTGCGCGTCCTCACGCAAGATCTCGATCACATAATCGCGCGCCTTGTCATAGTCCTTCTTCTTGAGCGCCAAGATGGCGAGGTTGTTCTTGGCAGCCGCGCTGTTGGGGTCGCGCGCGACGGCCTCATTGAACAACACCTCAGCCTTCTCAAACTCGCCAGCCTCCGCATAGATGCGGCCCATGGCGACCTTGTACTCTTGCGCCTCAGGGTCGAACGAGCGCGCGCGCTCTAGGTGCGTGCGCGCCTCCTCAAGCTTGCCCTGACGCTCGTACAACAGCGCCACGTTATAGTGCGCCTCGGCGAAGTCAGGCTTCTGCTCCAGCACCGCCAACAGCTCGGCTTGCGCCGTCGCGTAGTCAGGGCTGTCGCCTTGGAGCTTGGCCGTGGCCGCCTTGAAGGCCTGCCACACCCCGAGCTCAATCCCCATCGCCTCAGCCTCAGCTTCGGCGGCGGCCTTCTCTTTGGGGGTCTCCACTGGCGAGGCGTCTTTCTTGACGTCGCCGCCCGAGCAACCCCAAGCACCAAACAGCGCCACGCTCAAAAGCGCGGCAGGCATCAGTCGGTTCAGTTGGATCATGGCTAACGCTCTCTTCAGGCTGCTGGGATCTCATGAGGGGGGTGAGCTTTGGTCTTGGCCTGCGACGCGCGCGCCGCGGGCCAAGACCTACAAGCTCACTGCTGGGGCTTCGCGGGCGTCGCAGGCGTCGCGGGCTGCTGCGCCTGACGCGCTGCCTCCTGCTCGGCCTTGATCCGATCCGCCTCGCCCTTGCGCGCCTTGAGGCGCTCGCCGACCTTGCCTGTGTCCGTCAGCATCGTGGTGCGCGTGAACTGCATGCGGTCATAGCCCGGCGCGACGCCCTCCTGCGAGGTGATCGGGAAGGACTGGCTCTCCAGCTTGCTGATCTCCTGCGCTGACTTGCTGCTCCACTCGTTGTACGACTTCAGCTCCAACGCCAGCTTCAGCGCCGTACGGAAGCCCAACAGCGCCTTCTCTTGCAGCGGGAAGGCAAGATCATCCACCGCCATCTGGTACAGATCGCGCAGCTCGTCATCCAGCCCCTCAGGGATCGGCAGCCCGTACAGCTCATCCGAGAAGTTCTTGTACATCTGGCCGATGCGATAGGCGCTCGCCGAGGTCCAGTACGGGTGCTTCATCTGGATCACCTCGGCGTAGAGCTTCTCAGCCTCCTGCTCCAACGTGCCCTTCTCCACCGCCAAGCGCTGCAGCTTGCTGTCGGGGAATGACAGCTTCACCGCCACGAAGCGCTCGAACACGCGCTCCGCGAGCTGGAACTTCGCGTGGGAGGCGAACTCGCGCGCCTTGCGCTGGTCAGCCTCATCCGTCAGCTTAGCGTACAGCTCGATCGACTTCTTGAACGCAGCCTCCGAGGTCTGCTCCCACTTCTTGTCCTTGAGCTGCTCATTCAGCAGGCCGATCTGCGTATAGATCTCCACCTGCTGCGGCACAGCGATCGTGCGATCCTTGACCTTCTTGCCCTTCAGATCCTTGCCGTCCACGTAGTCCGTGAAGCGCTTCAAGGAGGCCTTCGGGTTCTTACGCTGCTTCTCCAAGTACGCCAGCTCCAGCTGCACCTGCTGCACGTCATCGCGCGTCGGATACAGCTCCACGTACTTCTCGTAGACCTCGATCGCCTTGTCCCACTGCTCCATCGCCTTGCGCAGCGAGGCCGCGTTGTAGACGGCGTCAGCCGAGTTCTCGCGATCACGATACTTGGGCGTCGCTAAGCGCTCGAAGTAGCTCGCCGCGCGGTCGAAGTCAGCGCGCGACTCGAAGATGGCGCCCATCACGAACAGCGCCGAGGAGGCCTGCTCGCTGTCGCCATAGTCCTTGACTACGCGCTCGTAGGTGCTGATCGCCTTGGTGATCTGCTCACCCGACTCGTAGATGGCGGCCGCGTTGAACAGCGCGCCAGGCGCCAGATCCGACTTGGGGAACTCCTCCGCCAAGCGCACCAGCTGGCCCGCAGCCTCGTCCGTCTGGCCCGCCGTCTTCAGCTCGATCGCGCGCTCGTTGATGGCGAACGCGATCGTCTCACGCAACCCCTGCTCAGGCGTCACATAGAAGATCTTGTTCTGCAGCAGGTAGCGCGCCCACTTCTCCACGTCGTCCCACTTCTTGAGGCGATAGTTCGCGTCAAGCAGCGAGGCACCCGCGAAGCTCGCGTAGCGATGCTTCGGCGCGTTGGTGATGATGTTCTCATAGCGCGGCACGCACCTGTCATAGTGCCCGCGCGCCTTGTAGACCTCAGCCGCCACATAGTCGATCGTCGGCGTCGCGTCATCCTTGGGGTACATCTCGCCCCACTGATCCGACGCCTTCACGAAGCCCTCCTCATAGCGCAGCAGCTCGACCCGAGGGTTAGGCGCGTCGGTCTTCAGGTCCATCTTGTCTTTGGTCTGGAAGACGCCGTCCTTGGACTTGTCCGCCGCCTCGGACATCTTCACCAAGATCGAGTCTTGGTGGTTGGCCTTGACCAGCTCGTTGTACGACTGGACCACCGCATAAGCGGCGTCCTTGACGAACAGCTGCGCCTGCTTCTCATCAACACCCTTGGGGATATTGTTCTGCTTGTAGAGGTCCACGACCTTCTGGTACTGCGCGGCCGCCTTCTCCAGCTCCTTGAGGCTGAGCAGGTAGATCTCGCCCAAGAAGAAGTTCATGTCGAACGAGGACGGGTTCTCCGGGAAGCGGGCCACGAACTTCTCGTAGTAGCCTGCCGCCTTCTTATAATCGGCCAGCACCTCATTCTTCTGCGCGCGCTGGTGATAGAAGCCCGCCAGATAAGCCAGCGACGCCTCCGTCAAGAGCGCCGCGTTGCTGATGGCGCCCTTGTCGTCCTTGTTCTTCTGTGCCCAGGTGCCCTGAGGATCGAGGTACGCGATGAAGCGATTCATCGACGCCTCGGTGTCCTCCAGGTTGTTCTCGTTCTTCTTCTTCGCGATGAGGATCGACTCCATCCACTCCGGGATCTTGGTGTGGTTGGGTCGCTCATCAATGAACCACGAGTAGATGGAGACCGCGTCCTCGTCCTGGCCCTTGCCCTCCAGGTACGACGCCATGCGGCCCATCTTGTCGTAAGTGAACTCCTTGTCGCGCTTGGCCAAGAAGTAGGTGCGCGCCTCCTTCCAGCCATCATCGACCGCGGCGAACGCGACGATGAGATCGTTGATCGCTTGCGCCTGGAAGCCCAGCTTGTCGTTGGGACGCTCCACCACCTTCTTGAAGGTGTCGATGCTGTCGCGATACTCCTGCTGGTTGTAGTGCGTCCAGCCCAGCTTATAGAGCGCGTAGTCGTAGAAGTCGTAGCTGTTGAACTTCAAGACCTCCTCATAGTTGGTCTTGGCCAGCCCGAACACGTTCTTATCGAAGTAGAACTCACCCAGGGCCAGGTAGGCCTCGGGGAGGTACTGCGAGTTAGGGTAGTTCTGCACGAGCCGCTGCAGCAGCGGCACCGCCTGCGCGCCCTTCTTGGCCTCAATGAGGCCGCGACCCAGGCGATAGATCACCTCGTCGAGGCGCGCATAGTTGGGATACTGCTGCAGGATGTCCTGATAGATCGCCTGGGCGTCCTCGTAGTCAGGCAGCGGCTCCTGACACTTGGACTCCTCAATGGTGCCCTTGGAGGCGGCCTCAAGGCACTGGTTGTACTCGGCGCGACCGCGCAAGTACTCCCAGTTGCGCAGCTCCCACATCAGCTCAGCCTTCTGGAACATCCACTCAGGCTTGCTGTCGCTGTAGGGATCACCCTGGATGATCTGATCGAGCTTGGTGATCATCGCGCGATTCTTCTGCTCGATCTTGAGCTTGAGCTGCTCAATCTCCTCGGGGCTGCGCTTCTGAGCGGCGTCACGGGCCGCTTGGAGGTCAGCGTCAGGCCCCTTAGCCAGATCCTGACCTTGCCCCTTCTTGTCTTTATCAAGCGCCTTGGACAGGTCCTCGCGCCGCTTCTGAGCGGCCTCGATGGCTTTATCGTCCACGCTGCGCTTGGTCTTATTCTTGGAGATGTCCTGCGCGCCAGCGATGCCGGCCCACAGGGTCACCAAGAACAGACACAGCAGGGCGAACATGGTCTTACGGATGATCCTGCGATGCTTCATTGTTCGACACACTCCGTGCGCAGGTTGCTGCGATAGTTCGCCACCTCATCGATCCAGTACTCGCCCTCGAACGGCCACGGGTGCCAGTCATCGGCCACGACGAACAGGGTCGTCCCGGCGTCGACGTGCGACGCGACGTCCTCGCTAGAGAGGCTGTCCTGGAGCTGATCCTTCTCCTCTTTATCGATGTCGAAGGAGATCTTGGTGGCTTGTACTTCCAGACGTTGCAGCTCTTGATCAATGCCATTGAGGCGCTGCTGCACGATGGTGCCGCCCTCGCTGATCTTGATGCGCAGCTGCTCCTCTACGCGCTCGAGCACCTGGGCGCCGAGCTCACCGAGCGGGGCGATGTTCGCCTTGAGCGCGTCGCGCTCCCGCTGCAGAGTCTGGATGACCTTGTAGATGTTGTAGAAGGCGAGGTCATCCATGACCGCGTCGGCGAACACGCTGGGCAAGCCTGTCTTCTTCTCGCCGTCGCCCTGATAGTAGCCCATCATCAGCGCCCAAGACGCCTCGGGGCCCTCCTCAGCCAGCTTCTGCATCGCCTTCTGAAGCTCAGGGCGACGCTCCAGATAGCGCTCCTGGAGCTTGGCCAGCGCCAGCTTGCTCTGCTGGAACTTGCACAAGTTCAGGTACACCGTGGCCTCCAAGATGCCGACATCGGGGAAGAACCACTTCTGGTAGTAGGGGCTGTTGAGCGTGTGGAAGATGCCCAACGCGCGCTTGTAATCGTTCTTGAGGAAGTACGTCCAAGCGATCTCGTTCATCGCCTCGGCGTTACGAGCCGACTCAGTGGGCAGCTTCTGATAGTAGAACATGGCCACGTCGTAGAAGCCGACCTCATAGTAGGTCCGCGCCAGCGCCAGGTAGCCAAGCTGCAGGATCTCCTCATTGCCGCCGCGCTCGCGCTCTGCGGCGAGGATCGCCTCTTGGAAGGAGCGCACGGCCTCAGGGGCGCGCTTGAGCAGCTCCTCCTCGTTTTGGACGGTGCCGAGCACGGCGACGCCCATGAGGTAGCGCGCCTCAGGATAGTCCTCAGCGCCTGAGCGCACCTTCTTGAGGTGCTCAAGCGACAGGTCCATCTTGTTGTAGTCGAAGAAGAACTTACCCATGAAGTAGTTGAAGTCGTCGCGGAACTCGGGATTGAGGGCCTCGATGTTCGAGCGCGTCAGCTCCTCCAGCGTGGGCGGCTTGTAGCCGATGCGCGCGGAGAGCTGCTCCAACATGTAGAAGCTCTCCTTGAAGTGTGGCAGATCCGCGCCAGTGCCGCGCTGCAAGACCTCGACCAGCGGGCGAGACGCGCCCGAGAGGATGCCCTCTTGGAAGAGGGCCTTGGCCAAGCAGAAGGTGGCCGTGTAGGCCTCTTGGGAGCTGGGGTCAGGCTTCAAGTTTAAGAAGCCCAAGCAGACGCGCGCGGCCTGCATGTTGTTGCCAGCGGCGACATCACGCAGGGCGCCAGCGAGCTTGGCGGACTCTAGCTTGAGCTTGCCCTCGCGCTGACGCGCGGCCTCTTGCTCGGCGAGCATTTCTTGGGCTTTGCGCTCAATCTCGGCGCGCTGCGCGGCCTCACGGGCCTCGCGCTCCTCGCGCTCCTCATCTGACTCGCCCTGACCAGGCGCGGGACCAGGGCCAGGCGCGGGGCCAGGGCCTGGAGCGGGGCCGGGTCCTGGCGCGGGACCAGGGCCAGGCGTCGCAGCGTCACCCTGGATGTGACCTGTGCGGCGCAGGTGATCAATCACATCTTGGCTGACCCCGTTCTTCTTGAGCTCCTCGACTTCTTGTGGCGAGAGCATGAGCTCATCGCCTGCGGAGTCAATGGCGCCCTTGAGGGTCTTATCATCCAGGCCGAGCTTCTTCATCTGGATGATCTGTTGCTTGTCGAGCGCCCACGCGCTGACCGCCGGAGTAGCCACCAGCGCGGCGCAGAGCGCGCCGGCGAGTACCTTGCGCCAAGCGCGCGCCCCGCGCCTCATGACCTGTCGCTGTCGCATCGATCGTCACCTATCCGTCACACGCCCGACGCGCGCCTCACCAAGTGAGGGGAGCGCTGGCAGGGCGAAGCATATCTTAACACTGGAGGAATGCACAGGATTATTCTTCAGCCGCCCATCTTAAAAGGCGTAAGACACGCCAACTAAGAACTGAGAGGGGAGCGAGAGGCGTTGGAAGAAGCCATGGCCCTCGACGTTGCCCTCAGCGTCCTGCGGCGCGAACTGCTGCGTTTTGAACTCAGGCCCAGCATACAGGTAGCCTCGCCCATCCACGCGCAGCGACAGCCCCTCAGCCAGCCAGAACGCGAGGCCCGCGCCGAAGGTGAGGTTGGGGGTGATGGTAGACTCGGAGGCAGTGCGCAAGGGGTTTGGGCGAGTCAGGCCGATGGCGCCCACGCCGAGCGACAGGTTGAAGTCGAGGTGAGAGAGCTTGCGCTGGAGCGCGGCCCACTTGCCA
>CAYXWB010000230.1:6485-8643 GCA_964468515.1 uncultured Bradymonadales bacterium | reverse complement strand
GCGCGAAGCGCGCTCACTGCGTCGCGCGCTGCCTGAAGAACAGCTTGATGCTTGAGCCCTTGCGCACGCGCACGATCTTCTTCTCGGACATCTCACCGCCCTCATAGCGCACCTGCACCTCGTGGCGCCCAGCGGCGATGTTGACGGTGTTAGGCGCGCTCTGGCCCATGTCCTTGCCATCGACGAAGATGTCACCGCGCGGCTTCGCGTACACCGTCACCTTGCCCCCCTCACCGCTGTCATCCGAGGACGCCTCCTGAGGCGTGGGGGTGACCGCGACCGCCGTAGCGCGGGCGGGAGATGCGGTTGAGGTGGCGCTGGGCTGGACGACCAAGTAGCGCGTCTCATAGGGGCGCAAGCCCAGCGTGAAGGTCTGCCGGTTGCCGTCTGCGATCACCACGACCTCATACGGCCCCCCGGCAGGCAGCGCCATCCCCTCGGGCTCACCGGGCTCAGGGAACGCGTCATAGGGCAGCCCGTTGACCGTCACCTGCGCTTGGGCGAAGTTGGTGACGACCACCAAATAAGCGGGCTTGAGCTGCTTTGGCCTCTTGTCGCGACGCTGCGCCTGCGCGGGCATCGCCAGCGCGAGCGCGGCGAGCATGGTCACGCTTGAGGCTATCAGTCTGTCTCGTCGCATCATCATTCCGGGGTCCAGAGCTAGGCCATCATCCTTAACGCCAACACTATAGACGCTTCAAGACGCAAAGTAATCAATGACCCTGCGCTTGCGCGAGGCCTGACGCGCGCGCGTCTGCGCCCACTCGCGCAGCGCCTTGATCTGATCCTCATAGGTGCGATACAGCGGCACCATGTCGCGGCACGCGTGCACCAGATCCTCATGCGTCAGCTCGCGACGCTGCGCGAACGCGCCATACATCGCGCTCACCACCACCTGCTCAAGCTCCGAGCCGGAGAAATACTCGGCGCGCTTGGCCAGCTCATCAAGCGTCTCCTCTGGCATCGTGCGCCGCCGCCTGCGCAGGTGAATGCGCAGGATCTCCTTGCGCTCATACGCCTCGGGCAGATCCACGAAGAAGATCTCATCGAAGCGGCCCTTGCGCAGAAGCTCGGGCGGCAGCACGTCGATCTGGTTAGCGGTGGCGACCAAGAACACGGGCGCTGACTTTTCTTGCAGCCAGGTCAGCAGCGAGCCGAGCACGCGCGCGGCGCGGCCCTCGCCGTCTTGAGCGAAGCCCTTCTCGATCTCATCCATCCACAGCACGCAGGGGGCGAGCGCCTCGCTCGTCTGGAGCGCGTCGCGCAGCGCCTCCTCGGGGGCGCGCCGCCCGTCGAACACGCGCCCTAAGTCAAGGCGCAGCAGCGGCAAGCCCCAGTGGCGGCCCACGACCTTGGCGGTGAGGCTCTTGCCGCAGCCCTGCACGCCCACCAACAAGAGCCCCTTGGGCGCGGGCAGGCCATAGCGCTCAGCCTCAGCGCCGAACGCCTCGCGCCGCTCCTCAAGCCACGCCTTCAGCTCATCCAGGCCGCCCACCTCACCGACGCCCTCCTCCAGCGCGAAGAACTCCAGCGCGTCATTGGCGCCGATCAGGCGCTGCTTCTCGCGCAGGATGGACTGCACCACATCAAAGGGGGTGTTGCGCGCGCGCGCCTCCTCGTACTGCTGACGCACGCGCGTGAGCGCGCGATGGGCCTGACGCACGGTCAAGCCCATCGCGCCGCTGACGAGCGCGTCGTGATCGAGCCCCTCAAACTGCGCGGCGGGCACGACCTGACGGCAGACCTCCGCGATGTCCTCGCGCGCGGGCAGCGGCATAGCAAGCCGCGTCAGCTCGCGCGCGAGCTCCGGCAGCTGCGGCGATTGTGAGCCGAGCAGCACGATCGTCTGGCGACGCGCCACGCACACGGGCAGCAGCTCCTTGAGGTGGCGACGCATGAGCGCGGCCTCGAGCTGGCTTGAGGCGTCAAGCAGCACGAACAGGGCGGGCTCATCAAAGCGCTCGATCTGGGCGAAGGCGCGGCCAAGGTCGGCCTCGTGCGGCTGGCCATCTAAGCCTACGCGCGCGCTCCAGCTGTAGAGCGCGCGCTGCTCGCGGGTGGCGAGTTCTTGCAGGACGGCCAGCGCGCGCTCCTCCTCATAGGTCTCGACGTGGAGCAGCGCGTAGGACGCGCGCACGAGCGAGCGCAGCTCGCGGAC
>CAYXWB010000230.1:1586-6385 GCA_964468515.1 uncultured Bradymonadales bacterium | reverse complement strand
CATAGCCTAATTTCCGGCGAGCGCCCAGCGCAGCTCATCGCGCAAGGTGTCGATCTCGCGGTTGAGGACGCGCTGATCGGCGGCGCCCAGCACCACACCGTGCAGGCCGATGAAGGTCAGGTCAATCTCATAGCTCGACTCGGAGTTCTTGCTGCGCCGGATCTGCACGTCCAGCTCCAGCGGCTCCTGCTGGATGGTGGAGCGGCCCATGCAGTATAAGAACAGGTAGACGAACAGCGGCAAGACGAGCACAAACAGCGGCACCAGCGCGAGGATGAACGTGACGCTGCCACGCTCAAAGCGCATCCGCTCCGGCACGACGCTCACCGACTTATAGCCAAAGGACTCGAACAGGCGCTGGATCTGATCACGCAGCAGCGCCTCGCTCTTGACGCCATGCACGCGCAGCTGACGCATGAAGATGGTCTGCGACGGATCGCAGAAGGCGTCATCGCCTGACTCCACGCGCAGGATCGAGGTGTGCGGATCATCATAGGGGGCGAGCGCCTGAGAGATGACCACGGGGCGCTCGTCGATCGCGACGCCTGCGGCGAGCACAGCGCCAACGCGGCGCATCCCGACGAGCTGACCATCGGCGGAGGCCTCACGCTCGCGCACGTAGCTGCGCATCATTGAGGCGGCCTCGGCGCGCGTCTGCTGGCGCGGCTCGCCGGGCTGGACGTGGCCGTCGGTGTCCTCGCGAGGGGTGGGCTGTGACTCGCGCTGGGGAGGTTTGGCTTGAGCCTGACGCCACAGCGGCGTGGGGGGCGCTTGGCCTGGGATCACGCCGGGGATGTAATACTCCAAGCGGCCGCTGTCATTGGCCTCCAGCTCAAGCAGCTCGGCGTTGACGGCTTGCTCCAGGTAGCGGGTCACGACCTCGTGGGGGAGGTTGAGGACGTAAGCGAGCTTGGCGGGCTGGAGGCGATCCGCGCCCTGCTCGTAGACCATCCGCAGGATGTGTCGCTCGAACTCCTCGTAAGTCATGCCCGCGTGCTCCCATCGCTGCGTTGAAGCCCCTCGATCGAGCCATCACGACGCGCCAAAGCCCAGCAGACGCGTCACCCCGATCAACATCTGGGAGTGGTGCGAGCATTTCCGCTGAGATCCGCCGTCAAGGTCACCTTTGTAAGATAGCGGCTGCGCGAGGGCGCGGCAACCTTGATGCGCGCGCAGCCTCTGGGCTGCGCGCGCGTCAAGCTCAGGGCGCGTGGCGCGCGTCGAGCAGGCGCACCAGACGCCCGCACAGCGGGCGCTCGGGCATGATCTGACAGGGGCGGATGGTGGCACAGCCCGAGGCCAGGGCGCTGGCGAGGCGCTGTGACAGCTCCTCGCGCCACTCCTCAATGACGCCCGCCATGGCGGCCTGCTCCTCGGGGGCGGGGGCCTCAACGCGCTCAAAGCGCGCCATCGGCGCCATCAGCACCGCGCGCCCACGCCACGAGCCGCACACTTGGCCCCCACGCGCGAGCTGCACCAGCGCCATGAGCTTGACCTCACCGCGCGCGCGCAAGCCGCCCTTGACCTCCAGCTCGACCGCCTCCACGGACGCCTCAAGCTCACCAAGACGCGCGCTCGCCACAGGCCCCTGCCCCAGCAAAAGCTGCGGCAAGCGCTCGCGCAGCCAGCCCGCCATCGAGCGCTGGTCCGCTGGCGCGGCCAGCGCCTCAAGCACGGGCTCATACAGGCGCATCGGCGCGATCGGATCGTGGCTCAGGTGGCCCGCAGGATCCTCCGGACACAACGCCACGAGCACATCATGCAGCGCGGCGCGCACGCGCGCGGGCGCCTGCTCATCCATCAGCGCGTCGAGCGCGTCGAGCGACTGGGCCGGGAACAGATCCTCCACCGGGCGGCTGAAGCGCTCCTGCCCCTGCTCCACCACAAGCTCCAGCGCGATGCGCACCTTCGCGCAGCCTGCAGGTGATTGCGCGCAGCCGGGCTGACGCTCAATCCGCAAGCGGCTTGAGCCCACGCGCACGGTCGCGTCGCCCACCTCAGCGGTGAACTCGCTCGGCCAGCCCGCGTCACCCTGCGCCAAGAAGCGCCCCAGCGTGCCGGGCGCGAAGTCAGGGGTCGGATGGTTCTGTGGGGGGAGTGTTCGCGTCATCGCCGCTTCGGTGGTTGTTCTGTGGCATCATGCCACACTTGCTGTGGCACCGCTCAGAACAATTCGCCTGCGTGAACATTTCCACATAGAGCGGACAATAACCCAATGCTCACCTATCTTAAAGACCCTGGCGCGGCTGACAAGTCACGTTTTTTCGACACATCGCGCGCATCACGCCATCACCTCGCGCGAAGCGCGCTCAATCACCTCGCTCAAACTCAGCCTGCTCAAACTTGAGGACCGCGCAGTTCTCCTTCACCACGCGCTGCAACACCTCATCAAAGCCTTCAGCAGACTCAGCGTTGATCTCTAGCTCTAAGGTCAGCGTCACATCGGCGCGCGCGGCGAACTGCATGATGACCTCATCCACCAGCTCAGCAAACTCCTTCTTGGCGAGCGTGGGCTTGAGCGAGACTCGACCATAGAACCTCCGCTTAGGCGCTTGCTTCGATGAGGCGCTGGGCGGCGTCACGCGCTCAGCTGCGAGCGACGCACGATGCGGCGCGGCGCGCTCGCTTGAAGGCGCGTCGATCGGAGCGGCGATCGGCGTGACGCTCCCTGACGCGGCCGCCTCACGCGCGCGCTGCGCGCTCGCATAGGCCATCGCCGCGCTCGGCTCGATCAGCACCGTCGCGTCCAACGGGAGCACCACGCGGCGGCCCAAGCTGAACCCCAGATAGCGCTCCCCCTCCTCGCCCTGCGCCACGCCAAAGAAGTCATCCTCCTCTGAGCCCGCGCTCACCGCGTGGCGCAAGACCTCGTCGTTTTTAAAGCGCGGCAGGTAGAGCTGACTGCATGACTGCTGCCAGACCGTCAGCGCGCTCGCTGACGGCCTCTCTCGCCAGAACCACGTCTGGAGCAGCCGCGACAGGTGCACAGGCGCCCACTGCGTGATCACCAGCTCATTCTCAAGCAAGACGCGTTCAAGCTCAGGCATCCACTGCGACGCCCCTGGGTTGAGCTGGAACGCCTCCCACTGCACCTCCGAGAGCCCCTTGCCTGGGCTGGCCTGTTGCACTGGCGCGAGCAACCACTTGTACGTCTCGCGCACCATGCGCCGCAGCGCGCTCTCCGCGTCATCCTTTTGCTTCTTCGCCTGCTGCGCTTGGAGCTGATCGAGGTTCAGCTTCGCGTCCTCAATGTCTTTGACGATCGAATACCAAGCGAGCGTGGAGCGCACCTGATCGTTGAGGCGCGAGACGGTGTCGGCCTCAGCGGCCAAGAAGATCAGCCTGTTCTGGCGATGGCGCGGCTGCGCGCCGCGCTGCTTCACCAGCTCCAGCGCGCGCTCTCTCGCTTGGCTCGGGCCGCTGCTGCGATACGACGCCTCCGGAGGCAGCACCACCAGCCGCAGCGCCCAATCATCCGGCACATCACCGCTCGCCGTGAACACATGACACCCGCCAAAGACGCTCCCTGACAGGCTCAACGCGCGCGTGATGCGATCGCGCAGCGTGGGCAGCAGATCTTCGCGGTCTTGGTAGCGGCGCTTGCGCTCCTCCATCTCCCGACGCAGGTTAGGGCGCGTGTCGAACCACAAGCGCTCATTGCCCTGGTTCAGATAGTGCAATCGGTCGCCCAGCCGCTTGAGCGCGTCACGATATAAGCCGAGCTGCTGACCGGGCTGCGCCACGCCCAACAACACCCGCTCCTGCTCCACGCCGCGCACGAGCTGCGTGCCTGTGCTCGGCGCGCTCCCCAAGAAGATCGCGCGCGCGGTGCGCCTGCACGCCTGCACGCTGCCTAAGCGCGTGTCCTGATCCTCGATCTGCGTCGTCTGCGCGCGCGGGCCATCCACATCGCGCTCTAGCACTGGGTCCCAACCTTGCGGCAGGTAATAGATCGCCTCATTGCGCACGTCCGCATCATAAAGCGGCAAGCTGCCGGGCATGATCAGCAGGTCATTGTTGCCATCTTGCCAGAGCCGATGGATCACCTTCGCCATCAGCTTCAGCACGCCACGCGTGCGTTGAAAGTTGTCCAGCGTGGACCAATCCTCATACAGCCGATCGAAGACCTCGGGGTGGATCGGATACGCCTGCACGAGCCTGTCCAGATAATGCGCCTCCTGCGTCTCGCGCGGCAGCGCCTGCGCCTCGCGCCTGTAGAGGTCCGCGAACGCGCGACAGGTCATCTCTGCTCCGCCACGATCCGTGATCTCACTGAACAGGCGACGACGCACGATCTCAAACGCCTCCTCCGTCGCCACCGGCTTCCACAGCGCCTGCACTCGCCCAAAATAATGCGCCAGCGAGTCCATCGCTCTGACGCCGCGCTGACTGCCCGCCTCTTTATGAGACTCGGGCAATGAGGCGAGCATGGCGGCGGTGGGGACAGCCTTGAGCGCCTCCGTGAGCGCTTGGATGAAGCTCAGGTTGGCGTCAAAGCTGCCCCCCGTGAGCCGCACGCCATCCTCAAACTGACGCACATACGCCACCAGCTCATCGACCAAGATCACACAAGGCGCATACGCGCGCAAAAGCTCCTCTAACACCGCCTTACCCGGCGAGGTGCCCGAGGCGTCCGCATCCGCGACGCGCGCGAACCCCTCGGCGCCGCCGAGCTGCCACGCCAGCTCGCCCCAGATCGTGCGAACCTCCACGCCCTCGCGACGCGCGGGCTGATTTGGCGAGAGCTTGATGCCGTCAAGCACCACGACGCGCGCGCGCGGCAGCTCCGCGATGCCCGC
>CAYXWB010000230.1:0-1486 GCA_964468515.1 uncultured Bradymonadales bacterium | reverse complement strand
TCAGCGGCGAACTCCGCCTGTTGAAAGGTGCCTCGCAGCACATCCTCATGCGGGACGGCGATCATTCGCCAGGGCTTCAATGACATCTGCGCATCCTCCGCTCAGGTTGGTTAAAGCTTCAGCTCAGCTTGCGCGGGCGCCACGTCCACCTGCGCGCTCGCCAGCTCAATGTTCACCCACGCCACGATCAGCTCATTGTAAGCGCGCGCGTCCTCGGCCCGACCCTCGCGCTCGCAGAGCGTGTAGAGCCGATAAGCCAGCGCCCGCATTGACTCCGATCGCCCCCGCAGGTGGGCCAGCAGCGCGCCTGCGGCCGACTCGCCGCCCTGTTGCAGCGCGCGGATGAGCTGATGCAACGCCTCCCACACGGGCGTGCGCGCGTCGCGCTCGGGCGACCACTCCGACGGCAGCTCCGACCAGCGCAGCAGCCGCAGCTCACCCTTGCCGCTGGCCACCACGCCCGCCTCATTGAGCCCGTCCACGCTCGTCCCTTTGGCGCGCGCCAGCACATCGGCGCTGCCATAAGAGCCGACACCCCAGCCGCGCTCCTCAAACCACGCCAAGCAGAACTGCGTGTCCCCGTCGAAGTCATCGGAGGCGAAGAAGCGGTTGATGAGACGCAGCGCGGCGCGCACGTCCATCTTGGCGCCGTCGGCCTCAAGCACCGCCCCATACTTGCTGAAGATCGCCATCCCTGGGCCGATGATCGCCTGCGACAAGTCCACAGGCGCCACGGGGCTGTTCACACCACCGCGCGTCATCTCCGCGAGCGCGTCCGGCAGCGCGGCGTTCAGCTCGCGCAAGAACTCGCGCCTGGAGATCGACGGCGCGTCAATCGCGCGCTTGCGGCAGACCAGCACGATGCTTGAGGCCAGCGCGTTGGTACCCATAGCAATCTGACGCGTTTTCATTTCTGTTCGCATCGGCCAGGTGCCGGTAATCGCGAAGCCCGCGTCGAACACAGCCGCTAAAAACGTCTCCCACCCTGTGCTGGATGTGCCCGCGTCGCCCTTAGTCTCCGCCTGTTTGAAGGCGTAATAGATGGTGACAGGGAAGGCGGGGTGCGCTTGCTGCGCGAGGTTGCGGATCGCGCGCGTCATCCCCTCTAAGAAGAACGCCTCAGCCTCGGCCTTACCGCCGTGGCGATAAGGCGTCGCGACCAGCTCATCAGCCTTGGGTACGGCGAGCGTCGCGTAGAGGTTGGGATAGATCGGGCGGAGGCTCTTGCGCAGCCAGACATAGAAAAAGTCTGAAAGCTCGGCATAGCCGATATTATCGTAATAGGGAGGATCTGTCGATACAACCTTATTAAAACTGATCGACTGACCTTGTGCATCCGCCTGTATCGCCCGCCCACCAAAATCACTAATTAACGTTAAATTTCCGCAACTTGGGGGGGGGGGGGGGGGGGGGGGGGTTTTTTTTGTGTTTTAGGTTATTTAATAAAAAAAAAAGCCCAGATACAAAGCCCTGTAAAGCCACCAAG
>CAYXWB010000229.1:1380-8654 GCA_964468515.1 uncultured Bradymonadales bacterium | reverse complement strand
CCCAGCGCGCGGTGTAGACGCGCCCGGCGCCATCGCCGGGCGCGCCCACGAACAGCACCCCGCGCGTGATCGCTAGCGCGCTGCCAAAGCGCGCGTTAGCGCGCGCGGTGGGCGCCTCTAGCCGCTGCACTTGGCGCCACCCCAGCTCAGCGTCACGCCCATACACCAGCACCACCCCTGCTGAGGCATCCGCCCCAACAGCCTCCCCAGGCACCCCTACAAACAAGGTGTCTCCCGAGAGCGCCAGCGCGCCCTCGTCCATCCCCTCACCCGGGGTCGCCTCGATCACAGGGACGCTGCAGTCAAACGCGACGCATGTGTCAACCCCCTCACAAACTCCACAGCTGGCTGACGCGCCGCAGCCATTGCTCAGCGCACCACAGCGCGCCTGCGGCGGACAGAGCAGCTCAGGGCACTGACACAGCCCCGCCTCACAGGAGGCGTCGGGCAGACACTCACCGCAGGTGATCGTACGCTCGCTGCCGCACTGATCCACGATCGGATAGGCGCCGCAGCTGAGCGCGCGCTCGGCGCAGAGTGTCGCATCATCGGGCGCCTCGCAGACGCACTGATTCCCCACACATCGCTCTGAGGCTGTGCAATCACCGCAACTTAGCTGACGTGCCTGACCACAAGAATCGGTCACAGTGAGCGCGCCGCAGGTGGCGGCCTGGCTGGCGCACAGCGCCTCATCAGGCGCTGGCGTGCAAGGGCAGCGGTTGTCCGCGCCACATGTCTCGCCCCCAGGGCAATCCCCACAGCGCGCCGCGGGGCGACGCTGCCCGCACTGATCGGTCCCTGAGAGCAAGCCACACTGCGCGCCAAGGCGCGCGCAGAAGGCGGCGTCTGTCTCGGGCATACAGCTAGGGTCCGGTGGCACCTCGCCAAGCCAGCGCCCCTGCTCACAGCGCAGCCCCTCAAACAAGGCGCCCTCACGTGAGCAAGGCTCGCCAGCTTGAGGGGCGCGCACCTCGTCGCTCAGGTTGCAGCTGCTGGCGAGGAGGCTGAGCAACAAGATCGCGGGTGTGTGTCGCATCAGCCTGTCACTCCAGCGTGGGGGCGCCCTCACGGGCCGAGTCCCAGAACTTTGTCATCAGCTGGCGCGAGCGGGCGTTGCGGTAGATGGTGAAGTGGCCGCCGCCTTGGAGCAAGAAGGCGCCTTGCGTCAGCGGCGTCCCCGCCACCGAGAGGCGGTTCGCGCGAAGCGGCGCGGGCACGGGGCTGCGCCCCCAGACGCCGAACGGCTCCACGTCCCACGACGCCTCCTGCATGATGTCCACATCGCCAGCCACGGTGATGGCGTCGATCCCGCGCGGCGCGGTCGTCTCATCCATGTCACCATTGGTCATGAAGACATGCACGCCATCAAACTCTCCCTCGATCCCGCGCCAGCTCGGCGCGTAGTTGTGGGGATCCACCGCCTCCACGCCCAGCTGCGCGAGCTGGATGATGGGGTGAAAGCGATCCATCTCGCGCCCGACGTTGAGCAAGGTCCGCAAGGTCCGCTCAATGTCGGTGTAATCCTTGCGATAGACGATGGTCGAGGACAGATAAGCGCCGATGCCGTTGAGGCCATAAGCCGCGAACGCGTCGGTCACACCCGCCAGCATCGCGCCGATGATGGCGCCTTGCGAGTGTCCCCCATAGAGCACACGATCGGTCCGAAGCTCGGGCAGGTCCTCATGTGCGGCGAGGTATTCGCGCAGCACACGCAGCATGTAGAGCGACTCAGCCGCTTGCTGACGGAACACCGTGCGGCCTGACTCAGGGTTGAAGTAGTTAAACGTCGCCAAGGTAGGATCGTCGATGTCAGGCGCGCGCGTGTCATGGAACTGAGGCACGAAGTTGAGCACGCCGAAGCCGAGCTGGATCGTGTTCGCGATGATCGCCGCGCTCAGGTGCGAGAACTGGCTGGCGCCCGTGCCATCGGACCAGAGCAGGATCGGGACAGGCCCCATGGGCTCAAGCGGCAAAGCCAAGGTGAACGGCGCCGCCTCATAGCGCTGCACTTCGGGCAGCCCATCCTCGCCGAACACCAAGCCCCCCCCCATGTTGTAAGGTGACTCACCGCGCTGGAAGATGGGCATCTCGACCACGCCCTTATAATAGACGAAGCGGTCATTGCGATTGACCAGCTCCCACTCGGTCACACGAGGCGCTTGCACGCGCGCGGGATCAGCGACCACATCACGCAACAAGCGGGTCTGGCGCGTGGGGTCTTGCGTCGTGAACACGCTCGCCACGGCGATCTGCTCAGGCGCGAGCGCCGCCTGAGCGAGACAATCCCTAAGCGGGGCATAGGCTTGGACGACGTCCCCGTCACCACTTGGCGACGCCTCAAGCACCTCAGGGAAGCTCGGCGCGTGCTGCAACACCACCTCATGCGTCGCCCCTAATGAGCGCTGTACGACCAGCGCATAAGGGGTCGCGGGGCGCAGCACATAGCCGGGCAGCGGCGAGGCGCGCAGCGTGTTGGCGTCGATATAGTTGTCGCCCACCGCGTCAAAGGTCACGATCAGCGGGACGCGCTCACCACACCCGCGCGCCGAGACGTCGATCAGCTGCACGGCGCCGCTGGCCTCCATGGTCTGCTGCGGCGTAGGCATCGCCTCTGCCGGGATCAGGCCATCCATCCCGACGTAGATCACGGGCATCGTGGCGAACCCATCGAGCGCCTCTAACACGGCGCGATAGGTGCGCAGCAGGCCACCATTGGCGCGCGGGAAGTCGGTCAGATCGGGGCCACCCTGCGCGTTAAGGCGCAGATCGGAGGGCCAGGGCATCCGATAGAAGCCTTCCCCCGCTGGTGCAAAGCGCGGGGTCACCTCGATGGGGCCGTGTGGCAGGCCATCCACCGTGTCATCGGGCATATCATCGGCGGGCAGAGGGGCAGCATCGGGCGTATCTAGCGCCGGTTCGGCGTCAGTGACACAGCCCCAGCTGAGGAGGAGCGCGGCGAGCAGGGAGAGGGAGCATGAGCGACGGCGCGAGTTCATGAGCGGCGGCTCCACGGGCGGCGGCGACGCGCGGCGGCGCCTGTTGCAGGGGGCGAGTCCCTTGCATCCTGTCACAGACGCGCGCGCCTCGCTAGCCTCACGCTCAACCCCAGGGCTCACGCCTCCTCTAACATCAGCAGATCCTCGCGCGGGTTAGCGCGCCGCGCCACCACCTGCACGCGCTCGCCGAGCGCCGCTTTGCGCTTCATGTCACAGCGCGCCCGAAACCCGCACGCCTCAATGAACACCATCGCCCGGCGCTGATCCTCGCCCACCAGATCGACCACGATCGCGTCGAGCGGCGTCTGGCGCTGCTGCCACAGATGATAGATCATCCAGTAGCGCACGGTTTCTTGCTCAATGCGCCGCGCCTCGGCGGCTGACTGCTCGACCATGCCCGCCAGCCGCAGGATCTCCTCCTCGGCGTAGGGCAGCGGCTGATCGGCCAGGAAGGCTTTGACTTGACGCTGGCAAATGTAGTCGCTGTAGCGACGGATGGGGCTCGTCGCCTGCACATACATCGACAACCCGAGGCCAAAGTGAGGCTCGGGGTG
This sequence comes from uncultured Bradymonadales bacterium, assembly GCA_964468515.1. GTDB lineage: Bacteria > Myxococcota_A > Bradymonadia > Bradymonadales > Bradymonadaceae > CAYXWB01. The sequence goes on along the minus strand of CAYXWB010000229.1, from coordinate 5,104 downwards.
GGTGGTGATAGAGCCGCGCTTCATGCGGCGCAGCATGGCGAAGGTGCGGGCGATCCCCTCGGGCACCTTCAGCAGCTCATCATCGATCAGCTCGCGATCGGGCGCATCCTGCGCGCGATAGATCACGGGGATGCCTCGGCTATGACAGAACTCAGCCATGTTGGCGCTGCCAAAGATCATCATCTCGGCCACCAGCGCGCGCGCCGCGCTCTGCGTGTCGATCAGCGCGCAGCTCACCTCGGGCGCGCCGCCCTCGCCATCGGCCACGTGCAGCTTGATCTCGGGGATGTTGAACTCGACCGCGCCGCGCTCCATGCGGCGCTCATACAGCTCCGTGGTCAAGAAGGACAGCTCATGGATGGTCGCAGCCAGCGGCGTGCTGGGGTCCTCCATGAGCATCGCGTCGACTTCATCATAGCTGAGCCGGTGCTTGACCTGGATGGTCGAGGGGAAGACCTCACACGCGATGATCTGCAGCCCGCTGTCCATCACCACCCGCGTCGTGATCGCGGGGCGACGCTGCCCCGCCACCAAGCTCATCGCCCCCTCGCTCAGGATCGACGGGAACATGGGGATGTGACCCGTAGGCAGATAGAGGCTGGTGCTGCGACGGCGCGCCTCTTGCTCCAGCGCAGAGTCGGGCTCAATCAGCGCGCTCGGATCGGCGATATGAATGCCGATCTCCCAGCCTCCCTCGATCGTGGGCGCGCAGGAGATGGCGTCGTCGATGTCGCGCGTGGAGGCGTCATCAATGCTGAAGGTGGTGAGGTTTGTCAGGTCACGCCGCCCGGGGTCTTGCTCCCACGCGCGTGAGGTCGCGGCGACCTCAGCCTCAGCCAGCACCTCAGGGGTGTGGCTGGCGGCGTAGTGATAGCGATGCAGCCAGATGTTCTCGTGCTCTCGCCACAGGCCGAGCTTGACCATCAGATCAAACGCGCGCAAGTAGCCGCGCCCGTACAGCGCCACGGACTTGTCGAGCGCGTCGAGCCACTCCTCGGCTTGGGGCTTGCGGGCGAAGTCATCGCCCATGCAGCCATAATCGCGCAGCAGGCCCAGCACATCGCGGGTGGCGTCGTCCTCGCTCGCGCGCTGCTGCATATAAGCCGCGCGCGCGTCGGGCTCAGGCAGGCGCAGGGCGCCTGTCAGGGCTGAGAGCACCAGCTCGCGCTGGTGCGCCTTGCGGCCCTCCACCTCAAGCTGCATCCGCAGCGACTCTACCTGCGCGCGCCCGCGCACCTCATAGCCATCGCGGCGCGCCTTGAAGTAGAGCTGGTCGGCGTGCAGGGCGCGCAGCGTGGCGACATGCCCCGAGACCGTGAGCGACCCGAAGACCTGCTCCGCGATCTCTTGCGCGGTCATCGTGGCCTGCTCCAGCTCGTGCGCCATCTCCCACACAAGCTCCAAGTCCACATCGGGCAGGCAGGCCTCCACCTGCGCCTCCAATGAGGCCAGCGCGTCCTCCATGGCCGCGCGGCTGGTGGGGTCCGCCTTGCGGCCCGTCACCAGCAAGACGTCCTCACGCGCGGGGCGCATCTCGGTGCCACCGCGCGTCATCACGATCAGCTTCTTCTTGCCTACTTCACCTGTCACCACGCCCAAGCGCGGGCCGCTCGTGGCGGCAAACTCGATCAGCTCACCAGATTGCATCGGCTCCCTTGTCGTTCTAAAAGCGGGTTTGATCCTCTTGGCGAGCGAGGGCGCGCGCTCAGCTCACAGCGTCATCTCGCGCAGATCGTCAGCGACCTCAAAGCGGGCCTCGGTGGCGGCCTTCACCGCGTCCAAGCTCACCCCAGGCGCGAGCTCGCGCAGCAGCAGGTGGTCATCGACCACGTCGAACACGGCCAGATCCGTGATCACCCGGTGCACACACCGCACGCCAGTCAGCGGCAGGGCGCACTGCTTGAGCACCTTCGACTCGCCGTCCTTGTTCGCGTGGCTCATCAGCACCACGACGCGCTGCGCGCCGCTGACCAGGTCCATCGCGCCGCCCATGCCCTTGACCATCTTGCCCGGGATCATCCAGTTGGCCAGATCGCCGCGCTCGCTGACCTCCATGGCGCCCAAGATGGTGAGCGCGATGTGGCCGCCGCGGATCATGGCGAAGCTCTCCGCGCTGCTGAAGAACGCGGAGCCCGGCAGCGCTGAGACGGTCTGCTTACCGGCGTTGATGAGGTCCGGATCCTCCTCCCCCTCATAGGGGAAAGGCCCCACGCCCAAGAGGCCGTTCTCGCTGTGCAAGACGACGTTGACGCCGGGGGGGATGTAGTTGGCCACCAGCGTCGGGATGCCGATGCCGAGGTTCACATAGGTGCCATCGGTCAGCTCCTGCGCGGCGCGTTGCGCGAGCTGCTCTCGTGTCAAACCCATCACTTCTCCCTGTGCTCAGTCTTGTCCATCACGCGCGCGCACGGTGCGCTGCTCGATCCACTTCTCATACTGATCGCCCTGGATGATCCGCTGCACATAGATCCCAGGCGTGTGAATCGCGTCAGGGTCCAGCTCACCGGGCTCTACCAGCTCCTCCACCTCCGCGATGGTGATCCGCGCGGCGGTCGCCATCATGGGGTTGAAGTTGCGCGCGGTGGCGTGGAAGATCAGGTTGCCCTGGGTGTCACCGCGCCACGCCTTCACGAACGCGAAGTCAGCCGTCAGCGCGCGCTCCATGACGTACCACTGGCCGTCAAACTCGCGCACCTCCTTGCCATCGGCCACCACGGTGCCATAGCCCGTGGGGGTGTAGAACGCCGGGATGCCCGCGCCGCCCGCGCGGATGCGCTCAGCCAGCGTGCCCTGCGGGTTCAGCTCGACCTCCAGCTCGCCGCTCAAGAACTGCTGCGCGAAGTTCTTGTTCTCACCCACGTAGCTCGACACCATCTTCTTGATCTGGCGATTTTGTAACAAAATCCCCAAACCATAATGATCCGTGCCGCAGTTGTTGCTGATCACGGTCAGCTCACGCGTGCCCTGCGCGTGCAGGGCGCGGATCAGGTTCTCCGGGTTGCCGCACAGCCCGAAGCCGCCGCTCATCAGCGTCGCGCCATCATGCATGTCTGCGATGGCCGCCGCTGCTGACGCATAGACCTTGCTCATCCTCGTGCCTCCGTTCAAGCTACCAAAATCACCACTGGACGCCCGCGCCCAGGCTCACATACATCGCGTTATGGAAGCCGACCTCCGCCTTGATGAGGCCGTAATCCTTAATGTTAAAGCGCACGCCGCCCATCGCCTGGATCATCGGCACCACCGGCACGAACGTGTTGTCATCCGGGTTCGCCAGGTCGATCTGATCCGCGCGCGGCTCGCCACGCGCGTCAAAGCACTCGGGCGGGTTATAGGGCATCTCACCCTGGCCCAGCCGAGCGCGACACTGACCAAGGGCGCTGTACTGCTTCACGTCCCCGAGCACGATCGCCACGCCAATGCCTGCGCCAAGATAAGGCGTCAGCCAGCGCTTAGGCTCCCACGTCCAGACGCTCGCAAACGTCAGCGCCAAGAGCTTCACGTCCACCTGCGTGAACTTCGCATCTTGGGCCGGCTTGCCCTCCTCCTTCCAGAACTGCGAGGGCATGGACAGGTCAAACCAGTCCACCGCCAGCGACAGCTCATAGCCCGCGTCCTCAGGGCGCCAGCCAAACTCAAACCCATACGCGAGGTTACGCTGACCCTCGCCCCACAGGTTCGCGTGCTCATCGAACCAGATGCCGAGCACCGCGTCGGGCAAGAA
>CAYXWB010000229.1:0-1280 GCA_964468515.1 uncultured Bradymonadales bacterium | reverse complement strand
GCGCCCAGCGCGCCTCTAGGCGCGCGGCGCGCGCCGCCTCCTCAAGCGGCAGCAACAGCTCCAGCCAGCCTGGGTGCGCCTCACGCGCGATCGCCTCCAGCGCGAGCCGCCCCGCCACGCCGCCGCGCGCGATCATCACCTCGAACACGTCCCACGCCTCGCGCGTCCAAGGCTGCGCCAGCGCCTCAAACGCCCTCACCTCTAGCCTCATCTGCTCACGCATCACGACCACCTCCCTCGCTTGGTCACACCTCGCTCAAGCTCGCTGTGATCTCCTTATCGGCGCGCGTGGGGAGGATGGTGCGTCGCGCGGTTGATTTTGCACACGAGCGGGGGCAAAAGGGTGTCAGGCACCTCAACTAACCCCCTGACATCAAAACACTAAACCCAAAACCCAAGGCGCTCGATCAAGCGAGCGGCGCTTCGCGCCGCTCGCGACGACTCATCGCCCAAAGCAGACGCCATGCCCCCCCGCTAAACTCACGAACTTAAAGGGAGATCACGTCATGGCACGCGCACAGGGGCGCGACGCGTGTTGATGGTCCCATCGCCGATCTGGCCCGCGTCATTGCGCCCCCAACAGAAGGCCTCACCGGTCATCGTGATGGCGCAGCTGTGATGATCGCCCAAGCTCACCTCCAGCACATCGACCAGCGCGGTGTTGAAGAAGGGGCGCGGCTCATCGACGCCGTCGGCGTTGCCCGTGCCGACCTGGCCAAAGTCGTTGGCGCCCCAGCACCACATGCGACGCGTGTTGTTGATCGCGCAGGTGTGGGCGCCGCCTGCGTCAATGGCGACGATGTTCGTCAGCGTGGGCACGAGCGCGGGCGTCAGGCTCGACGCGGTGGAGCCGCGCCCGAGCTGGCCGCGCGAGCCATCGCCCCAGCAGTAGACTTGTCCTTCTTGCGTCACGGCGCAGGTGTGTGCGTCACCTGCGGCGACTTGACGGATGCGCGCGTTGAGGGCGAGGACCTGGGTGGGGGAGCGCTTGAAGGTGGCGTCGCCCGTGCCCAAGCGCCCTGGGGCGTTGGTCGAGCCATTGTAGCCCCAGCACCACGCGGTGTGATTGCGGCGCACCGCGCAGGTGTGCAGGGTGCCAGCGTCGATCTGGATCGCGTCTGGCATGCCAAACAGCGGCTCGGGCTGGGGGCGCGTCGTGCTGGGCGGATCGCTGGTGCCGAGCTGTCCATAGCCATTAGAACCCCAGCATGACACTTGCCCTGTGTGTTGCAGCGCGCAGGTGTGCTGGAGGCCGCCCGTGATCTGCTGCACGTTGGTCA
>CAYXWB010000228.1:0-8765 GCA_964468515.1 uncultured Bradymonadales bacterium | reverse complement strand
CCCTGTGACACCGGGGCGCCCTCGCTCGTCTGGGCCGAAGGTGAGCGTGGGCTCAGCCCAAGGTGGTGCGATCGAGGCGCTTCTTGATCACCTCTTTGGTGTCACCGAAGCGCTCTTGGATGATGCCAAAGAGTTTATCCTCCGAGCCCTCAGCGCGCAGGAAGTCATCTTCAGTCAGCTCGGCCCACGCCAGCTTGGCCTTGCCCTTGATCTGCTCCCACTGCCCTTTGATTTGATCTTGGTTCATCGTCTGGCTCCTGTCGCTTGAGTCATCCAATCATAAGCTCATTAATCAGCGGCTCATCATCGAGCCACGCCACGTCTCAATAACGCGACGCGTCATAATCTTACGTGCGAACATCAGAGAGTCGAGCGCTGAAGCGCTCATGGCGTGCAGATTCATGCTCGTGCGAGGTGGCCGCCTCAACAGGTTCCGAGACGAGCGAGGGCGCCCCTGTGACACAGGGGCGCCCTCGCTCGTCTTGAGGCCGCCTCGCGCGAGCGCGCGTCAGCGGAGGAGGTGTGGCTCAGTCGAGCTTGGTGCGATCGATGCGGCGCTGGATCTCCTCACGGGAGTCACCGAAGCGCTCCTGGATGATGCCATAGAGCTTATCCTTGGAGCCCTCAGCCTTCATGAAGTCATCATCCGTCAGCTCGCCCCAAGCGCGCTTGGCCTTGCCCTTGATCTGCTCCCAATTCCCTTCGGCTTGATCTCGGTTCATCTTACATCTCCATTTCCATTAGGGACATCCTCGCGAGCGTCTCCCAAGCGGAGGCGCCAACGTGATATGGCGACACGCCACCATTGGCGCGCCGTCATAGTTTATCTTACGAGCGTATAGCGAAGAGTCGAGCGCGGGCGGGGAGATTTTTCGCGCTTGGGGGTGATGTATTTTTCGCGCTTGGGGGTGATGTTTGGTTAAATTGTTGATGTTTGTTGAGTTACTTGATGGCGAGGAGGGCCTCAATGAGACCTGCGACCTGAGCGTCATCAAGGTGGGCGCCAGCGGGTGTGTTGCCAACGTTGACGACGCGCACGCGCGTCTGCTCGATCTCGACGAAGCCACCATCCTCAACGACGGCGAGGATGGCTTGACGGGCGGTGGCGTCAGCGAGCAGGAGGGCGGTGGTGGGGGCGGTCTCTGTGGTGACAAAGACGGCGCTGTCAAAGCGCGCGTCACCCGCGTTCACCTCACCTTTGAAGAGCTTGACGAGCTTATGACGCAGCCGCTCTTGCTCGAAGCTGGCTTGGACGCCCGTGCTGTATGGCAGCGTCCACTGCTGCGAGGCGCAGTAGAGGCGAAGCGCTTGGGCGTTAACCTGCTCAGCACCTGGGGCCTTCAGCTCCACATAAGCGTCGCGCTCGATCTGGCAGCCGCGCTCGATGAGGTTCAGGATGGCTGGGTGCATCGGCTCGTGCTGGTTCATGAAGAGGCTCCTGAGCTAGGCTGATGTTGATAAGGCTAAGATGAACGATGACGGGGGATCATAAGGTCTGCTCTATGAATGCCAAGCAGAATCGAACGTGCGCCCGCGCGCTGCGTGGGGGGTCGTGTGGCGCTGTGTGTTGCGTCAGGCCACTGTCATGTCTAGTGTGAGCGGGAGATGTTTCATCCGCGCGGGCGCGGCTCCAACCTGCGGCATAGGCCGCCTCGGCAAGAGGGATGACAGATGAAGATCGGCGTGATCGGAGGAGGCTCTTGGGGGACAGCGCTGGCGCAGCTGCTGGCGGTGCAAGGCAACGAGGTGTTGGTCTGGTGCCATGAGCCTGAGCTGGTCGAGTCGATCAACGCGTCGCATGAGAATCATCTGTTTTTAAAGGGGTTTAACCTCTCAAAGGGCCTGCGCGCGACAGGCGACCTTGAGGAGGTGGTGCGCGATCAGGCGATGATCTTGTCGGTGCCGCCGAGCCACGTGCTGCGCCAAGTGCTCGGCCCCGTGGCGCACCTGATCCCGGACGCGACGCCGATCGTCAGCGCGACCAAGGGGATTGAGAATGAGACGCTGATGTTGGTGTCGGACATCATGGAGGACGTGCTGCCGATGCGGCTGCACCCTTACCTGACCTATCTGTCGGGGCCGAGCTTCGCGCGGGAGGTGGCGGCGCAGAAGCCGACGGCGGTGACCGTGGCGAGCTACAACCCGAAGCTCGCGCGCCACGTGCAGGAGGTCTTCAGCACCACCTTCTTCCGGTGCTACACGACGAGCGACGTGGTGGGGGTGGAGATCGGGGGCGCGGTCAAGAACGTGATCGCCATCGCCGCAGGCGCGGTGCAGGCGATGGAGCTTGGGCACAACGCGACGGCGGGCATGATCACGCGCGGCCTCAATGAGATCACGCGCATGGGGGTGAAGCTCGGCGCTAACCCGCTCACGCTCTCAGGTTTGGCGGGCATGGGCGATCTGGTGTTGACCTGCACGGGTGGCCTCAGCCGCAACCGCATGGTCGGCACCAAGCTCGGGCAAGGCATGACCATGCAGCAGATCCTCGACGAGATGAACATGGTGGCCGAGGGCGTCAAGACCTCGCACAGCGTCTACAAGCTGGCGCAGCAGGTGGGCGTCGAGCTGCCCATCTGCCAGCAGGTCTATGAGGTCATCTACCAGGACAAGCCCGCAGCCCAAGCGGTCAAGGATCTGATGTCACGCGATCTCAAGCCTGAGCTCGTCGGTCTGTATGGTTAAACCTGTCTCGGGTGCGCGCCGCGTCGCGCCCGACGCATGGAGGGGATGATGAGCGTCGTTGAGGTCGCCGCTGAGGTCTGGCTGGTGCTCGTCGCGGTGCTGACCCTGGGCTTGGCCACCGTCTCCATCTTGCACGCGCTGCTGTACAAGCGCGGCGTGCAAGCGACGCTTGGGTGGGTGGGGCTCATCGCGCTGGTGCCGCTCGTGGGCAGCGCGCTGTATGTCTTGTTTGGCATCAATCGGATCGCGCGCCGGGCGCAGCGCCTGCGTCGCGTGAACAGCCGCCTCAACGTGATCCCGCAAGACGCGCTGACGCGCGAGCTGGAGATCTTGCACGCCAAACACCTGGTGTCTCGGCTGCCTGAGCGCTGGGTGGCGTGGACGGGGTTTCACCGCCTCGCGCAAGCGGTCACCGATCACAACCTCTTGTCAGGCAACGCGATCAAGCTGTTGCGAGGCGGTGATGAAGCCTACCCTGCCATGCGACGCGCCATTGAGGGCGCCAAGCACACCATCGTGATGTGCTCGTATATCTTTGACTATGATGCCACGGGCGAGCTGTTCGTAGAGGCGCTGGCAGCGGCGCATCGGCGCGGGGTCAAGGTCCACGTCTTGATCGACAGCGTGGGCTCGCGCTACTCTCGCCCCACCACGATCTCAGCCCTCAAGAAGCGCGGCGTGCCGGTGGCGTCCTTCATCCCGCCCCTGTCCGTGCGCGGCTTCGCCTTTATGAACTTGCGCACGCACCGCAAGATCATGGTCGTGGATGGCGCCCTCGGCTTCACCGGGGGGATGAACATCCGCCACGGCTGCGTCTTGAGCGCAAACCCGCCGCACCCTACCCACGACGCGCACTTTCAGATCGAGGGGCCGGTCGTCTTTCACCTGCAGAAGACCGTCACGGATGACTGGTACTTCACCACGGGTGAGCTGCTGCGCGGCGACGCCTACTTCGCGCCAGCGCGTGAGCCCGCGGGGCCTGTGCTCGCGTGCGGCATCTCCGATGGCCCCGATGAGACCTTCCAGAGCTTGCAGTGGATCTTGCATGGGGCGCTGTCTACCGCCACCAAGCGTGTCACCGTGATCACGCCCTACTTTGTGCCTGAGGAGGAGCTCAACACCGCGCTGCAGGTCGCCGCGATGCGCGGGGTGCGCGTTGACATCATCCTGCCGGAGCGCAGCAACTTACCATTTGTAGATTGGGCGAGCGCGGCGTATTGGGAGCCGTTGTTATCGAGCGGGTGTCGGGTGTGGTTGGCGGGTGGGGTGTTTGATCATGCGAAGCTCATGGTGGTGGATGGCGCGTGGTCGTTGTTCGGCTCCGCGAACTGGGATGCGCGCAGTTTGAAGCTGAACTTTGAGTTCAACATGGAGGCGTATGACGAGCAGCTCGCGGCCGCCATCTTCGCCATCGCGCAGGAGAAGATGTCGACCGCGCATGAGGTGACGCTGGAGGAGGTGCGGGGCTGGTCCATCCCGCGCCGCTTGCGCGATCGGGCGTTCTCACTGATGAGCCCCTACCTCTGAGGGCGTCGCGTGGGGCGCGCGCGCAGCGTCAGGCAGCGTCAGGGTGAAGGTGGCGCCTTGGCCCGGCGCGCTCTGCACAGACAGGGAGAGGCCTAAGCGCGCGGCGAGTTCTTGGCTGATGGCGAGCCCCAGGCCGACGCCGCCGTGGGCGCGGGTGGAGGTGCCGTCGGCTTGGGTGAAGCGCTCAAAGATGCGCTGCTGATCTTCAGCGCTGATGCCGATGCCAGTGTCTTGCACGTCGAGGCAAAGGGTGTCATCGCGCTCAACGGCGCGCAGCGTGATCTGGCCGTGATGGGTGAACTTGGCGGCGTTGGTGAGCAGGTTCATGAGGATCTGGCCGAGCCGCGCGCGATCGAGCTGGAGGGTGATGGCAGGCGGCGCCTCGATATGGAGCGTGTTGTGATTGAGCTGCGCGGTGGGCTGGGCGCGCTCGCGCAGCTCATCAAACAGCGCTGACAGCGTGAAGGTGCTATCGCGCAAGGTGAGCTGATTGGTCTCAATGCGTGACAGATCGAGCACGTCTTCGATGAGCAGCTTGAGGTGATCGGCCGCGCCGCGCACGCGCTCCAGATCGGGCGTCACCTCCGCGACGGGCGCGTCGTGCAGCGTCTCATCCTCGAGGATGAGGTCGGTGTAGCCGATGATCGCGTTGAGCGGCGTGCGCAGCTCGTGGGAGATGTTGGCCAAGAACTGGCTCTTGGCGTCGCTGGCTTGGCGTGCGCTCTCTAGGGCGTGTGTGAGCGCGTCGCGGTGAGCCTCTAGCTCGCGGTGAGAGGCCTCTAGCGCCTCAAAGGCGCGCTGGCGCTCATCAAGCGCCACCTTGGCTTGCAGGTGCATCCGCTGCGCCATCACGCGGATCCCAGCGAACATCAGCGGCGGCACGCCCAGCACGAAGATCAGCGACTGCGGATAAGACACCAGCGACGTGTAGCCGCGCAGGTAGAGCCGCAGCAGCGCGCTGCTCAGATACAGCGCGCTCGCCAGCAGCACCCAGGGCACGCGCCGAGGCGGGCGCGGCAGCACGTTCTCGGGCATCACCATCAAGAATGACAGCAGCATCAGCGTGAGCACCAGCACGGAGCCGGGCGGCACCGAGATCATGGTCGTGAAGGTGGGCGGCAGCATGCCGCTCAGCAACAGCCAGCCCGCCAGCTGCAAGCGCCAGCGCCATGTCGCCCAGGTCGCGAGGCTCATCACGAGCAGCGCAGCGCCTGCGGCCGGCAGGTTGCCTAAGTGCCAGCCTCCATCGGGCACAGGTGCGATGAGCGCGTAGCTGAACGCGGAGAGCCCGATCGGCAGGATGATCGCGTACAGCTTGAGCTGGACGCTGCGCGTCGCATGATCAAGGGCGCTGGGTTTGAGCGGCGGGGCGAGCATGGGCAGAGCTTGGGTAGATGGGCGGTGAGCGGGCGCGCTGGGAGAGCGGTGAGTCTGCATCGCGGCTGGCTCAGACTCAAGCCCTTTCACCGCGCGCTCAGCGCTTAGTCATCGCTCAGTCAGCGCTCAGTCATCGCTCAGTCATCGCTCAGTCATCGCACAGTCAGCGCACAGTCAGCGCTCAGTCACACGCCTGCTCTTGTGACGCCGCGTCGCCCAGCAAGCCACACAGCTGGCGCTGCGCCGCAGGCGCGGCGACATCTTGCGGGTGCAGCGCGATGAAGTCGCGCAGGTGTGTGACCGCGCGCTTGGGGGTGTTGAGGTGGTTCATATAGAGGCGCGCGAGCTCTAACCGCACGGTCGCGCGCTCGCGATCTTGGCGCGGAAGCTGCTGGAGTAAGCGCTCATAAGCATCGGCAGCGCTCGCGTAGTCGCGCGCCACCAGCGCGGCGTTGGCGCGCTCGCGCGTGAGCGTGAGCGCGTCCGCAGGGGAGGAGTGGGCGCGGGCGCCGGGGCGCGCGGGCGCCGGGGGGCGCTCGCGCGTCTGCGCCGAGGTTTGTGCGCGCTGCGCGGGCGCGCGCGCTGCCAGCTGGGCGCGGTGCTGATCCAGATCCACCAGCGCGGTCGCATGATCCAGCGCCTGCGGCTCAAGCGCGACGCGCCTGTCGCCCTCAAGCGCCTCGCCATCGCGCAGCGCGATCACCTGGGCGCGCCCTTGGTGAGAGACGCTCACTTGGCCAGTGAGCACGCCCACGCGCGTGGGCGTGGCCTCGCGCGTGGCGTCGGCCTCGCGCCGGGCCGAGACATAGAACACGGTCCCGATCACGGACACCCGCGTCTGATCGGATGCCACGATGAGCGTCTCACCGCGCTTGGGCAAGAACTCCACCAGCACGGTGCCACGCTCCAGATGCAGCTCATAGGCGGGCAGCGCGCCCTCCAAGCGCCAGCGCGCGTCTTGAGAGGCGAAGACCTTGATGGCGTCGGCGCTGGCGCTGGCGGGCGCGAGCTTGTCAAGCTCAAGGGGCGCGCCCGAGGCCTCGGGCGCGTCCTCCCCGCTGCCAGGATCGCCATAGGCGACGCTGTCTTGCGAGCTGTCCGTCGGGCTCATGGGGCGCGTGGCGGCCCAGGCGCCGAGCGCGATCACGGCCACCGCTGCGATGGCGAGCAGCGCGCGCGCCCAGCGCGCGCGTTGGGATGACACGCCCGCAACAGCCTCCTCATCTCCCTCGTCCTCATCGCTGAGCGCGAGCGCGCGAGGCGCAGCCGCGGCTGCGCCTCGCTCATCGTGAAGCTGAGCGCTGACGCGAGCGAACAGCGCATCGGCGCTCACGGACAGCGGCGGCTGGGCGTTATCGGCGCGAGGGGCAGGGGCATTGGCGACGAGGCTGGCCCCATCGTCGCCCCTCTCGGCGTCGATCTGTGCGCTGATGCAGGCGAACAGGGCGTCAGCGCGCGCTGCGTCAGCGCGCGCTGACGCCCAAGGCGCGGCATCGGCTGAGGAGGCCAGCTCCAGCAGCTCGATGAGTCGCCCGGCGCTGCGCTGACAGGCCTCGCACTCGGTGAGCGCCTGCTCGAACAGGGCGTGGTCCAGCTCAGACAGCTCGCCGCGCCGATAATTATAGAGCTGCTCACGCAGCGACGCGCAGTCGTGTGAGGTCTTCATCGACGAGCTCCTGGGAGGCGCGTGATCGAGCCTGCTTCGGCGTGATCGGAGGTGTGCTCTGAGGCGTGCTCTGAGGCGTGCTCTAGCAAGGCGCGCAGCCGCTCGCGGGCGCGCCGCACGCGTGAGGCGACCGTGTTGAGCGGCTCGTCACACTGCGTGGCAATTTCTTGCAGGCTCATCCCCTCTAGCTCAAAGCAGACGAACGCGTCGCGCTGATCGGCGGGCAGGTCATCCAAGGCGGCATAGAGCGAGCGCAGCTTGTCGCGCGCCTCCAGGCGATCCCACTGGCTCTGGGGGCAGGCGAACTGCTTGAGCGCGGGCAGGTCCACGGTGGGGGCGCCGCGCCTGCGCAGGTGCGAGACGGTGACGTTCCAGGTGAGGCGATAGAGCCACGTGGAGAAGGCGCTCTCAGCGCGAAAGTTGGCGATGGAGCGGTGCACCTGCACGAAGACCTCTTGGACGACATCGTCGATGTCGCTGCTGGGGCCGAGGATGCGGAACACCTGCCCGCTGACGCGGCGCAGGTAGGCGTCATAGAGCCTGCGAAAGGCTGCCATGTCGCCGCGCTGCGTGAGCGCGATGAGGCGCTGCTGCTCATCTGGGTCTAACATGCCACTCCTCAAAACAAGATCAGGCGCAGGGCGAACAGGCCCGATGCGCCGCCCAAGCTTGGCAGCGATAACCCCTCACCCGCAGGCGCGCCGATGACGCTGATGCCGCGCTGCCCAAAGCCAAAGCCGAGCTGAAGCCAGGTGGTGAGGTCATAATAGAGGGTCACGCGCGCGTCTAACATGAGCGCGACGCGCCGCGAGTTGATCGCCTGCTCGCTCAGCGCGTAGATCGCGTTGAGCTGCCCTACCCCGAGCGTAGCGCTCAGGCCCAGCTGCACGGGCGCCTCAGGGAAGAACACGTACTCAGCGCCGAGCGTGCCGAGCTTGAGCGAGACGGTGGTGGGCACCAGCACCTCGGTCTGGTCGCCTGTGCCGAGCGATCGCAGCAGCCGCGACTGGAGCGGCTGCTGGCCCGAGGTGGTGGTGTAGCCCAGGCCCAAGCGCGTCTGGCGCCCGAACGTCAAGCCCGCCTCCACGCTCCATATCCATGTCGCCCGCTCACCGAGCGTGGTCGGCTGCATCACCACGCTCGCGTGCAGGTGCTTGGGCTGATCCAACCCAAGCCAGCGCGTGCCAGGGCCGAGCGTCGTGTTGAACAGCTCCGGGGAGCTGTCGCGCCAGCGGGTCATCCTCATCGACAGCGCGTCCCAGGTCGAGGCATCAGGCGACTGAGCGGGATCGGGCGCGGCCGATGCAGCGGCCTCGACGCGCATCCCGAGCAGCTGGCTCTGGCGCGTGAGTGAGGCGGCGAGCAGCTCGGCTTGGCTTGTGGCTTGCGCGATGGCGGCCGCCTCAAGGGGCGGCTGTGGTGCGCGCGGGGTGGTGGTGGTCACAAACCAAGCGACGCGCACGACCGCCTCGCGCAGCTGAGGATCATCGGCGCTGGCGGGCAGCGTCAG
>CAYXWB010000227.1:0-8773 GCA_964468515.1 uncultured Bradymonadales bacterium | reverse complement strand
GGGCCGGGGGCCGGGGCGGCCCCCCCCCCCGCGCGGGGGGGGGGGCCGGGGGGGCTGGGGGGGGGGGCGGCCCCCGCCTCTTGGTGGGGGGTGTCAGCCTTGGAGGACGGAGCGCAGGCGCTTGATGTGCAGGGAGAGGTCGGCGAGCCCCTCGTACCAGCCGATCTCCTCGGCGATGGTGCGGGCTTGCTTGAAGTGCTCCTTGCTGGCCTCTAAGTCGTTCATCTCGAAGGTGACGATGCCGAGGTTGGTGAGGATGCGGCTCTGGTTGAGCAGATCGCCTGTGGCGCGGGCCATCTCGACGGCGTTCTTGAAGAACGCGATGGCGTTCTTGGTGTCGCGGGTGCTCAAGAACAGCGCGCCGAGGTTGGAGAGCACGCGCACCAGGCCGCGGTGGTCTTGGATCTGCTGCGCGCGCTGCAGGGCCACTTGCAGGTACTTCTGCGCGTTGACGATGTCCTTCTGGCGGATGAACAGCGTGCCGAGCTGATTGTAGGCGGTCCAGGTGAGCTTGCGGTCCTCAGGGTCTTGCATGTCAAGATCGCCCAGCTGCTCGACCTTGCGCGACACCTCGATGAGCACGTTGGCGGCGCGCTGGAGCTGGCTCTCCTTCTCAAAGAGCTGCGCGAGCGCGAGCATGGCGCGGACCTCCAGCTTGAGGTCTTGCTGGCGACGCGCCAGCTCCACCACCTTGAACAGCGCCTCGGTGCTGCGATCGAGGCCGCCCGCCTCCATGCCCACCAGGCCGATCTCTAGCAGCAGCTCGGCGTGGAACTGCGCGTCGATCTCTTGCAGCTCAGGCATCTGATCGATGAGCGTCTGCGCCTCATCAATGTGGCCGGACTCGCGAAGCGCCGTGAGCAGCGCGAGCAGCGGCGCGACCTGAAGCTCGTGGTGGGGTGGCACGCGGCCCGCGATGAGGCCGCGCGCGTCTTTGAAGTGCGCGATGGCGCCATCATAATCATACAGGTCGAGCAGCAGGCGCCCCACGCGGGTGAGGTAGTGGGCCGCGCCCTCGAAGCCCTCGACGCTGCGGTAGTGAAAGGCGAGCATCATGGGGACGTCGAGGACATCAACCGCCGCGACGGCTGCCGCTTGCTCTAAGAACTCGATGATGCTGGCGTGGATCTTACGGCGCGCCTCGCGCGGGATGCGCTCATACACGACGCTGCGCAGCGCGCGTGGGTTGAAGCCGACGACGACGCGACCGAACATGTCCTCGCGCGCCTCGAACAGGTTCGCGGCGACCAGCTCCTTCAAACCAAGCTGGGGGCCCAAGTGCGCGGGTGTGATCTGATAGTAGAACGCCTCGCGGAAGCTCTCACCGAGCACCGACGCGATGGCGATGAGGTCGCGGTGCACATCGGGCAGCTCGTCGATGCGCTGGGCGAGCAGCTCGTGGAGGTTGAGCGGGACGCCCGCCTCTAAGATGCCCTGCTCGGTCAGCGCCTGGGCGCCGCCGCGCTTGAGCAGCGCGCGAAGCAGCTCCTTGAGGAACATGGGGTTGCCGCTGGCGCGCTCGTGCAGCTGCGCGATGACCGGCGCAGGCGGCGTGTAACCAAGCAGCAGTGAGACGAACTGGCGCGACTCCGCCAGCTCAAAGCCCTCAATGCTGAGCGTCTCGAAGTTGCCCGGCAGGCCGTGGTCGTACAGGCCAAGCTCGGTGCGCCGCGTCACGAGCACCAGGACGCTGGAGCGCTGGATCTGCGACAAGAAGCTGTCGAGCAGCTCCATGCAGACGCGATCTTGGACATCAATCGCGTCCGCGATGAGCAGCACCGGCCCCTTCTTGATCGCGAAGCGGACCATGCGATGCAAGAGCGCTGCGGTGAAGTACACGAACCCGTTCTGATCACCCCACGGCAAGCTGCGCGGATCAACCTGGGCGCTGTCATCCATGTAGAGGCTGACGACCTCGTCCAGGTAGCGCTGCAGGCCGATGGACTCGCAGGCCTTGCGCACGAGCGTGGCGGGGTCTTTATAAGTCATCGCGATGAGGCGGATCCAGTGGCGGATGGGCCCAAGCGACTGGCCCTCGCTGAGATCACGCGGGCGCACGATGAACGCCTGCCAGCCTTGGGGCTCCAGGGTCTTGACCAGATGCTCCATGAGCATGGTCTTGCCCGCGCCGATGTGGCCGAGCAAGGCGACGCCGCCGCCTTGACCTTGCTGCACGGCGTGCGCGCGTCGCATCAGCTCATCGAAGAAGCGCGGGCGTGGGACATAGGCGTCGATTTCTTGGAGGACGACCTCCTCGGCGGCGATCTGCTCAGCGGCGCCGGAGCGCATGCCCAAGACCTCCGCGACCTGCTCTCCGGCGAGGTTGCGGGGTGCGTCGTAGTCAACCTGCTGGCGGGTGAGGTTGATGAGGGGGTCATCAACGACGATGCGCGCCTCGCTGGTGCCCCGGGCGATCTCAATGGCGCGATCGATGGCCTCACCGTAGGCGTTGCCGCCTTGGCGCGAGGCCAAGAAGACCTCACCATAGGTGAGGCCCATGCCGAGGTGCTCGAAGCCCTGCTCCAACAGCTGAAAGCGCTCTTGCAAGGCGCGTGCGCACTCAATGGCGCGCACGTTGTCACCGACGCGGGTCTTGCGCGCGCCAAACAGCGCGGTGTAGGTGCCGCCCATGAAGCTGTCCAGCTCCCCCTCATGTTGGGCGAGGACCTCCTTGATGATGCGCGCCTCTTGGGCGGATCGGCGCGCGAGCTCCTCCGGGTCGACGCCTTGACGCCGCTTCGCGCGCTGCTGAACGGCCAACACCGCGACCTTACGACGCTCGCCCATGAGGGAGTCTTGCAGCGCCTCAATGCCGAAGGTCTGATCGAGCACGGAGGTGCCCTGGGCGATGCCCGTGGCCAGGCGCGAGGAGTGCTCGACGGAGCCGAAGCTGCCGGAGCGGCTGGCGAGCGAGCCTAGGCCCGTGCGGCTGCTCTCCCCGGTGAAGGGGCCGCTCTGATTGCCCGAGCGCGGGAGGTTGTTGGAGCGACGCAACAGCCCGCTGTTCGCGAGCGAGCCGGAGTGCGCGCCCGAGGGCGACTCCTCACCGCCGTGGCTGCCAGTGATAGGGCGCGAGGGCGCGGCGTCAGAGTAGGCGCCTGACTCGAGCTGGGCGAGCAGCTTCTGGAGGGCTTGGCGCATGTCGCTGGCGGACTGAAAGCGCTTGGAGACGTTGCGCTGGAGCGAGGTCATGACGATGCGGTTGAGCTCAGCGGGGATGGAGCCGGGGCCGCCCAAGACCTCCTCGGGGGTGGGGATAGGCATCTGCATGACGCGGCCGATGATGCTGACGGCGTCGCGGTCGTGGAACAGGCGCTTCTTGGTGAGCATCTCGTACATGATGACGCCGAGCGACCACAGATCGGCGCGACCGTCGAGGTCCTTGCGCATGATCTGCTCAGGGCTCATGTAGTCGAAGGTGCCGACGATGTTGCCAGCCTGGGTGTAGGGGCCGACCTCCATGGCGGGGCCCTTGACCTTGGCGATGCCAAAGTCGAGGACCTTGACGAAGTCGGCTTGGCCGGCGATCTCCTCCAGCATGAGGTTCGCGGGCTTGAGGTCGCAGTGGACGATGCCCTTGCTGTGGGCCTGCTCAAGCGCGCTCAGGATCTGAATGCAGATGGTGCAGATGCGCTGCGGTGAGAGCGGGAACTCTTTGCGGATGGCGCGCTTGAGGGTCTTACCTGGCAAATACTCCATCACCAGATAGAGGGTACCATCGGGCTCTTTGCCGAAGTCGACGATGGTGATGATGTTGGGGTGGCGCAGCATGTTAATCGCCTGCACCTCGCGCATAAAGTAGTGCTCGCCCTCGGGGTTAGAGTCCGTGGGCTTGAGCATCTTGATGGCGACTTGGCGATTGAGGGGGGACTGCAGCGCGAGGTAGACATTGCCCATGCCCCCCTCCCCGACCTTCTTGGTCAGGGTGTAGGTCTGCTTGAGGACCTTACCGAGGTTGGGATCTTCGCCTGTGCGGGCGGCCTCGGAGGGCTCCTCCAAGATGGGCTCGATCGCGATCTCAGGGATGTTCTTATCGTCGCTCATCGACACGAAAGCCTCCGCGCGGCCGCTCAAAGCGTGCCGCATGATGCGCGCTGCGCGCTCCTGTCAGCGCTTCTTGAGCAGCTCAGCGATGACCGCCTCGCGCTCTTTGCGCTCCTCCGCGATCAGCTCCTCGACGGTCTGACTCAGCACCGACTGATTCTGAGCGACCCAGGCCATGCGCTGCTCCAAGCTAGTGATGGAGCGAGGCAGCATGACATACCACTGTCCATCGGGCTTCTGACGGGCCATGAAGTATTCTTGGCCGCTGCGGGTGATGACCTTGGCGAAGTCGCCATCCTCGGTGACGTTGACGGTGTCAACGTCGGAGCCGAGCTTGTAGGCCTCATCATTGGGCAGGGCCTTGGGGGTGAAGACCTTCAAGAAGAGGGCGCGCCCATCGGGCGCGGTCTGGGCGAGGACGACGCCGGACTGGCGCCTGGCGAGGCGGTGATCGGCTTGGGGCATGTAGCGCACGATCTGCTCGTCCATGGCGACGAGCTGTTCTTGGCGCTCTTGAAAGTACGCGTGGGTGGTGCTGTCAGCGCGCGCCCAGACGGCCTCGGCGTCACCCGCCAGCAGCGCGTCGCGGAAGATGAGGTAGGCATCCTCGGGGCGCGTGGGGTCCAGCTCGCTGGAGCACGCGCTCAAGCTCATCGACAGCGCGCACAGCAGCGCCAATGCGCGCGCACCGCGTGATCGATGCATCATCATCCTGCGCTCCATGAGGGTGAGAGAGACATAGTAAGGTGGGATCGCATGAACTCGGCGCATCCTAGCGTCAAAGCGACCTCGCTGTAAAGCGAGCCTGTGCGCCGCGTGGTGTTGCGCGTGCGCTTGCCAGCGCGCGGCGTGTTGAGTAGGAACGTGGCGAGCGCGCGGTGTGTGACAGCGCGCGTAAACAGCGGCAACTCATGAGGCAGGCGGCACGATGAGCGAGCATGGGCCAGGGTCCATCTTTGAGAGCGAGCCCACGATCGACACGACGCAGACGCGCGCTTACGACTACGCGCTGCCTGAGGCGCAGATCGCGGCGCACCCGAGCGCCGATCGCGCGCGTGCGCGCCTGATGGTGATCGACCCGCAGGGGCAGCTCACCCACGCGCGCTTTGACGCGCTGTCCCAGTGGCTCAGGCCGGGCGACCTGCTGGTGTTCAATGACGCGCGCGTGATCCCAGCGCGCGTCATCGCCCGCAAGCCCACGGGCGGCAAGGTCGAGCTGCTGGCGCTGGCGGTGTGCGACGCGCGCGGCGTTGACCTGAGCCCGAGCGCGTGGGAGCTGACGCCGAGTGAGGGCTGGGTGTGGCTAAGATGCATGACGCGCGGGATGCAGCGCGTCGCGCCAGGGGCGACGCTGGCCACGGATGCGGGCGTGGCGCTAGAGGTCGTCTCACTGGCCTCTGGCGAGGCGGTGATCGGCTGCGCCTGGGATGAGACGCCGCTGATGCTCTTGGAGCGGCTGGGGCGGCTGCCGCTGCCGCCTTATATAGAGCGCCAGCGCGAGCGCCAGGGCGAGGAGGTGGCGCATGAGGATGACGCGCGCGACTATCAGACGGTGCTGGCGCGCGCCCCAGGGGCGGTAGCGGCGCCGACAGCGGGGCTGCATTTTACCCGTGAGCTGCTGGAGGTGCTGAAGGCGCGCGGCGTGGCGGTGGCGACGCTGACGCTGCATGTGGGCGTGGGCACGTTCAAGCCCGTGAGCGCCGACGCGCTGACCGATCACCCGATGCACAGCGAGCGCTATGAGCTAGGGTCAGAGCTTGTGCAGGCGCTGGCGAAAGCGCGCGCGGCGGGCGGGCGCGTGATCGCTGTGGGCACGACCAGCGCGAGAGTGCTAGAGGCCGAGGCGCGCCGTGATGCGCCGTTTGTGCCTGGAGAGCGCGCGACCGACATCTTGCTGCATCCAGGCCACGGGTTTTGTTATTGCGACGGGCTGATCACCAACTTCCACCTGCCCCGCTCCACGCTGCTGGCGATGGTGAGCGCGGCGATGGGCTATGCGACGATGCGCCGCGCTTATGAAGAGGCGGTGCGCGAAGGGTATCGATTTTACAGCTACGGCGACGCGATGTTCATCACGTCGATCAAGCGCGAGGGCGACGAGCCTCAAGAGGAGATGACGTGAGCGAGCTGATCCAGTGCGAGGCGCTGCGCTTTGAGGAGGTAGCGCGCGATGGCAAGGCGCGCGCGGGGCTGTTGCACACCACGCACGGCACCATTGAGACGCCCATCTTCATGCCCGTGGGCACGCAGGCCACCGTGAAGGCGATGACGCCCGAGGATCTGAAGCACGAGATCGGCGCGCAGATCATCTTAGGCAACACGTACCACCTGTACCTGCGGCCAGGGCTTGAGGTGGTGTCACTGCATGGGGGGCTGCATCAGATGATGCACTGGGATCGCCCCATCCTGACCGACTCGGGCGGCTATCAGGTCTTCAGCCTCAAGGAGCTGCGCAAGATCCGCGAGGAGGGGGTGGAGTTTCGCGATCACATCAGCGGCTCAAAGCACATGTTCAGCCCGGAGCATGTGGTGGCGATCCAGGAGACGCTGGGCAGCGACATCATGATGGCGTTTGATGAGTGTCCGCCGCACGACAGCGACGCGCGCTACATGCGCGACAGCATGGCGCGCACGACGCGCTGGGCCGAGCGCTGCTTGAAGGCGCGCACGCGGCCTGACTGCGCGATGTTCGGGATCTTGCAGGGGGGCATCCAGGAGGCGTGGCGGCGCGAGCACGCGGACCAGCTCTTGGGCTTGCCCTTTGAGGGCTTCGCCATCGGGGGGTTGAGCGTGGGGGAGGAGGCGCAGGCGATGTATGACACGGCGGAGCTGAGCACGGGGCTGATGCCGGATCATAAGGCGAAGTACATGATGGGGGTGGGCAAGCCGCAGGATCTTGTGGCGTGCATCGCGCGCGGGGTGGACATGTTCGACTGCGTGCTGCCCACGCGCAACGGGCGCAACGGGCAGTGCTTGACGAGCGTGGGGCCGCTGACGATCCGCAACGCGCGCTATGCGAAGGATCTGCGCCCCATTGATGAGGGGTGCGATTGCTACACCTGCGCGAACTACACGAGAGCGTATGTGAGGCACTTAGTGAAGGCGAACGAGATGTTAGCGGCGAGGTTATGCACCTTGCATAATCTCCACTTTTATCTCAAAATTGTCACGCGCGCGCGCCAAGCGATCATCGCAGGGGAGTTTGACGCGTGGCAGCGGCATACGAGGGATGAGCTATTGAGCGGGGCGGGCGTTTAATCGGCAGGTCAAGAGCTGCTGAGGCGTCGGGTCTAGCCAAAGCGCGGCGCCCTGGCAAAGAGGGCGCGCCAACATCACGCGCGCTAGCGCACCAGTCCAAGAGGCGCGCGCCAAGTGAGGCGCTGGCGCTCATGGTCACGCGCGCGAGCTTGAGCATGAGGGGCGCGGGGCTGAGGAGGATGGCGCCCTCGCTGTGACCTACGCCCCCTTCGTGAGAGGGCGAGCAGAGCATAAGACAGCACAGCCACGACCAATTACAGATAACAGCTGAGGATATGAAGGAGCGCTATGCTGGGAAATGAGCCGGACGCGACCGCGCAGCTGGTCGGGATGGGCGCGACCATCTTATTAGCTGCGGCTATCACAGGCCCCTTAGTGGCACGGCGAGGGCTGCCTGTGGTCTTAGGTTTCATCCTCTTGGGGATGCTAGCTGGTTCTGAAGGGATTGGCAAGATCGCGTTCGACAACTATGACATGGCGTTTCGAATCGGGACGATCGCGCTGGTGTTGATCTTGTTTGACGGGGGGTTGAACACGTCAATCGGGGTGGTCAAGAAGGCGATCAGGCCAGCGTCGATCTTGGCGACGCTGGGGGTGATGATGACCGCCGGGGGCGTGGCGCTGGCAGGGTGGCAGCTCTTAGGGCTGCCCCTGCTGGTGGCGATGCTCTTGGGAGCGGTCGTCTCATCGACTGACGCCGCGACGGTGTTCTCCGTGCTGAGGGGCGGAGGGATCCACTTGCAAGAGCGGGTGGCGGCGACCGTGGAGCTGGAGTCTGGGGTCAACGATCCGATGGCGATGATCCTGACGCTTGGGCTGACGCAAGCGGTCGTTAAGACGCAAGAGAGCGTCAACGCTGAGAGCATGGAATGGACGACCTTTGTGTTGACGCTGCTGGCGGATGTCGGGGTCCAGCTCTTGCTCGGCGCGGCGTTTGGGGCGTGCTTCGGGTGGTTGGGGCTGAAGATCCTGCGCTTACCAAAGCTGGCAGGTGCGCTCTATCCATTCTTGACGCTGGCGATCGGCGGGTTGGCGTTTGGGACAGCGACGCTGCTGTATGGCAGCGGCATCTTGGCAGTGTTTCTGGCGGGGCTCATCATCGGCAACGGCGTGATCCCGCACCGGGTCAGCATCTTGCGCATCCATGACTTCTTAGGCTGGGGAGCGCAGGTGGCGATGTTCTTGGCGCTGGGCTTGCTGGTGTCGCCCACGGAGCTGCTGAGCGCGGAGGTGGTCGTGCCAGGGCTGATCATCTCAGGGGTGTTGATCTTGATGGCGAGGCCGCTGAGCATCGCGCTGTGCTTGCCGTGGTTCAAGTATACGCCGCGCGAGGTGGCGTTTGTGAGCTGGGTGGGCTTGCGCGGCTCGGTGCCCATCATCCTCGGGATGGTGCCGATGATGGCGGGGGTTGAGCAGGGCAAGTTCATCTTCAACATCGTGTTCTTTGTGGTCGTGTTCAGCGTGGTCGTGC
>CAYXWB010000226.1:0-8826 GCA_964468515.1 uncultured Bradymonadales bacterium | reverse complement strand
CCCCTCCAAAAACGCAACATGGGCCATCCCGAGAAATTCGGGATGACCCATGTTGCCGCGCGCTGCTTGGGCTGTCGCCATCAGCGCTTGATCAGAGCTCCTCGTCCTCGCCGCAGCCGACGCGATCGCGCAGCTCCTTGCCGACCTTGAAGTGGACCGACTTCTTGCTGTCCACCATGACCTGCTCGTTGGTGCGCGGGTTGCGCCCGACGCGCGCGTCATAGGTGCGGATGGAGAAGCTGCCGAAGCCGCGAACCTCAATGCGCTCATCTGCCAGCAGGGCGTCCGCCATCGTGTCGAAGACCGCGTTGACGATGTCCTCCGCGCGCTTCTTGGGGAGGTTGGTCTTCTGGGAGACAGCTTCGATCAGATCGGACTTGGTCATGGGGGCGCTCACGAGAGGGGTGTGATCGGTGATATGACGCGCCACAGGGGCGGGCGCGGTCACAGAGGTGATAATCTAACTGTTTGGAATCTCGGCCATAAGGGGGCCGAGAGCGGGATGTTATATGGCAACGCTCGCTGCGGATGTCAACCTCGTTTTATTGGACGACCTCTCACGCCGCCGCTGGCGCACGTCCTGCTCATGCATACGATCAAAAGTTGTGCTCAGACGCGCGCTTGCACGCCTGAGCGAAGACGAGGCGCGGCCCCCCTTCAAGGGGGGGCCGCGCCTCGTCTTCGCTCAGCTCTTCAGCATCAGCCCTTGATGAGGACGCGGAACAGCTGCTGGCCCATGAAGATGTAGTCGTTATGGCGCAGCTTCGTGCGCTCCCACAGCTTGATCCAGGTGCCGTTGGAGGAGGTCAGGTCGATCAGGTAGCAGTGGCCATCATCGCCAGGGTAGATCTGAGCGTGGCGGCTCGACATGAACTTGTCATGCGGGAACACGATGTCGCCCTTCTCGCGCCCTAAGATCGCGCCCGAGTCGGGCAGGCAGTAGACGTTCTGCACGATGCCGCCGATGCCGATCTGGATGATCTTGTACTGGCCGCCCGGCGCGGGGCTGCCCATGTAGCGGGTGCCATCCGAGGACTTGGTCTTGGGAGAGATGGTCTGCTCAAAGCGCTCAAAGCGCAGCACCTGACGGCCCATCAAGAAGGTGTCGCCAGGCGTCAGCTTGACCTCCTCGCGCAGCTTCAAGAACGTGCCGTTGAGGCTGTACAGATCCTCCAACAGCAGCTCGCCCTTCTCGACATGAAAGCGCGCATGCTGCGGCGAGAGGAACGCGTCGGTGGGGAAGCGCGTGTCGCCCTCGCGCCCCACGGTCGTCTCCAAGAACTCCAGCGGGATGGAGACGCCATCGGAGCCATCCTCATTGATCGAGATGAGGAAGACCTCCCAAGGGTTCGCCTGCTTGGAGGCCTCCGAGGGCGGCGGCGGCGTGCGCTGCTGCATGGTGATGCGCGCCGGAGGCGCGCTCTTGAGCGCCTGCAACGAGCCGCCGCACTGCACGCAGAAGCGCATCCCCTCAGGGTTGGGCGCGTGGCAGTGCGGGCAGGTGACGCCCTCGGAGGCCGCCTCGCGCCTGCGTCGCGGCTCCGCCTCCAGCATCGAGGTCTCCGCCACCTCTTCGAGCACATACTGATCTTCGGCGGGCGCCTCCACGCTGAGCGCGTCGAGCACGGAGCTCTCCAGCACCGCCCCTGAGGGCGCGGGCTGGCTGTCAAGCGAGGGGCCATCAAGCTTGATGCTCGTCAGCCCAGGTCGCCTAAAGCGCCGCGCCACCTGCGCCACCGCCTCGTCCTCAGAGGGGCCAGAGGTGGGCAGCTCCACGCCCCCCGTGATCGAGGACGACAGGCGCCGCGCGAAGGCGCCGCGCCCCATCGACGACAGCTGCTCCAGCCCCTCATGCTGCTCAGAGTCACCCTCCGAGAAGGCGAACAGATCTTGGGGCGACTTTCCCTCTTCCACTGCGGCTCCGGGCGTGTAGTGTGTCGGGACTCCGACGGGGGTGGCGGTTTCGATACACAGTCGCAATGTATATCGCGCCCCCCCATGATTGCAAGGTCAGCGTACACGCTGACCCGTCCTGGCGCGCACGCGCTCTGGAGCTTTAACAACATGACCGCTGCGCGTGATCTGCTCGTCTCACCCTGGCCCCTGTCTACCGCCTCCCCCCTGCGCTGGGACGCCTCCCCCGACGCTTGGCTGCCTGACCCGCAGGCCCTCGTCAGCGCCACCCACAACACCCCCTCACACCCCCAGCTCGACGCGGCGCTCGCGCCGCTTGGTGTGCCCGTGGCGGACCTTCGCGCTACCCCGCTGGTCGAGCGCGCCGCGCTGCTCGGCCTCGACGCTGGCTGCACCTTCACCCACCACGAGCTGCGCGGGCGCATCGCCATGCCCCCCGACCTCGCCCCCGAGGTCGACGTCTGGGATCAAGGCACCACCCCCACCTGGTCGGGCGGCGTGCTGGAGGAGCCCAAATACTTCTCCTTCTTTCAAGACGCCCCCTTGCCCTCTTATAACCCCAACCACCGGCGCAAGTGGCGCGCCCATGAGCTGCTGCACAGCGCGGTCGGCTTCTTCTGGCGCCCTGACATGAGCCGCTTCGGCGCCTACGCCGCCGCCCGCTTGGGCGAGCTGCTGCCGGTGGCGCACTGGTACGGGTGGGATGAGATCGGGCGCGCCCGCTGTGCGCTGCATCGCGGGCAACCCCCCGAGCGGGTCACCTGCCCCGACTGTGAGCTGCTCGCCGCGACGCCGCTGCATCAAGCCTCCCCCCATGATCTGCCCGAGCCTGAGGATGATCTGCGCCGCGCCCATGAGGCCGCTGCGCACTTCAGCGAGGAGTGGGCCGTGATCTTACGCGAGCTTGAGCGCGGGCGCCCCATCGCCAGCCCGCGCGGCGCGCTCGACGCGTCGAGCGACGCCATCGGCTACATGCTCGGCCACTGGAATCGCACCACCGCCTGGAGCTTCGGCGCCTGGGTGGAGCGCTTCTTGGTCGCTGGCGAGGACTACGCCGATAACCTGCCCGACTACGCGCTGCGCGTGGCGCAGACCACCGCGCGCCTGTTAACAGGATCGCTTGAGGTTGATCTGGCGCGCGCCGCGCGCCTTCGCGCGCGGCGCGCCCTGCTTGACGCGGGCTACCGCACCACCCTGGCGCTGGAGTGGCTGGAGCACAGCCAGGACGCGCCAGCGTTTGTGGAGGAGCAGCTGTGGGAGGCGCTCGACATGTGCGCGAGCGCGGCCCACGCGCTGCGTGAGCCTGACGCTGCACCCGCGCTGCTCCAGGCGCCGCTCGACGCGCTGGATGGCGCCTTCACGCGCGGCAAGCGCTGGTGGCCCGAACAGCTGGCGGCGAGCTTCCCGGCGCTTGGCCATGATCTATGGCGCGATCGCGCGCATGGCGCCACTGACGCGCTGCGCGAGGGGCTTGAGGGCGTCTCACCGTCCACCGCCGCGCTGCTTGATGAGGCGCAGCCAAGCTGGGTCGACGACCTCGCCACACACCCAACCTTCACCCAAGGCGACCTCCTCGCCGCGCGCCTGAGCCTGTGGGCCGACGCCACCCAATCACCCCTCATCGCGCAGCTCGCCGCGCTGGAGGCGTGGATCGCGCGCGGGGCAGGGCGCGATGAGCAGGGTGAGCTGTTCGGGGGCTTGCCGCAGACGCTTGAGGCGGTGCGCGCGGGCGAGCTGTGGCTCAACGCCACGGCGCGCCAAGCGGGGTGGCCCGCTGACGCGGTGGCGCTGGTGATCGGCGCTGAGGCGGTCGAAGGCCTCGGTGATGAGGTCACGCTCTTGGCCGCGCGCATGCGTGGTGAGGTGCGCATGGCCGCGATCGATGAGGCCGTGGGACAGGTGCTTGAGGTCGTGCGCGCAGGCGGCGCGCCTGATCCTGATGCGGCCGATGAGGAGCTGTCACAGGCGTGGTGGGCGCTGCTGGAGGCGGGCCTGATCTTCTGGTCGCCGCGTGGCGTGTGAGGCGCGCGCCGGAGATCCTTCTTGACAAGGTGCGCGCGCGCTGTCAGGTTGCCTATCCCTGAGCATCCCCTGGTGTTATCGCCAGGTTGAGGCGCTCAAGTGGAACCGCTAGCGTAAAGTTTGAACGAACAGCAGACCCCCCCGGGCGGCGCGCGTCTTGTGTGATGGCCGTCGTGACGTGAGCGCAACAAGCGCGCGTCATCCCGGGCGCTTTGAGGAGAAGAGGTCATGGCCCGTACGTGTCGTCTGACGAACAAGAAGCCTAACTTTGGCAACCGCGTCTCGCACGCGAACAACAAGACCCGCATGCGCCAGCTGCCCAACCTGCAGTTCAAGCGCATCTTCCTCCCCGAGGAGGATCGCTGGGTCCGCGTGCGCCTGAGCACCCGCGCGCTGCGCACCGTCTCCAAGAAGGGCCTGCTCGCCTTTTTGAAGGACGAGGGCCTGTCGCTCAAGGACGTGATCGCTTGAGTATGGCCGCTTAAAAGCGCCAAGTTATCAGCAGCGAGGCCCGTCACCCGGAGGTGACGGGCCTCGCTTCTTCGCGTTTGGGCGTTTGTGCCGTTCATGGCTGAACCCGCCGCGAGGATCTGCTACGGTGTAGGTGCAGATCAGGGCGATGGTGAGCCCTGGACGGTGAGGCGCAGATGCGAGAGCGGCGGCATACGGTGATCTATGACCCCCCCTCCGAGGAGGGCGCCGTCGCGCTGCCTCGCGTGGAGGCCGCCGGCCCAAGCGCCGGGCTGCGCCAGCGCTTGGAGGGGATGAGCCGCGAGGCGCTCATCGACGCGCTCATGCAGGCCGACGCGCAGCATCGACGCCAAGAAGCCAAGTTCTCCCACATGCTTGCCATCGGCTCCGCGCTCGGCTCCGCCCTGCACGTCGATCAGCTGCTGGAGACGATCGTTGAGAAGACCACCGAGCTGATGGACGCTGAGCGCTCCACCCTCTTCTTGGTCGATGATCAGACGCGCGAGCTGTGGAGCAAGGTGGTCCAAGGCGGGATTAACATCGAGATCCGCCTGCAGCAAGGTCAAGGGATCGCGGGCTGGGTCGCGCTCACTGGCAAGAGCCTCAACATCCGTGACGCCTACCAAGACCCCCGCTTTAACCCCAAGGTCGACGCGGACACGGGCTACATCACCCGTAACATCCTGTGTCAGCCCATCCGCAACCTGCGTGGCGACATCACAGGCGTGCTCCAAGTGCTCAACCGGCGCGAAGACAACTTCACCGACGAGGATGAGTACCTGCTGAGCGCCATCGCCAGCCAAGCGGCCATCGCCATTGAGAACAGCAAGCTCTACCTGTCCGCGGTCACCCGCAACATGGAGCTGATCCACATCAAGGACAAGCTAGAGCAGAAGGTCGGTGAGCTGGACCTGCTGTTTGAGCTGGAGCGCTTGCTGGGTCGCGCGCAGAGCTTAGAGGCGCTCTTGCGCGGCGTAGGGGAGCGCCTCTTGGAGCTTGTGCACGTCAGCGCTATGGTGGTGACCTTGCCCGGCGACGCGGCCAGCGAGGTCCACGCCGTGATCGATCGCGGCGAGTGGAAGCCCGCGGTCACGTTCGAGCGCCGCCCCATGGCCACCCCCACGCAGCTCGCCCAAGAGGCTCAGCGCACGCAGCAGATGCTCTTGATCCAAGGCTCAAGCGCGCTCGCGGATCCGCGCCTGCGCGACGCTGGCGAGCGCTTCCAGATCGACCTCATGGAGAACGCGCTCGCGCTGCCGCTGCGCGCCGAGGATGAGCTCATCGGCACGCTGGAGGTCTACAACGCCATTGAGCCCGGCGATGAGGCAGGCGGCGAGGTCGGCTTCAGCCCCGATCACCTCAAGATCATCGCGCTCGTGGCCTCACAGCTCGCCAGCGCCATTCAGGCGCGCCGCAGGCGCGTCGAGCAAGAGCGCAATGATCGCCTCGCTACCATCGGCCAGATGCTCTCAGGCGTGCTTCACGACTTCAAGAACCCCATGGCGGTCATCTCTGGCTACGTGCAGCTCTTGGCCAAGGTCGATGATCCTGAGCAGCGGCGCGCCTATGCGGCCAGCGTCCTCAAGCAGTTCGAGCAGCTCAACCAGATGACGCGCGAGCTGCTCAGCTTCGCGCGCGGCGATCAGACGCTGCTGCTGCGAAAGACCTACATGCACAAGCTCATGGAGGAGCTGCGCGAGCTGCTTGAGCCGGAGCTTGAGCGCCGTGACGTCACGCTGCGCATTGAGATGGCCTATCGCAATGACGCGCGCATCGATCAGGTCAAGCTCAAGCGCGCCCTGCTCAACCTCGCCCGCAACGCCGCCGACGCTATGGCGCCTGATGGCGGCGAGTTCGTCATCCACGTCTCGCGCGATGAGGAGGCCCAAGAACTGGTGCTCGCTTGCTCCGATACGGGCGCGGGCATCCCCCTTGAGATCCAAGATCGCCTGTTCGAGTCCTTCGTGACCCAGGGCAAGAAGGGTGGCACGGGCTTAGGCTTGGCGATCGTGAAGAAGATCGTGGAGGAGCATCACGGCAGCATCACCTTCACGACCGCGCCCGGCCAGGGCACGACCTTCACCATGCGCCTGCCGCTGGCAGGCCCCGCGATGATGACCAAGCGTACGACGGAGTGAGCATGCGACGCGTGATGTGGATCGCCCTGGGCGCGACCGTGTGGCTCTCAGGCTGCGAGCGCGCCCCCGAGCCCCCAAGCGCCCGTGACACCACCCAAGCCTCGCCCGTGACGACCGCCGCCGCCGCCGCGACCACGCCGACGCCTGCCACGACGCCTGAGCCCGCAGGCGAGCGCGTGCGCGCGCTCGCTGAGGCGACGCCCGAGCAGCTCACGCTGCTGGAGCAGGCCAAGGTGAGGTTCTTAGCGGGTGATGACGCGGGCGCGGCGCCCTTGTTCGAGCGGCTGGCGTCAAGTCGCCCCATCTCATCGCCTGTGGTCACCGCCGTCGTCGCGCTCGGCGCGAGCGAGGCGCCGCTCGACGCGCTCGCGCGCTACGCGAGCGTCATGCCGCAGGCTGAGGGCGTGCCTGAGGTCCACCTCATGATGGCGCGCGCTTATGCGCAGCAGAGCAAGTTCGCGCTGGCCGCGTCATCCTATGAGCGCGTGCTGCGCTTGGACCCCTCGCAGCTTTTGGCGCATGTGGAGCTTGGCCAGATGCGCGAGCGCGCGGGCGATCTGGAGGGCGCGGCGCGCGCTTTCTTAGACTATGAGCGCGCCGTCTACAGCCAAGCCAAGCGCCTCGAAGATGCGGCGACGCCCCCTGATGAGCGCCTCGCGCTGATCGACGCGCTGTCACTGCTGGAGGATGACCGCGTGGCGCAGGCGCTGGTCGCCGCCGCGCAGCGCGATCCTGATGTGACGGTGCGCGCGCGCGCCGCCCGCGCGCTTGGCGAGGCGCGCGTGGTGTCCTCGCGCGAGCTGTTGCAGGCGCTGGCTCAGGATGAGGCGCCTCAGGTCGCCCAAGCGGCGCGTGAGGCGCTGGCCGCGATGGCCGCGATCTCAGCCCCTGGCGAGGGGGACGCGATCGCGCCGGGGCGTGCCGTGGCACAGTGACCGGCGCGTCGCAAGCCGGCGCGCCGTGTTTGACGCTGCGCGCGCCGCTGTGATAGTCCTCAAGCTAAGGATCTTCGCATGTGAAGCGTGAGTCCTCTCTTTTTGATAGTTCGCGTCGCCTCGAAGCGGCGCGGCGCGCGTGGGTGTACGCTCATGACTGAAGACGCAGTCATTCGAGTGCTGGTCGTAGATGACGAGGCCTCGATCCGAGAGGTCCTCACCGACTTCTTGGTGCTGGACGGTCATGACGTGACCTGCGCTGAGGACGGTCTTCAAGCGCTCGCCATGATGCGCGAGCGTCGCTTCGACGTGCTCTTGCTCGATCTGAAGATGCCTGGGCTCAACGGGCTAGAGGTCTTGGAGCAGGTGGCCGAGCTCGCGCCGCGCGCCATCACGATCATGATGACCGGCTATGGCACTGTAGAGACGGCCATCGCGGCGATGAAGCGCGGCGCGTATGACTACGTGCTCAAGCCCTTCAAGGTGCAGGAGGTGATCCGCCTGCTGCGTCGTGGCTTGGAGAGCAAGCGCTTACAGGATGAGAACATCCAGCTGCGCGAGGCGGTCAGCCTCTATGAGATGAGCGAGCGGATGACCATCTCGCTCGCGCTGGAGCCCGTCTATGAGATCGTGCTGGAGGCGGTGCGCCGCGAGCTGGAGGCCGACGCGGCAGCCATCTGGGCGATGCCTGGCCTTGAGGGTGAGGCGCGCTGCGTCAAGCGCTGGGGCCGCCAGGATCTGGAGCCCGAGCAGATCGAGGCGCTGGACAGCCTCGCCGTAGGGCCGCTGCTGGAGGCGCTCGCCAGCGGCGAGCCGCAGCTGTATCAGGGCGAGTCAGCGTGGCGCTTGGCGGGCTGTGAGGGGCGAGGGCGGATGCTGTCGCTGCTGGCGGTGCCGCTGCGCACCAAGAATCGCGTGATCGGCGCCGTGGTGGCGCTGGCGTTTGATGAGCAGCACGCGCTGCGTGAGGGCAAGCGCAAGATGTTGGCCGTGCTCTGCGGGCGCGCCTCGGCCGCCATTGAGAACGCCTGGCTTTATGGGGATCTCAAGGAGACCTTCAAGCAGACGATCCAGGCTTTAGCGAACCTCCTGGAAGACAAAGATCCGTACACGCGCGGTCACTCCGATCGGGTGAGCCGCTACGCGCGGATGATCGCCAAGGGGTTAGGGCTTGGGCCAGATGAGGTCGATGAGATCGCAGACTGCGCGCTCATGCATGACATCGGCAAGCTGGGCATTCGGTATGAGGACTTGAACAAGGTCGAGCCGCTGACCGAGGCCGAGTATGAGATGTTCAAGAGCCACACCACGCGCGGCAAGTGGATCTTGGAGCCGATCGGCTTCCT
>CAYXWB010000225.1:0-8830 GCA_964468515.1 uncultured Bradymonadales bacterium | reverse complement strand
AGCTTGAGAGCGTGCTGGTGGTGATGGGGATGCCACAGTCAGTCAAGGCTTCAGCTACCTGCTCAACCGAGTAGCCGTTCTTGCGCATGGTCCTGATCTGACCACGCAACAGCTTGATAGCGTCCATCTTGGACACCTCCTGCTCATCCCTGGGGATAGGACCTAAGCTCTTGAGCTTGTCCGCAGCCTCATCCACCAAGCTCCGTGTCAGCTTCGGCGTCTCATCCTGGGGGTCTTCCTCGCTCACGTTCACCTCCTGCTGGCGATAGGGTGGGGAGCGGACTCAGGATATTTATCCAAACAACAAATATCAATTAAAATAATATCTTGATAATAAAACTACCATTGTTGTTTTAATTAATATTTGTTCTATCATAATCAGCATCCTGTCCTCGTTGACGCGAGCATCAACGAGGACATCACCGCTTAGACCAAGCCGACCTCCTAAGCTGTGACCATCACCCATCCATGAGCGCGCCATGATGAACGACCCACATCCATCACGAGCGAAGGTCATTGCTAAGCCTGAGCCTCATCACAAACCCAAGCCAGCGATGACCCAGACCCAACCCACGCCCGATCCAGAACCACGTGTCGCTAAGCACAGACAGGATGTGATTTGTCCGACACATGGCTAGCGCCAGTGTTCAGACAAATCCTGCCCCCCTCATGCGCCGCGCTACGCTTGTTGCATGGGGGGCACGCGCAGCCCCTGTGAGGGGTGCGCGATAAGAGGAAGTGCTCGGCGCTTCGCTTCTCGCACTACGTGTGACTGACCAGGAGAAAGGACATGCCACCGTTCGAGGCCAAAGGTGACGATCCATTGGAGCTGCGCATCACGGTGCGCTTTAGCAAACCAGAGCACACCCGCCTGTCTCAAGACGCCACAAGCGCGGGGCTGAGCATCTCCGAGATCATCCGACGCCGCGTGTTTGGCCGCCCCATCACCGCGAGCGTTGATGTCATGACAATCCGGGAGCTGCGCCGCATCGGCGGCCTCATCAAGCTCGTGCACAACCAGAGCGCAGGCGCTTACAGCGCGCAAACCGCTGAGCTGCTCACACAACTGAGCGTGGCAGTCACCGCGCTTGGCAATGCGGCGATCGAGCACAACAAGCGTCAGGCCCAAGGAGACACGCCATGATCATCAAGAAGAGGCAGATCCCCTTTGATGGGCACCGCGCGCAGCACGTTTATAAGCTCGTGCGCTACATCACCTGTACCGAGCGCAGTGACGAGACGCTGCTGCTCATAGGCGGAGCAAACTTCATATTCGACGATGAGCAGACACGCCAGCACGAGCTGGTCGCGCTTGCAAGCGAGAGCGTGCGCTCACCGAACCCTGTGACGCTGTGGCTGATGTCATGGCGCGAGGGCGAGGAGCCTGACGCTCAGCAGGTCGAGCAAGCGGTGCATGTGCTGCTTGAGGAGCTTGGGATGAGGGAACACCAAGTCATCTGGACGATGCACCGCAACACCAACCCCACGGTCAACGTGTACGCGCACATCCTCGTCAATCGCGTCCACCCCGAGAGCTATGAGGTGGCAACGCAGTGGCAAGATTTTAAGGCAGCAGCGCGCGCCATCGCCAAGATCGAGCACTTGCAAGGCTGGCAAGACGAGCCCGGCGCGCTGTTCGCTTTTGACGGGCAAGTCTTTCAGCAGCGGCCCAACCGAGCCAAGCGACGGAGCACGTCGTGATCGCTAAGAAGATCCCGTTCACCACCAAGAAGGCGCGATCAGCGCACGTCAGAGATCTCACCAACTACATCACGCGCGCCAACCGCGAGGATGAGAGCGTGCTGCATGTCGGCGCGGACAACTTCATCTTCGAGGGCGAACAGACGCGCCAGCACGAGATGGTGGCGCTTGCCGAGGAGGGCGTGCGTTCGCCCAACCCGATGGCGCACTGGCTGATAAGCTGGCGCGAGGGCGAGCAACCCACACCCGAGCAGGCCGACCAAGCCGCGCGCTTGCTGATGAAAGAGCTTGGGATGCAAGACCACCAGGCCATCTGGGCGGTGCATCAAGACACGCACAACGTGCACATGCACATCGCCATCAACCGCGTCCACCCAGAGACATACAAGCTCGCCTGTCCCTCGTTTGAGTATGACCTCGCCGCGCGCGCCGTCGCCAAGATCGAACACTCGCAGGGATGGCAGAGCGAGCGCGGCGCACGCTTTGAGATCGACGCCAAAGGCGAAGTCGTCAAACGCCAGCGCGATATACCCGCGCCCGTCGCCGTGCCGACCGCGCGCCGCGACATGGAGCAATACACCGGAGAGAAGAGCGCCATCAGGCAAGCCAAGGAGGAGGCGCCGAAGCTTTTGCGTGAAGCGCGCTCATGGAGCGAGCTGCACACGAAGCTCGCAACAAAAGGCATGCGCTATGAGAAGACAGGCTCAGGCGCCACGATCTTTGTAGGTGAAGTCGGCGTCAAGGCGAGCTCAGTGGATCGCCAATCAAGCCTTGCCAAGCTGGAGGCGCGCCTTGGACCTTACACGCCGCGCGACCCAAAGCTTGCCATCGCGCCGCGCGACGCGACGCAGCCTCTTGTGAAGCGAGTCAACCCTCAGTGGGAGCGTTACCGCGATGAGCAGCTCGTCGCGCGCAAGGCATTCAAGGCCCAGCAGCAGCAGCTTGGGCAGCTGCACAAACAGCAGCGCGACGCGCTTCGCGACGCCCAACGAGCCGAGCGCGAGCGCGCGTTCAAGGGGCGCGACTGGCAGGGGGCAGGGCTTGCGCGCGACGCGCTGCGCAGTGTGCTCGGCGCCGAGCACGCCAAGCAAAAGCTCGACTTGAGGGATCAGCAACAGCAAGAGCGCGAGAGGCTGCGCGCCGCGCGCACCGCGCCGAGCATGAGCTTTGAGCAGTGGCTACGTGAGCAGCAGACCTCGCGCGGCCCCGACCACGCCACCGCCTGGCGCTGGCGCGAGAGCGAGCCCGGCATGATCGGTCCTGGCACACGCTCAGCGGAAGACCTGCGCGCCTACAGCGCCCAGCTGCGCCCTGGCAGTCGCTCGGTGAGCTATGTGCGTGATGGCGCACCGCCAGGCGCGCCCGCCGCGTTCATCGACTTTGGACCGCGCGTTGACGTGCATGAGCTGCGCGCAGACAGCGTGCTCGCTGCCATGCAGCTCGGCGCGCAGAAGCACGGCGGCAAGATCACCATCAGCGGCACCGAGGCGTTTGAGAAGCTCGCCATCGAGCTCGCCGTCAGACACCGCATCCAGATCACAAACCCCGAGTTGCAACCAGCCATCGCCGCTGAGCAGGCACGACAGAAGCAGGAGCGCGGCGCGCCCTCGCGCGCCGACGCCCCGAGCACCCGGTTTGTTGAGGCGCGCGCGCCCGAAGCTCAGAGGCTTGATGGGCCGCTTCAAGGCAAAGCGCTCTATGACATGCACCGCCAACACACGCTGGCCATTGAGGGCAGGCCGGCCGACGCCTCGCGCATCGACGCGATGATCGCCTCCAGGCTGCGCGTCACGGGTCATGGTCAAGATGAGGTGGTCCAGCTCGTCGCGGCGCACTCACCCACAACACATCAAGACCGCGAGGCTTACGCGCGCCGCTGCGTGGACTACGCCTGGGGCAAAGGTGGCGAGCTGGACGCCGAGCGCGCGCGCTATCAGGTGGCGAGCTTGCGCGAGCATGAGGGCTTGAACCCGCGCACCCGCAGCCGCGATATGGGCGAGCGCGAGCGATAAGGAAAGGGCACGTGATCGATGACCACGCGCCCTTCTTGTTTCAAGAGTCTAGCCTGATATCACAGGCAGCGATGCTGATCGATTGACACGCCATCCGCGCCAGCAATGCCAAGAGAGGTCCCTCCAAAAGCACTCCCTCCAGCCAGGAAAGACGCGGTGTTGGTGATCACTGTGATGTCGCTGTTGTGGCAGTAACCGCCATAGCTTGCGCCACCTGCACCGCCACCGCCATGACCACCGAGAAGCCCTGCGGCGCCAGCGCCACCGTCGCCGCCGCGAGAAGGCGACGCATACACCACGCCATCGCGCCTCACCTGAGTCCCACCGCGCCCACCTCGGGCGCCTAAGCCGCCAGCTCCGGCTGTCCCACCTTTACCGCCTACGCCGCCAAAGCCAGCAAGTGCGGTCACTTGCTCAAGCGTTAGGTTGCTCTCCACCAAAAACAGGCCAAATGACGCACCGCCACCAGTGCCGCCTTTACCACCAGCTCCGCCCTGACCACCGGCACCGCCGCTACCGCCACCGTTAGCAGCGCAATCGGTGGTGGCATTGATCGTCAGGCCCTTTAAAGCACCGCCACCGCCACCGCCGCCACCCCCATTAGCCCCCCTTGTCCCATCGCCGCCATGACCTTGATTTGTCCAAAGTCCATCGTTCACTTGACCTTGGCTAAGGCCGCCAGCACCTGGAGCACCACCAGGGCCTAGAGCCACGCCAGGAGCTCCGTCACGACCTGAAGGGCTCCCAAGAGAAGCACCGCCAGCGCCCCCCAGTGCACCAGAAGGTGCGTTTAATCCTGATAGCGCTCCGAAAAACGCGTTTTTACCAATGCCGCTCATGCCGCCTTCACACTGCGCCTGAGGAGTACAGGCCTGGTTTGAACCACCCCAATATCTGATATTGGGATTATCAAGACACGCAATGACAGGTGCATCATCGCCTGGATTCCCATTCATCCCTGTCAGTCCTGCCTCACCATCAATCCCGTTACCGCCAGCGCCAGCCGTGATGCGCAGATGCTTCAGCAGCAACCCTCCCGCGTTCACCGCGTGGAGCGCGTAGTTGGATGCGCCAGGCTGCTGAGCATCAGTCGTCTGGATGATCAAATTGTGAAGCAACGTCGGCCGCACAATGTCGCGCGCGGCCACGCCGAAGACGTCGCCGTTATCGAACGTCGCGCTCGATTTGATGATCGGGCGGCTGTCCGCGCTCACAGCCCAGCTCGCATCCCAGCCACCGATGAGGCTCACACCCTCGCGCACCATGATACCCGAGGCGGAGGCATACTCGTTGGCGCCGCCAATGAGGATCGCCTTCACCTTGGACGTCTGCGCAGCTGCGGCGAGAGCTGCTTCAATCGACTTGAAGGGCGCTTCGCGGGTCCCGTCCTCCCTGCCGCTGCCTACAGCCACATAGAGCAGCGCTGACGTACACGCCTCAGCATCAAGCCCATCAAGCCCTGGGATAGATGGTGGCTCAGTACACGAGCGCACGCCTTGGGCGTCGCAGCTCGCTGTCCCCAGACCGCACTGGCCGCAAGTCGGCACAGTCGGCGTCCCATTGACGCAATCACAGGCGCCGCACTCCAGCGTCCCGCCGCAGCCATCATCAAGACGCCCGCAAGCGTCCTCACACGAGGTTCTAGGGGTGCACATGTCAGGCTGTGCGTCCGTCATGTCAGGCCGTGTATCAGGCGCATCAGGCGTCTCATCTACCACGTCCGCCTGCATGTCATCAGGCGTTGTGCCGGGAGGGTTGGTGCCCGGCTCGTCCCCGCCGCAGGCTGCCACGCTCAGGCCCATGAACACTACTGCTATCCACTTTGACTTGTTCATCTTTTAGACTCACTTGCTTGTGTTGGTTTTGTTACTGACCACATCCTAGTGTCGCCGCGCTCTGGGCGCTTTGACCTCTTTCAAAGAGCAGCTGGCTTGCCTCATCTTGAGCGAGCATCGACTGCTGGCAGTAGATGCTGACCGACAGCCCAACTGCGCCGTCACCGCCGCGCCCACCATCACCGCCTCGGCCACCATCACCACCGCGACCGCTCGCAGCAGCGGCATTCACTCCGTCTTGACCGATCCCACCAGCACCGCCCGTGCCGCCAACGCCCCCAGCGCCACCTCGCCCGGCGCGTCCAGGCGCCGCGCTCACGACGCGGCTGGTAAAGAGCGCGAGCGAGCTGGTGATCGCCATGACACCAAAGCTTGAGCCGCCCGAGATGCCAGGCTCTCCACCCATGCCAGGGCAACCGCCGCCGCCACCACCACCGCCGCCGCCACCTTCGCCGGTCGCAGCGCTTGAGCGCACTCCCGCACCACCGCCGCCGCCGCCGCCACCGCCTGCGCTACCTTGCGTCCCAGCGCGAGCTGCTGCGCCAAAGGACCAGCGCGTGCCGACAACTGCGCTTGCACCACTGTCAGCGCCATCTTCTCCCATGGCACCATCCTCACCTGGGCTGCCAGCAGTCAGAACATCCCCACCGCGCGCGCCTGAAGCAGCGTGCTCGCCTGGTCGCGCAGGTTCGGTGCCTTGAGGACCTTTCGTGCCTCCTCGCCCCCCCTTTCCACCTGTGGTGCCGGTCGAGCAAGCAGCATTGCGACCAGGCTCGCCGGGCAAGGGCGTACTGCCTACACCTCCGCGCTCACCAGCGCCGCCTGCCTGCCCAGCCGCACCAGCACGCCCATCGACGCCTGGTGCGCCAGCGCTTGCGAACACCTCGACATCCACCAGCTTGAGGGATGTGCCCACGGCCAAGATCCCGTAGCTATGGCGTCGCGCTGGGGGGGCCTGCACACGCACACGCTCTAAGGTCAGCGCGCCGCCGCCGCTCTCAACGAGCATCCCAAACGCATCACCGTCGCTGTCCACGAATCCCTCAATGAGCGGGCGCTGCTCGCGGTTGATGAGATAGCGCTCGCCCACGCGGTCAAAGCCGCCGAGCACGGTCACGGGGTGACGCACGGGCGCGCTAAGCTGCATAGAGGCTGCGCCCGCCGCGAGGATGAGGGCAGGGCGTCGCGACAACGCCGCATCCAGGCTTGGCAAGGGCGCGATTTGCGAGCCGTCGCCTTCCAGACCTGCTGCCATCGCCCCGTCCACAAACAGCACCTGCGCGCCCTCGCCGCCGCACTTGGCCTGGGAGCTTACGCCCTCGACCTCAAACGAGCAGCTCGCCGTGGCGCAGTCATAGATTCCGAGCGCACACGGTCCACACGGCTCGCCGCACTCGACACCCTCATAGTCCTTGATGGGGTCATAAAGGCCACAGCCACCAAGCCCCAAGCCAAGCAGCAGCGCGGTGCCACCACCCATCACTGTCATCTTTATGGCCTTGTCTAAGCGCTGCATCTCACCACCTCCCCATCACTGAGATGCCATTTGGCCCGGCACCAAGCCTCAACGTCAGGCCCTGCTGCTCCTGCTCGCGCAGCACCTGCTCTACTGTCAGCAGATCCCAGGCAAGTAAACCCGCACCTGCAGCCACAAGGCCTGCGCCGACGCCCATGAACACGCGCCCGTAGCTCTGCGCGCGCTCGATACGCGCGCGCTGAAACTCGTAGTCGGCGCGTGAGTCGTAGCTGAAACCATCCAGCTCGCCGCGCGCATAGCGCCCGTAATAGCCAAACGCGATCCCAAGCGCGATACCGCCCGCAGCCATGGCGCCGCCGCCCGCGTAGCTTGCCCACGTGACGCGCTTGTCCTCGTAGCGCGCAGCTTCAATAGCGTCGAGCTCGGCCTGCAGCTCGCTAATGAGCGCGATGTTCTTCTGCGCGAGCTTCTCACTGAGCGGCTCGCTTGGCTCACTCGCCGCGCGCTTTGCCGCGCTCAGCGCCGCATTAAGCTCACCTGTCTTCTGGTAGGCCTTGGCGAGGTTGTGCAGCGTCAGCGCAGATGGATACACCGCGTAGCTCTGCGCAAAGGTGCGCACTGCCTCCTGATAATCTTTGCCAAGGTAGGCTTTAAAGCCCTGCTCTAAGAGCTCAGCGGCCTCGACGCGCGCGTTGTCCTGAGCGTCATCTTGCGCATAGACGCCTGCGGGTAAGATGCTGATGGTTATCAGCGCGGCGAGCGGTGCGGCGAGCGGGATCTTGAGATTCATCGACTCCCCCTTAACTTTGTCGTCGGTTGAGGCTTTATCAGGGGCGCATTCTCGCTCCCAAGCAACAGCGCGAAGCCATGCTCAAAGAGGCGTTGAATGACGCGCTCCGGCTGTAAGTTCTGACGGCCCGCCCATGCCAACAGCTCCTCACACAGCGCCCACGGCAGCTTTACGTCGTGTCGACGTTTTTTTGCCATGCCCGGTGCAGCTACAACGAGCGCCTCTTGCATGTCTAGCGCCTCAAGTTCAAGGCTTGGCAGATCGCCTGCTAACGCATGGGCAAACCCAAGCTTTAAGCAGCGACACGCGAGCTCGCCATAAGCCAGCTGCTCGCGAGCCACGTAAGCGCTCGCATGGCCATGCTCAAGCTCAAGGGCCATGGCGATCTCCACCTGATCAGCAGCAGGCGCGTCAGGGTGTTGAAGGAAGTAATAGGTGACAGCAGAGCTGCACAGCTTCGTCATGTTCATCCCGAGCCGATCAGCCTGCGCTTTGACCCGCTCAGACTCTTCGAGCGTCAGATGCACGGCGAAGAACTGGGTCCAGATGCGCTTAGAGACGATGAGCTTTTGATGAAGCACTTGCGCGCGGCTTAAGTCG
Source organism: uncultured Bradymonadales bacterium (assembly GCA_964468515.1). Lineage (GTDB taxonomy): Bacteria > Myxococcota_A > Bradymonadia > Bradymonadales > Bradymonadaceae > CAYXWB01. Next base: position 415 of record CAYXWB010000225.1, on the reverse strand, counting down.
AGGCACTCCACTTTGTCCAAATAGGCGCAGAGCATCTTGGAGAAGATGTTCCTTTGAGAGACGCCCTCACGCTTGGCGAGCTGCTTGATCTGGGCACACTGCAGTGGCGTGAGCACAAGCCGCATGAGCTTTGAAGCTTTCAGTTGCGTCGCCATCACTTGGCCTCCGGCAGCGTGGCCGCGCGCAGCCTCTGAAGCTCTTGCTCGCCAAAGCGCACGGTCTGGGTGTTGACCACCTTCAACAGCTGTGCGAGCAGCTGCGGGCGCATAAGCGCCCCTTGCAACAAGACTTGAGCCAGCGTCCCAAGCCTTGACGCGGCGGCGGCGGCGACGGCGACGCCGCCGTCTACGGTCTGGCCATCAAGCTGAAGCGCAGACAGCGCGGCAACCTCCTGAAGCTGCTGCTCGGTGAGGTG
>CAYXWB010000224.1:0-8847 GCA_964468515.1 uncultured Bradymonadales bacterium | reverse complement strand
CCGCAGCACCTCATGAGGTGCTGCGGGCCGCGTCGCGTCTGGCGGCGGCGCTGCTCGCGCTCAGCCCTTCTGGTCGGCGCCCACGGCGAGCAGCTTCTGGACGCTGCGCGAGACGGCCTCGGTGTCGGGCTTGTCGCCGCGAAGCTGGCCGCTGATGACGCTGACCTCTGCGGCGAGCTGCTGGTCGGAGCCGCCAAAGGAGGCGTCCTTCATGAGCAGGTGTTGAATGCCGTCGCCGATCTGCGCGACCTGGGCGTTGCTGCCGCCCGCCATCGTGGAGAGCTGCGCGAAGCCTGCCCACATGCCGGTCAGCAGGTAGCCATGCAGGCGCTCACCCTCGACGTTCTCGGCTTGGCTGATGCCACGCGTCGCGCTCTGCAGCAGGTTCATGTACGCGTCGGAGTTGTCCTCGCCAGCCTTGGCGCTCGCCACCAGGAGCTGCGCGTTGGCGCCGACCTCGCCAGTGTACAGCGCGTGCAGCTTGGCCATCTGATCAAGCTGCGCGGTCAGCTCCTGGAACTTCTCAGGGGAGCTGGTGGCGCGAAGCAGCGGCAGCACGCCCAAGATGTAGCCGTACTGGAGGCTGACGAGGTCGATCTCGCCAGACTGACCGCCAAAGCCGAAGCCCTGATCGCCGGAAGCCTGCGCTGGGGCGGTGAGCTTGGGCAGGCCGTTGATCATGGCGTCATCGCTGCGCTCCAAGCTCGCGACGGCGCCGAGCGAGCCGCGCACCGTGGCGGCGCTGTCGGTGTCCATGAACGCCATCGGCTGCACGCGGCTGACCTTGAGCGCGTCGAGCTGGCTGGCGTCGGCCTTGATGAGCTGCCCTTGCGCGTTGGCTGGGGTCAGCTCCTGCGCGCTCGCCGGTGACAGCATCGCGGCGCACAGAGACAGGGTGAGCAGGGGGCGAGTGATGTGGTGAGAGATGCGCTTCATGGGGGGTGTCCTTTATCGTGTCAGGGGTGCGTTTGTGGTCTTCAGTGTGGGCGTCGCCTACATCACCAAGACGCCACACGCGCCCCTGTGGATCTAAAAATGTGCGCCGCTCAGTTGATCTGAGCGCTCCAGTCGAGCTGGCCCACGGCGAACGCGAAGCAGCCCTGCGCGCCCGCGTTCGCGGGCACGCCTAGCTTGACGATGTACTGGCCTGTCACGGGCGTCGTGAACGCGCGCAGCGTCATCTGGTTGATGTTGCCTGACTCGATCATGCCCTGACCCGCGTCACTCTTGATCGCCAGCCCGTACAGGATGGGCTGCTGCGCGTCGGCGGGCGCGATGATGACGGCAAAGTCAGTGCCGTTGGAGTACGACATCGGCACGTCGATCGCTTGGCCGGGGTTGAGGCACAGCTTGCGCTGCACCTGATTCATGAGCTTCGTCTCACCGGTGATGTTGAACGCGGTGGCCATCTCTTTGGCGGGCTTGCTGCCGTGCGAGCTCAACCACTGCGAGACATACCAGACCGGGATCGCCACCGAGAAGCGCAGCGCGTCGAGGCGGCCACGGTTGATGCCCAAAAGCTCCCAGGTCTGACGGTTGAACACGGGGCCGCCCGAGGAGCCGCCTGCGGTCTGACCGTCGTGCATCAGGATCTCGCTGTCGTCCGAGGTCACCACGTTGACCACGCGACCCTCATAGGTGCTCAGCCCCAGGCCGCCCGTGTTGCCCACCACGAGGATCTCCGTGCGGCGCAGATCCTTGGGATCGGCGGGACGCTCTAGGCGACGCGCGGGCTCGACGTCCTTGGCGACATAGTCCGCTTGCAGCAGCGCCAGATCGTTCTTCATGTCGATGGCGAGGATCTTGGTGAAGATGTGCGGGCGGCCGTTATCATCGGTGGCCGTGACCTTCGTGGCGCGCGAGGCGACATGCGCGTTGGTGGCGATCACCCCCGGCGCCACGAACACCCCGCTGCCTGACCACTTCGTCATCTGACGCTCGCCGCCTGCGAGCTGGAAGCCCTCCACAGACAGCGCCACGGACTGGCTGCGCCAGCCATCAGCGGGCTTCTCCGTGGGCTGGTCATCAGGCTTGCTGCTAGGGCAGCCCCACAGCGTCAGCGCGAAGGCGGCCATCAACAGGGCGGTGGGCTTGCGACTCTCAGACATCGTTCCTGACATTCTTTCTCCTGTGCGACATCTTCACCTCGCCGCTGCGTCATCTGAGTGAACGCGCGCTATCACGGCTAGGTTGACTAACTAAGAGGGATCAGGCCCCGACTCTAGCCCCCTCGCCGCGCCTTGACCAGACAAACCAGCGTCCGGTGCAGGCGCCAAATAGCGTGACAGCGCGGCGTCCTGATCCTCGCCGAGCGCGCCAGCCTCCACCGCGTCGAGGTAGCGCGTGAGCACCTGCTCAAAGCGCTCAATGAGCGCGTCGCGCTCGCGCGTCAGCGCCTCCACCAGCGCGCGCTCCGTGCGCATCAGCGTGCGCACCAAGATCCGGTCGCGGTAGATCGCCAGCTGGCGCCGATAGCGCAGCGTCAGGTAGCCCGTCACTGGCATCATCAGCACATACGGGATCACCACCAGCCAGCGCTCGCCGCTTATCCAGTGCAGCCACGCCCCGATCCCCGCATACCACACGCCGAACAGCAGCATCCCGACCAAGAACCCCGTGATCGCGCGCATCGCCTCATCGGGCGCGCGTCGCGCGGCGAGCCAGGTGAGCAGGTAGGGTGGGGCGTTGTGCATCAGGCCCCAGGCGGCGGGCAGGCCCAGGCCCAGCGCATAAGCCGTCAGCTTGATCGCCTCCTTGCGCGTGGACAGCATCACCGGGTGCCGATCCGCGAACGAGTGACGCAGCCTCACTTGCGCCAAGTGATCCTGATAGCGCGCGGCGGCTTGTCGCACCCGCTGCGCCTCGGCGGCGTGATGCGCCTCATGATACATCAGCGCGTCGGCGCACACTTGGCGCAGCCGAAAGCGCTGCTCTAGCGCCTCGCGCTCCCCCGAGGGCGCCTTGATCCTGGCGATCACCAGCTGCTGGAGGCGCCCCAGCGCGCTGCGCGCGCGCGCCTCACTGATGCCCTCATCGGCCAGCTGCGTCAGCAGCTCGCCGCTTGCGATCTGCACCATCAGCTCGGCCAAGGCGGCGGCGCGATCGTCGTCGATGTGGGTGGCCTGCTCGCGCAGCGCGTCTTGCACCGCGTCGGTCATCGCGCGCGCCGCCTCGCGCGGTGACTCGCGGTGCTGCTCGGCCCAGCGCGCCGCCGGGATCGGCTCGCCAAAGCGCATCAGCACGGAGGTCAAGAATTGGTCGCGGCGCTCAAAGTTCAAGCCCACCGGGATCACCACCACGCCGAGCTGATAGTCCGCACGGGCCTCCGCGCCGAGCGCGATGCGCGCCACCCCCGTCTTCAGCTCCAGCACGCGCCGCTCGTGCGAGTTCTGGCCTTCAGGGAAGATCCCCAAGCAGTCGCCGCGCCCCAAAAGCTCAAACGCCGCCTCAAAGCTCGACTCGTTCTGGCTCATGTCGCCGCCGTCCTGCGCGCGATACAGCGGGATCACGCCGCACGCGCGAAACACTGCGGCCACCACCGGGTTCTTGAACAGCCCGCTGCGCGCCATATAGTGGATGCGACGCGGCGTCTGCGTCGCCAAGAGCACCGTGTCCATGATGGAGTTGGGGTGGTTGGCGGCGAAGATCACCGGCCCCTCGGTAGGGATGTTGTCCATCCCCACCGCTTGAATGTCGCGAAAGTAGAGCTCACGCGCGAGCGCCAGCCCGCGCGTGAGCAGATCGTAGAGGGTCATGCGTCTGTCTCACTGCGCGCGCCATGCCCACCACGGCCACGATGTGACGGCAAACCTGCGCAAAGCCTGGATTACATGCGGTCGATCGGCGAGATGCCCAAGAGACGCAGCCCCGTCGCTAGGGCGTGTGCGACGGCTTGACACAGCAGCAGCAGGCCGTCGCGACGCGGCCCTTCGATGGCCTTGATCCGATGATCGCGATCATTATAGAGCGTGCTGAACGCCTTGGCGACCTGCCAGAGCGCCTCCGTGACCTTGCTCGGATCGAGGTCGCGCGCGGCCACGTCCATCAGGTGCGGCCACGCGCGCAGCTTGTGCAAGACCTCCTGCTCGGGCGCGCTGCCCAAGGCCGCGATCGCCTCGCGCGTGGCCGCCTCATCAAGCTTGGGCCAGCCGCCAAGCTCGCGCGCGATCGACTGGATGCGCGCGTAGGTATAGAGCAGGTAGGGTCCCGTGCGCCCCGTCGGCTCAAGCGACTCCTCGGGGTTGAACTTGATGGTCGTGGCGGGGTTGAAGTTGAGCAGATAATACTTCAGCGCGGACAGGCCCACGGCCTCGGCGCGCTCGGCCTGCGCCGCGTCATCGAGCGTCGCATCACGCGCGATGATCTGCTCGCGCGCCAGCTCCACCAAGCCGCTCATCAGGTCGTCCGCGTCCACCACGCGCCCTGTGCGCGACTTCATGCGCCCATCGGGTAGCTCCACCATGCCATAAGACAGGTGCGTCAGCGCGCCTTGGAGGGCGGGGCGCATGAGGGAGAGGATCCCAAACAGCACCTTGAAGTGGTGCTGCTGCTCATCGCCCACCACATAGGCCATCCGCTCGATCGCATACGCGTCAAAGCGCGACAGCGCGGTGCCCAGATCCTGCGTCATGTAGACGCTCGTGCCGTCACCGCGCAGCAGCACCTTGTGCGAGCCGGGCATGCCGATCTTGGCGAGGTCGCAGGCGATGGCGCCGCCCTCGATCGTCTCGAACAGGCCATCTTGTAGGCCCTGCTGCACCAGCTCCTTGCCCAGCTTGTAGGTCTGGCTCTCGTAGTAGACCTTGTCAAAGCGCACGCCCATGCGCGCGTAGGTCTGATCGAAGCCCGCGAAGACCCAGCCGTTCATGGTCCGCCAGAGGTTGATGACGGCCTCATCGCCCGCCTCCCAGGCCACCAGCATCGCGCGCGCGGCTTGGCCGAGCGCGCTCTCATTGTTGAAGTAGGCGTCGCCATAAGCCTTGAAGAAGCTTGAGCGCAGCGCCTCATCGCTGGCTGCGTCGCCAAGCTCCTTGCGCGCGCGCTGGCCCGCGTCGCTGTCGAGCCACTGCGACAGCCTCTCACTGGCCGCGTCGCTGCGCTGCCATGCGGCGTACTCAGCGTCGAGCTTGGTGTTGAACACCACATAATACTTGCCCACCAGATGATCGCCCTTCATCCCGCTCGACTGGGGCGTCTCGCCAGCGCCGAAGCGCTCATAGGCCAGCATCGACTTGCAGATGTGGATGCCGCGATCGTTGATGAGGTTGACGCGCGTGACCTCGTGGCCCGCAAACGCCAGGATGTTCGCCACGCAGTGCCCCAGCAGGTTGTTACGCGCGTGGCCTAAGTGCTGGGGTTTGTTGGTGTTGGGCGCGGAGTACTCGATCATCCAGCGCTGTGGCGCGCTCGCACCACCTGATCCAAACGCGTCGCCCTCGCTGAGCGCCTGGGTGAGCGTGATCTGATGCACCGCCTGCGGCTTGAGCGTGAAGTTCACATAGGGACCTGCGGCGATCACGCGCGCCACCAGCGGATCATCGCTGATGCGCTCATTGAGCCAGCCAGCCAGCTGCTGCGCGATCTGAGGTGGCCCCTTGCGCATGGCGCGCGCCAGCGCGAACACCGGGAAGCCGCGATCGCCAAGCTCGGGGTTGGGCGCATCAGCCAGCAGGATCGCCTCACGCTGCGCCTGATCCACCTCATGCGCGCTCAACGCGAGGTCCTTGAGATCGATCAGGTGGCGCTCAATATCATGAATCTTCATCGTCTTCTTTTACCGTTGTGGCGAGCGCCTGAGGCGATCGCGTCTTCACTGCTTATTTTAAGGTGCGCGATGCGCGCAGCGCGCCACTGTAGCCTGTAGCCCGCGCGCGCATCAACACGCCACCGTCATCTGGCCCTCATCACGCACGCTCCGCTCACGCACACCGCGCTCACGCCTGACACACACGCGCTGCACAGCGCGTCAGACAAAATGGCCTTGCATGACGGTCGCGTGACAGGGACAAATGAGATCGGCTTCGATGACGTCACGGCTCTTGATGGAGGGCGCCGCCATGAAACACACCTCGCGCTGGATGGGCCTCGGGCTCATCCTCTCACTCTCAATCATCACCACGGGCTGTCCCAGCGAGGAGGATCCAGATCCTAACCCGCCAGTCCAAGATATGACCCCCGATCTCGACAACCCTGACAGCCCGGCAGACACACCCGTGGATCAGCCGCCGACCACCACGGTCGCGCTGACCTCGCTCAACCCGCGCAGCGGCTCTATCCATGGTGGCACCGTCGTCACCCTCTCCGGCGCGGGCTTCACCCCCGGCGCGCAGGTCTTGTTCGGCGCCACTCAGGCCACCGGCGTCGAGGTGTTGAGCGCAAGCCAGCTTCGCGCCACGAGCCCCGCAGGGGATCTTGGCCCCGTCGATGTCACCGTCCGCGTGACCGGCGGCGCTGAGGCCACCCTCTCGGGCGGCTTCACCTATACGGATGGTGGCGTCGTCACCCCCATCTTCTGCAACCTCCAGCCGCAGCCCGGCCTGCAAGCCAGCGCGGGCGCGCCCTCCCCAGCCATCTATGCGGTCGTCTTCGTGGATGGCGTCACACAGGGGCTCGGCCGAGGCGATGGTTTGCAAGTGGAGCTGGGCTACGGCATGGGCGCCAACGCGCAAAACTTCACCTACAGCACCATGAGCTATAACGTCGACTTGGACGGCCTCACTCCAGGCGATCGCTCTAACGACGAGTACCAGGGCACCCTCACGCTGCCCGCCGCTGGCACCTTCCGCTACGCCGCGCGCGTGCGCCGCTCAGGCGATCCCGACTGGACCTTCTGCGATCTTGACGGCAGTGAGAACGGCGTCAGCGAGGATCAGCTCGGCACCATCACCGTCACCGCCCCCAGCATCAGCTACTGTCAGCTCGCCCCCCAGAGCCCTCTGCAAGCTCGCCCCGGTGCGGCGAGCGCTCCGATCTACGCGGTCGTCAACGCCGCAGGCATCACCCCCGGTGAGGGGCAAGGCCAAGGGTTGGAGGCCGAGCTTGGCTTGGGCGGCGTTGCCGATGATGTCGCTGACTTTGACTTCGTCCCCATGAGCTACACCGCCGATCGGGACGGCCTCGCAGGCGGCGATCGCGCCAATGACGAGTACGCCGCAGCCCTCACCGCCGCCGACGTGGGCGACTATCGCTATGTCGCGCGCTTTCGCGTCGCGGGTGACGCGGACTGGTTCTACTGCGACCTTGACGGCCACGGCGCTGACTCCCCCTTTGATCCTGCCCAAGCGGGCGTCTTGGAGGTCGTCGCTGAGCCCACCCCCACCATCGGCTACTGCCTCACCGAGACCCCCACGCTGACCACGCGCCCTGGCGTCGCCACCGCCCCGCTGCGCGGGCTGACCTACGCTCAAGGCATCACCGACAGCGTCGGGGCTGGCGCGGGCATCCTCGCTGAGGTCGTCTGGGGGCCCGCCGACGTGGACCCGTCTGCGTGGACCGCCATCGTGAGCGCGCCTTATCTTGAAGACGCTGACGGGCTCAACCCCAACGACCTCGCCAATGATCGTCACGCGGCCACCTTGTCGCCCGCCAATGAGGGCAGCTTCGGCTACCTCTACAGGTTCCGCCTCGACGCGAGCGCGCCCTGGACTTGGTGCGGCCTCGCTGGCCCCGCAGCCGATCCTGACACTATCCCCGTCGCGCAGCGCGGCCAGCTCACCGTGCAGACGGTCAACCTGCCTGATCAGTGCGCGATCCAGTTCCCCGCCGTCATCACCGACGCGGTCGTCGGCCAGCCCGTCACCTTCTACGGCACCGTCTTTGAGGCCGGCATCACTGACACCAGCGACGGCGACGCCTCACTCGCAGCCTCTCTCTGGGTCGGCCCCGCCAGCGCCGATCCTGCCACCCAAGGCGCGCTGTTTGAGAAGCTCCCCGCCACGCTCAACACCACGGGCGACTTCGTGAATCAGGCGCGCGATGAGTTCACCGCCACCTACACGCCGATGCAAGCTGGCGAGCTGAAGTTCCTGTTCCGCTTCAGCGCGGACGGTGGCCAGACCTTCCGCTCCTGCGATCTCACCAACACGGGCACGGCTGGCGGCGTCTATGATGATCGCGCCGCAGGTGTGCTGCGCGTCAGCGCCAGCGCGCCGCCGATGATCAACTACTGCCACATCTTCCAAGGCAGCGTCATCAAGGCGCCCGCGGATCCTGATGAGCCCGTGTTCACCATGGAGGTCTACCAAGCGGGGGTCACTGAGGGTGACAATGGGGGCGCGAATGCTGCCCAGCTTGAGGTCGAGATCGGCTATGGTGAGGTCGGCGTCAACCCCGCGCTCATGGGCAACTACACATGGCGCACCATGCCCTTTGCTCGGGTGAACCCGAGCAACATCAACAACTATGAGTATGAGGCGCCCGCTTACATCAGCATGCCCGCAGCAGGACTGTACGAGGTCGTCACCCGCGTGCGCCCCACAGGGGAGCAGGTGTGGACCTATTGTGATAACTTTAACATGACCATGGACCTGCTCATGGGCCAGCTCTCCTCGCTGGAGATCCTGCCCTGAGCGCTCACCACGACGCAGAGCCCGTATGAGACACGCCGTCGTAGTCCGGCCCGCCGGGCTCCCCTCACAAGATGAGGCGTTCGCGCTGGCGCTGTCCCATGAGCTTGGCGCGACGCCGCAGGCGTTGCGCCAGCTCCTGGCGCGCGGCCCTGTGACCGTCGAGGCCGATCTGTCGCCTCACGAGGCGCGCGCGCTCTGCGCGCGCTTGCGCGCGTCGGGGCTGCCCGCCGAGATCGTTGATGACCTCGCCAGCGCCGAGGAGGCGGCCACGGGCAAGCCC
>CAYXWB010000223.1:0-8848 GCA_964468515.1 uncultured Bradymonadales bacterium | reverse complement strand
GCGTCGTGACAGGGAGGTTATCGGCACCCGCGCGGCGCATGATGCGCCAAAAAGCGCACCTCGCCAAAGCGTCAGTCAGCGCCGATGGTTGCAAGTGACGGCGTAACTTGGACGATCCCCGCTTAGAATCAGGCGCCGCGAGGTGTGGTGCGGGAGGTTGTGTGGGAGCGGGCTGGGAGTGAGGGTGCGCCGCATCGCTTGAGCGAGCGGCGCCTTCGGCGCTGTCAGGGGGCGGGGGCGTCGAGGTGCTCTTGGCAGATGCGCTGGGCGCGTCGCACCGCGTCGGACTTGGGCGCGCGCTTGATGTAGTGCGTCGCCTCCTCATACTCACCAAGCTCGGTGGTGGCGATGGCGAGGATCTCCCACACGCGGTCGAGCTTCTTGCCTGAGAGTGACTTGCCGTGGGCGCGCACCTGATGACACAGGCGCGCGGCGTCGCGCCAGCGCTCCTCGCGAAGCGCGTCCTCGGCCTCGTCGAGCAGCTCGCGGCTGAACGGATCGAGCGGCTTGACCACCGCCTTGGCGCCGCCGCGCCCCACCAGCGGCGCCCCGCTCTTGAGCCCGTTGTAGTTCTCCATGATCAGGAAGAACGCGACGATCCCCACAAAAAACTGCCCAAAGTAGAGCGCGGCGATGGTCAGCGGGATGGTCACCGCCATGCTCACGCGCAGCGTCCACAGCGCCGCCTTGTCGGCGGAGGTGAAGCGGCGCAGCAGCAGGTGAAACAGCTTGCCCCCATCGAGCGGCCAGATCGGCAGCACCAAGTTGGCGACGCCCCAGATGATGCTGATCCAGGCGAACGCGCTCAAGAATCGGTTGGCGACGATCATGGCGCTGTTTAAGCCCCAGATCGACTCGGGCGCGAGCATCAGCCCGGCCAGCGCGATGACGCCCACGATGATCTCCACCAGCGGCCCCATCACCACGATCAGCGCGTCGCGCCCATCGGTGGAGGCCTCTTGGTGGAAGCACAAGCCGCCGAAGCCGTGCAGCAAGATCGACGGCTCCAGGTTGTAGCGCTTGCACACCGCCGCGTGGCCAAACTCATGGATTAGCACTGATAGCGCGAGCGCGGCCATAAACGGCGCGCCCATCGTGATGCCTTGACGCATCATGATGAAGACGGCGATCAGCGCGAACCCGAACGACACAGACACGGGCACGCGCGCGATCGAGAAGACGTGAAGCCCGCTACGCTCAAACATGATCTCGCTCCTGACGTTGACGACTCAAGCTGACGCCCACACAGCGCGGCTCACCGGGCACGCCCGTGGCGAACTTGCGGATCGTGACCTCGGCTGACCTCACGCTGGCGTGCGCGTCGAACAGCCGGTCGAGGATCTGCGCGGCGAGCCGCTCGACCAGCGCGCAGGAGTCGCCTCGGGCGACGTCGAGGATGAGGGTGGCGAGGTCGCGGTAATCGAGCGTGTCACCGAGCGCGTCGGAGCCACCCGCGCGCTCGGCGTCTGGCACGATGGCGGCCAGATCCACGCTGAAGCGTCGCCCCTCGCGCCGCTCCTCCTCATAGACGCCGTGTGCGCCGACGAACTCCAGCTGCTCGACGAAGATGCGCATGCTCAAGTCGTCGCGCGGCGCGAGCGGCGCCGCGGGTTTTCTTGCTGCATGTGGCAATTCTTGAACTTCTCACCCGAGCCGCACGGGCACAGATCGTTGCGACCGACCTTGGGCAGCTCCAAGCGCGCGGCCTCTGCCGCGTCGCCAGCGCCACCCTCGCCAGCCAGCTCGTCGTCGGTGACGCCCTCGCGGTTGTACGAGATGTCGAAGCTCTCCAGATCGCGCAGCGCGGGCAGCTGGCTGCGCGGATCGCTGTGCGAGACGAAGTCCACGACGCTGGTCTTGATCGTGCCCATCATGTCTTTGAACAGATCAAAGCCGCGCTTCTTGTACTCATTCTTAGGGTCTTTCTGCGCATAACCTTGCAGGCCGATGCCATCGCGCATCTGCTCCATGGCTTGCAGATGACCGCGCCAGTTGGTGTCAATGGAGCGCAGGTACTGCTTCTGAAGCTCGGACTCAAACAGCGACAGCTTCAGCTCACCGGCGCTCAGCTCTGGGGCGCCAAAGGAGATCCCGAAGCGGCTGGTGGAGGCGTCATCGACGCGCTGCTTGGCCTGCTCATACTCACGGTAAGCGGCCTTGCGCTCCTTGAAGATGGTGCTGACGACCTTCCACACATAGGACTCGACCCCATCACGGCCATAGGCCTGGCTGAAGTCGAAGTCCGCATGGAAGACCTCGCTCAGCGCCAGCGCCAGCGCGTTGAGATCCCAGTCCTCGGGGCGCGTCTGGCGAGGGGCGTGCTTCTCGATGATGACGAGCGCGATGTCCTCGTACAGATCCAGCGCCATCGGCCCTAAGCGGCGGCCCTTGTCGTCTGTGCCCTTGAGCACGTTGCGACGCAGCGAGTAGAGCGTCTTGCGCTGCAAGTCCATGACGTCATCGTAGTCGAGCAGGCTCTTGCGCATCTCAAAGTTGCGCGCCTCGACCTTCTTCTGCGCGCTCTCAATGCTGCGACTCACCATGGGGTGCTCGATCGGCACGCCCTCCTCCATCTGGAGGGTGTCCATGATGCGGGCGATGCGATCGGCGCCGAACAAGCGCAGCAGGTCATCTTCGAGCGACAGGTAGAAGCGGCTCAAGCCGGGGTCGCCTTGGCGGCCCGCGCGACCGCGCAGCTGATTGTCAATGCGACGCGACTCGTGGCGCTCAGTGCCGATGATGCACAGGCCGCCGATCTTCAGGACCTCCTCACGCTCTGCGGCGCACTGCGCGCGGAACTTCTCAAGCGTGCGCTTGTAGATCGGGGTGTAATACTGCTCCAGATCCACCTCAGACGCGCCCGGCGGGATCTCCGGAGGCCCGACCTCCTCATCGGTCAAGAAGGTGGGGTTGCCGCCGAGCAAGATGTCGGTGCCGCGACCGGCCATGTTGGTGGCGATGGTGATGGCGCCCTTGCGGCCCGCCTGCGCCACGATCGCGGCCTCGCGCTCGTGGTACTTCGCGTTGAGCACCGCGTGCGGGATCTTCTTGCGATCGAGCAGCTTGCTCAAGCCCTCCGACTTCTCCACGCTGGTCGTGCCCACGAGCACCGGCTGGCCCTTGGCGTAGGCCTCCTCGATCTGCTCCGCGATCGCCTCGAACTTCTCGCGGAACGAGCGGTACACCACATCATCAAGGTCGATGCGCTGGATGGGGCGATTGGTGGGGATCACCATCGTGTCCAGCTTGTAGATGGAGTGGAACTCCTCGGCCTCAGTCTCGGCGGTGCCGGTCATGCCGGCGAGCTTGGTGTACATGCGGAAGAAGTTCTGGAAGGTCACCGTGGCGAGCGTCTGGCTCTCCTGCTGAACCTCGACGCCCTCCTTGGCCTCCACCGCTTGGTGCAAGCCATCGGACCAGCGCCGCCCATCCATCGGGCGACCGGTGTTCTCATCGACGATGACGACCTCACCCTCCTTCACCATGTAGTTCACATCGCGCTTATAGAGCGTGTGCGCTTGCAAGGCTTTGTTGATGTGGTGGATGTACTCGATGTGGCGCGTGTCATAGAGGTTGTCGAGCTTGAGGCGACGCTCCATGTGATCGATGCCGCTGTCAGTGAGCGTCACCGAGCGGTTCTCCTCATCGACCAGGTAGTCCTCATCGCGACGCAGGTACGGGATGAGGTCGTTGACGCGATGATACATGTCGGTGGTCTGCTGCGCCTGACCGCTGATGATGAGCGGCGTGCGCGCCTCATCCACCAAGATCGAGTCCACCTCATCCACGATCGCGTAGTTCAGCTCACGCTGCACCATCTCGCCCAAGCTGTACTTCATGTTATCGCGCAGATAATCGAAGCCAAACTCGTTGTTGGTGCCGTAGGTGATGTCGCTGGCATAGGCCGCGCGACGCTCCTGATCGGACATGTTGGCCACGATGATGCCGACCGACAGGCCCAAGAATTTGTAGATGCGGCCCATCCACTCGGCGTCACGCGAGGCGAGGTAGTCGTTGACGGTGACGAGGTGAGCGCCCTTGCTGGCGAGGGCGTTGAGGTAGAGGGGGCTCGTAGCGACGAGGGTCTTACCCTCACCGGTGCGCATCTCCGCGATCATGCCCTCGTGCAGCACCATGCCGCCGATCATCTGCACATCATAGTGGCGCATGTTGAGCACGCGCTTGCCGGCCTCGCGGACGGTGGCGAACGCCTCATGCTTCAGGTCATCTAGCGAGGCGCCCTGATCCAGCCGCTCGCGAAAGCGCGCGGTCTGGGCGCGCAGCTCGTCATCGGACAGCTTGACCATGGACGCCTCAAGGCTCGCGATCTTCGCGACGTCCGGCTGGACGCGCTTGATGTAGCGCTCGTTGGCTGACCCGAAGACCTTGGTGATGAGCTTGAGCATCGGTTGCGTTCCACATGCTGCGCGCGGCCAGTGATGACCCGCGTGACCAATCTTGACGCGCCGCGAGGGCAACCCCTCAGCGCGTGGTGTAACTTCTTAACTTATCACAGGACGCGCATAAGCGCGCTTGTGACGCGTTGGCGCCACAAGCTAATCACGCGCGCGCGCATGACACGCGTCGTAGGTGAGGCGCGTCGGACGCACCTCCATAACAGATCCCACCGCCGATCTGAAGCCTCTTCCCACGCCCCAGCGCGCGCCTCGCGTGTGCCCTCGCACACCAGCGCGCGCCCATGCGCCGCTCGCTCGCGTCACGCCGCGCGGGGTCGATAAGTTTTCCACAAGGTTTTCCACAGGGTGAGGGCGGATGGGTTATCATGCGCGTCCCGGACTCGCATCAAGAAACAACGCCGTGACGGATTTTTTTCCCACGATCCTCACCGAGCGCGCTGATTTGAACGTCGATCCTCGATCGCCGCTTAACCCGCTGCGCGGCCTCTGTCACCCGCGCGCCGCCACGACGCCCCCACTCGCCACTCTCAGGCCCTGTGGAAAACCTTGTGGAAAACTCGCCGCACGCCCCACCCCACGCGCGCCGATAACGCTCTGAAGCCGCTCGCGCGCACCTCGCGCACCCCCTCACCCCGCTGGGCCGGAGCCACCTCATGCGCACGCCGCTGCGTCTCATCGCGCTCGCCATGATCCTCACCCTCACCGCGCTGCTCGCGACGCCCGGGCTTGAGCTGGACGCCGCGCGCTGGATCGCGCTGCCTGGTGTTCTCGCCAGCGCTTGCGCGCTGTGGCGCCAGCGCGCGTGGTGGGCGGCGCTCGCTTTGGGCGTCTCACTGGCCACGCTCTCGCTCGCGTGGCAGCCGCCCCCCGCGCCGCTCACCCAAGCGCGCGCGCAGCGCTGCGTCGTCGGTGAGGTCGTCGAGGGGCCGCGCACCTTGCCTCAAGGCTGGCGTGTCACGCTCAAGCCGCCCGATGAGCCGCCGCTCCAAGTCACGATCGACGCGCCCTATGCGCCGCAGGCGCCGATGCCAGGCGATCAGCTGCGCGTGTGCGGCGTCACACAGGGCTTCGCGCCGCCCGCGCTGCCGCACGAGCGCGACCGACGCCGCGTCATGGCCGCGCGCGGCTTGGGCGCAAGGCTTCGCGCCGACGCCGAGGTCGAGACGCTTGTGCGCGGCGCGCCGAGCGTCAGCCGCGCGCTCATCGCGCGGCGCGTCGCGCTGGAGCAGCACACCCTCAGCGCGCTCGGCGCCACGCGCGGCGGCCTCGCGCTCGCGCTCACGGTGGGCAGCCAAGAACTCGTCGATGACGCTACGCGGCGCGCGTTCTCACGCGCGGGCGTGGCCCACGTGCTCGCCATCTCTGGGCTGCATGTGGGCGCGCTGGCCGCCACGCTGTGGTGGATCTGCGCCGCAGCCCTGGTGCTGGGCGGCGGCCCGCTGGCGAGCCTGGGGCGAAAGCGCCTGGTGGGGCCGCTGGTGCTCGTCGCGCTGGGCGCCTATGTGCTCGCCATCGGCGCGCCCTTGAGCGCGCGGCGCGCGCTGGCGATGGCCGCGCTCGTGCTCGGCGGCGCGCCCTTGCGTCGACGCCTCAGCGCGCTCGACGCGCTGGCTTGCGTCATCATCGCGGTGAGCTGCTGGCGCCCAGCCATGTGGTTAGAGCCTGGACTGCAGCTCAGCGCCAGCGCCACCGCGGGCCTGCTGCTGGCGCATGAGGGCTGCCCGCGCCGCTGGCGCGATCCGCTGACGCAGACGCGCGCTTCGCGCGCGCTGCACACCGCGTGGCTGTCACTGGGCGCGTTCATCGGCGTCTTGCCCGCCACCTTGAGCCTCACCGCTGAGATCCCCACCGCCGGATTGATGCTCAACCTGCTGGTGATCCCGCTCGTGTCGCTGCTGATCTTCCCGCTCACCGCGCTCGGCGCCACCCTCGCGCTGGTGCAACCCGCGCTCGGCGCGCCCTTGATGGGCGCGGGCGCGGACCTCTTGCTGCTGACAGGCCGCGCCTGCGACGCCATCACCGCGCTGCCTGGCATGATCTGGCGCCCAGGCCACATCGGCTTAGCCGCGCAGGTCGCGCTCGGCGCGGCGGCGATGTTGTGCTTAGGCCCCTGGCACAAGGCCGCGCGCTTGGGCGGCCTCGCGCTGCTGATCGGCGCGCTGCTCTTACCCAGCGCGTGGCACAGGCACCACGCGCCCACCACCCTCCACTTCTTGCCCGTGGGCCAAGGCGACGCCACGCTCATCACCTGGACTGACGGGCGCGTGGTCTTGATCGATGGTGGCGGCGCGCGCATGGGGCCAGACCCTGGCGAGCGGATCGTGGCGCCGTATCTGCGCTGGCTTGGAGTGCACAGGCTCGACGCGGTGATCCTCACCCACCCGGACCTCGATCACATGGCGGGCCTCCACGCGATCGCGCGTGAGGCGCCCCCTGCGCAGTTCTTGTATCACGCGACCTCGGGTGAGGACCCCGCGCTGATGGCGCTGCGGGCGGTGATGCGCGAGGTCGGCGCGCGCGACGCACCCCTGGCCCCGAGCGACAACTTCGCCCCCCACCCGCTGTTTGAGGGCCTCTCGTTGGCCGCGCCGCCGCTGGGAGAGGGCGCCTCAGCCAACGATCTGAGCGTCGCCGCCACGTTGCAAGTTGGGCCGACGCGGGCGCTGCTACCGGGCGATCTGGAGGTCGCTGGCGAGCTGTGGCTGCTGGCGGCATTAAGCGGACCGATGATGCTTGTGAAGATGGGGCATCACGGCTCCAAGACCTCCAGCGCGCCAGCGCTGTTGGACAAGCTCCAGCCGCGCGTGGCGATCGCCTCAGCGGCGCGCCCGAGCCCTTACAATCACCCGCACCCGGAGATCGTGGCGAGGTATCAGGCGCGCGGCGCGGACGTGTTTGAGACGGGGCGCCACGGCCTGATCCTGGCGAGCTTCGCGCCGGATGGCCAGCTCACGCTGCGCGCGAGCTGGCCGCGCTGACGCTCACTCAAGGCGCGTCGTCTGGCGCGACCTCAGGGGCCTCTGGCGGCGCGGGCTCAGGGGCGCGCTGGAAGGTCTTCTCGGGGCGAGCCAGCAGCACCTCCGTCGACTCGACCCACTCGTCACCCCAAGCGATGTAGCGTGTCTCCACGAACAGGTCGCGCAGCTCCTCAAACATCGACTCCCCCTTGGGCTGCCACAGCGGCGCGGCGCAGGCCCAGTCGGGGCGGCCTTGCGGGAGGACGCACAGGCCCGCGTCGATCACCGCGCGAAAATCATAGCGAGGGGCCTCGCCAGCGACGCCGCTCCACACGGCGAGCGCGCGGATGGGATCGCCTTGAGGGGGCACCACGGTGCGGACGCCATCGGCGTCGGCGCCCTCGGGGATGTCGCGGCGCGGGCGCCCGAAGGCGATCTGGCACGTCTCACGCCAGCGCGGCAGATCGGTGGCCCCCACGCGGCTGACCATCCCGATGGCGAAGGAGAGCTTCGCGGCGGCGACCTTCGCCATCGCCTCATCGGGGCTGTTGGTGGCACGACACAGCGCGAACAGCGCGGCGATGCGCATATCGCGCCCATGGGAGGGCCAGCGCTGCGCCTCGTCTGTGCGCCACACGTTGGGCTCCCCATAGCGCGCGACGTGGCCAAGCGTGTCCGCAAGCTCCATCAGCTCAGGCGCGCTCTTGGGCGGCGACTCGCGCAGATGCAGGTCCGTCATATCCAAGATGTCGCGGCCTTGCTGGGGGGTGAGCTGGCGGATGAGCGCGACACAGTGCTTCCAGTGCGGGGTCTCGTTCTCCATGCCGCAGCGGCGCAACCATGAGGCGAACTGAGGTGACTGGGGCCGCTGGCGGGTGCGCATGAGCGTCTGCGTGAGCCAATACGTCTCCTGAGGGGTCATCATGAAGGCGTTATACTCATCCCACAGCCCCTTGAGCGCGGCGCGCAAGGCAGGATCGTCACCGAGGAGCCCATCCAAGTAGCCGCGCACGGGGCAGACGATGGCGTGCTGGCGCGCGCGCGGCGTGGTCAGCGAGCGCGCCAGCGCTGCGTCCAAGCGCGCGACCACCTCGGGGTCTGCCTCAGGGTCGGCGTGCATCGCGGTGAGCGCGAGGCACGCCTCCTCCGACCACGCGCGCCGCCCATAGCGCAACGACGCCTCCAGGTCATCCACGCGCCCCTTGAAGTCGTACGCCGTCGCGTCGCCTGCGGCGAGCGCTTGCGCTCGCGCGGCGAGCTGCATCTCTATGGAGGGCGCCTCCTCGATGACCCCTTGAGGCGCTTGCGCCTCGCTCGGGCCGCTCAAGAACACGGTCTTCATCAAGATCACGCACAGCACGCCGCAGATCAGCAGCGTCATCAGCATCCCCTCAAGGAAGACAGCGTCCGGGCTCTCATGTTGTTCTGGTGATGGTATCCGGAGCTTGGTCATGATAACCCCATTCGCAAAGC
>CAYXWB010000222.1:0-8852 GCA_964468515.1 uncultured Bradymonadales bacterium | reverse complement strand
CTCTGCTCGCTTCATCTCACCTCATGCGCGGTGCGCGCCTTGTGCGGCCCTGGCGCCAAGCGCCAGGGCCGCACATGGCGCGCCTTCTCAATGGCTCACGCCTCTTCGGTCGGCTGCGCCTCTTCGGCGCTCTCCGCCTCTTCGGCGCTCTCCGCCTCACCAGCGCTCGCCACAGGCTCATCGCCAATGTCCGACTGATCGTCCTCGCCCATATCCACGGCCTGCGCAGGGGCGCTCGTGCCCTCCTCGCCGTTGAGCGAGGCGTCGGTCACGTCCTGCTGCGCCCAGAAGGCTGCCTTGCGCGCCTCCATGTTCTCGTCGCTCAGGCCGTCGTTCTGCTTCATGTACTTGACCGACGCGTGCCAGATCTGACGCGCCTTCTTGAACGGGATCTCCAAGTCGGCGGCCACCTTGTTCATGTCCTGCGCGAACACCAAATGCTCGATGCTCAGGTAGCCCTTGTCCCACATCGTCTCAACGATCTTCGGCCCGACGCCGCGGATCTTCTTGCGCAGCTTGGCCTTCTCGATGTCCTCGGGCGTGAGCGCCTCGGGGCTGCCCGGCTTGGGACGCGCCAAGATCGCCTCGGCCGCCTGGATGATGGTCTGCGCCTTCACCGTGCTGAAGCCCGGGATCTGCGCCATCTCCGACACCTCGCCATGGGCGATGTGCTCCAGCTTGTTGTAGCCAAGCGTGAACAGCGTGTCGATCATGTCCTCGTCGATGCCGTCGAACTCCAGCAGGTCCACGCGCATCTCGGCCATCATGGTCTTGAGGCGCGTCTCGCTGATGATGTCGAGGTTCCAGCCCGTGAGCTGAGCGGCCAGACGCACGTTCTGACCGCCGCGACCGATGGCCAAGCTGAGCTGGTCGTCGGGCACGATCAGCTCCATGGTCATGTTCATCTCATCGATGAGGACCTTGGTGACCTCGGCCGGGCTGATGGCGTTGCACACGAAGCGCGCCGCGTCCTCGACGTAAGGCACGATGTCGATCTTCTCACCGCGAAGCTCCTGCACCACCGCCTGCACGCGCGAGCCGCGCATGCCAACGCACGCGCCGACAGGATCGACGTCGCTGTCGCGGCTATAAACGGCGACCTTGCTGCGCACGCCAGGCTCACGCGCCACGGCCACGATGCGCACGATGCCCTCGTGGATCTCGGGGACCTCGTTCTCGAACAGCTTGAACAGGATCTGTGGGTCAGCGCGGGTGAGGATCACCTGCGGATCGCGGCTGGAGCGCTGGACCTCT
Organism: uncultured Bradymonadales bacterium; assembly: GCA_964468515.1. Lineage (GTDB taxonomy): Bacteria > Myxococcota_A > Bradymonadia > Bradymonadales > Bradymonadaceae > CAYXWB01. The sequence goes on along the minus strand of CAYXWB010000222.1, from coordinate 7,598 downwards.
TTGATCATGGCCTGGACGCGATCGCCGGGGCGATAGCTCTCGCGCGGCGTCTGCTCGCGGCGCGGCAACAGCGCGTCGGCGCGGCCCAGATCAATGATGAGGTTGCCCTTCTCAAAGCGGCGCACGATGCCGGTGAGCATGTCGCCAGTGCGGTGCTTGTACTCGTTGAACACGATGTCGCGCTCGGCCTCGCGCACGCGCTGGATGATGACCTGCTTGGCCGTCTGTGCGGCGATGCGACCGAACGTGGAGCTGTACGAGTCGAGCTTCAACAGCTTGCCATAGCGCTCATCTTGGAGCTTGGCCTTGTCCGAGTCTTCCTCACGATAGAAGATCTGGAACAGCAGCTCATCGCCCGGATCGGCCGAGAACCCTGCCGCCTCGACCTCCTCGACCGCGACCTCACGATACGGGCTCTCGACCTCCTCCTCGACGGTGATGATCTGGAAGAGCTCCACCTCGCCCGTGGCCTCGTTGTACTGCGCCTCGATCTCGCGCTGTGCGCCGTAGGTGCGCCGTGCGGCGGTCAGGATGGCGGACTTGAGCGTCTCGATCAGCACGTCGCGATCGATCCCCTTGTCCTTGCCTACCTGGTCGATGATCTGGTTGAGGTTCATCTAGACAGCTCCTGCTTACTGGTCGAAGTCAAAGGTCACATGGGCGCGCTTGATCACGGCGAGCGGGATGTTGACCGGCTCGGGGTGTTGCTGCGCTGTCATGGTGACCGTCTGTGTCATGGCGTCAAACTCTCCCAGCGCGCCGTCAAAGCGCGTCTGGCCTGCGATCAGCTCGCGCGTCACCACGCAGACGCTCGCGCCGCGCAGCCACGTATAATGCGCGGGGGTGCGCAGCACGCGCTCGATGCCTGGCGTGGACACCTCCAGCGCGTAGCGCTCGGGCACGCGCTCGTCGGCGTCCATCAGCGCCTCCACATAGCGATGCACGCGCGCAAGGTCCGCCACCGTGGCGCTTGAGCCCTCGACGAACGGCCCGGCCGGATCGATCAGCAGGCGCACGCTCCAGCGGCCCTGGTTCAGACAGATCACGTCGTAGACTGACAGGTTGTTGGCCTGAGCCGCCTCCTGGGTCCAGGCGACGATCTGCGCCTCGATCTCGGGCGTCAGCGCCTTGTTCTGCGCAGGCGCGCTCTCTGCGGGCGCCTCTCGCCTGCTGCGCTTAGGCTCGCGCTCATCTCGCTGCTTTGGCATGCGTCGTCTCGTCAAGCTCCAGAAATACAAAAAAGCGGGCGAGGGCCCACTTTCTCTCCATACGTCCTGCCCTGGTTGGGAGGTCGTCGCACAGGGGAGATGTGCGATCCCCCGAGCGGCGATCAAGCGACCCTCGCTGGCGCTCGACGTCTCACCCGATTAAGGGTGAGGTGTCGCTCGGGGCGAGCCGCGCGCGCTTGGCGCATGACTCGTTCGCGGCGAAACATAATCCACCCGAGGACGCGCTGTCAACCCTCGCCACGCGCGCGATGATCGACGGAGCGATGGCCCGCTCACGCGCCTCGCGATCCTCACGCGCCTGTCATCAACGCCAAGAGCGGCTCACGCAGCAGCGCCCCGCGCCAGCCCGTCAGCAGCTCGTGATGGGCGTCGCGCCGCTGCACGAACACGCGCAGCTCATGCTGCGTCGCCAGCAGCGCGGGCGGCAGCTCATAGGCCTCGGCCACCTGACGCAGCAGCGGGTTAATGCGCGACAGCAAGATCTCCTCCTGCTCGCTCACGCGCGACAGCGCGGCGGCCTCATCGCTGACCTCCAGCGCAGGCCCCTCTTGCGCGCGTGCGATCACGCTCACCAGCTGCGTCGCCCACGCGGGGCCGATGTTGCGCGACATGGCGCGCAGCGCCAGCACGTCATCGACGCGCTCAGGTGGCCTGCGCGCAAGCTCCACCAGCACCTCATCAGGCAGCACCGAGCGGCGCGGTCGATCGATGCGCCGCGCCTCCTCATCGCGCCAGCGCGCGAGCGCCTGCAAGATCGCTAAGCGGCGCCCGCTCATCACCCCGCGCTTGGCCACCTGCTGCCACAGCGACTCTGGCCCCAAGATGTCCAGCGCGCGCGACGCCGAGCGCGCGATCTGCTCCTCGGCCCAGCCGATGCGCCCGCGCTCATCCAGCGCCTCGATCTGGTGCTCATGCAGCGCATGCAGCCAGCGCACATCTTCGGCAGCATAGTGCAGCATGGACGCTGACAGCGGGCGCGCAGACCAGTTGGCCATCGACTGCCCCTTGGCGACCTGATGGCCGAGCGTCTGCATCACCAGCGCCGCATAGCCAAGCTGCGCGCCCTCGCCCATAAACGCCGCGCCGATCTGCGTGTCCCACAGGGGGCCTATCTCACAGCCGAGCGCGAGCTTCACGATCTCGAGGTCTTGGCCAAAGGCGTGGAAGATCTTCAGCGCCCGATCATCGCACAAGAGCCCCACGAGCGGCTCAAGGTCTTGGCCTCGCAGCGCGCGCAGATCGATGAGCGCGACATGCGCGCCGCCGCTCGTGGCGAGCTGCATCAGCTCCAGGCGTGGCGCGTAGCTGCGCTCGCGCACAAACTCGGTGTCTACGGCGAGCCGGGCGTCGGCGCCAAGCTCGTAGCGCATCTGCTCGATGACGCTGGCGAGGGTGTCGGGGTCGGTGACCAGCTCAAAGTCGCTCAAGGCTCGTCATTCCAGGTTGGGAGGTTGACATGAATGCGGCGCGCGCATACCACAGGCGTCTAGGCGTGGGCTCGCGAGCGCTTGTTTTAGCGCGCATGAGCCAGCCACCGCGCCTTACTAAGAGAGAACATCATGCGCATCGCCCTCGCTCAGGTCAACGCCACGCGTGACATCGCTCACAACCTCGCTCGCTGCGCCGCGCTCGCCACCCGCGCCGCCGACCAAGGCGCGCGCTGGATCTTGTTCCCCGAGAACGCGCCTTATCTGGGCCGCGATCGCGACAAGCTCGCCATCGCGCAGCCGCTCGACGGGAGCATGGTCGAGGCGTTCCAGACGCTCGCCACCACGCACAACAGCTGGATTACGCTGGGCTCTTTCCCCGAAAAAAGCCCGAGCCCCGAGCACACCTATAATACCCAGGTCTTGATCGCGCCTGATGGGAGCGTCGCGGCGGTGTATCGCAAGCGCTTCTTGTTCGACATCGATCTGCCCGGCGGCCCGACGCTGCGTGAGTCTGACTCGATCCTGCCGGGGGATGCGTATGTCGTCGCAGACGTCACTGATCCCGATGACCCGGCCGCGACGTACCGCGTGGGGATGTCCATCTGCTACGATCTGCGCTTCCCCGAGCACTATCGCCACCTGACGCTTGAGCACGGGGCGCAGGTGCTCACGGTGCCCTCGGCGTTCACGCTGGAGACAGGTCGCGCGCACTGGCACGCGCTGCTTCGCGCCCGCGCCATTGAGAATCAAGCCTACGTGCTCGCCCCCGATCAGGTCGGCCAACATGGCCAAGGGCGCGCGTCGTTTGGGGGCAGCGTGGCCTATGATCCGTGGGGTGACTGCTTGGCGTGTGTGCCCGAGGGCGAGGGTGTTATCATGGCCGAGCTGTCGCTTGAGCGGCTGGCGCAGGTGCGGCGATCGATGCCTTGCCTGGATCACGCGCGCCGCTAAAGGGCAAAGCGCGCACAGGTCGGTGTCTTCCGCTGTCGTGAGGCGCGCTTTGGAGGCGTAAGAGGTCATGGTCGCACTCAACATCTTAGAGATCGCGCTGCCGCTGCTCTACGCGCTGGCGCTGGGCATGTATGGGCGTCACTTCTTCGTGGAGGACGACGCGCGCCCCTTCTGGGGCACGCGCCTGTTGGGGCTGACGCTCGCGCTCCACGTCGGCTACACGGCGCTGCGCGCGGCCGCAGAGCAGGCGCTGCCGATGGCGACCAAGCCTGAGTTCTTGTCGCTGCTGGCGCTGTCGGTGGCGGCCGTCTATCTGGTGATCGAGCGGCGCGAGCGCGAGTCCCACACGGGGGTGTTCTTCCTAGGCATCGCCCTGCCCTTTCAGCTCTTGGCCAGCGCCTTGATGGAGGCGCCCGCGCGGCCACCCGCGATCTTAGAGAACCCCGCTTACGGCGTGCATGTGATCTTCACCGTGTTGGGGTTTACGGCGCTGGCGGTAGGCGCGCTGTACGCGATCATGTATATCTTGCTCGCGCGTCAGCTGCGCGCGCACAACCTCGGCGTCATCTTTCGCCGCATGCCTCCGCTGATGAAGCTGGAGGGGATGAGCCGTCAAGCCACCGTGGCGGGCATCTTCTTGTTAGGTTTGGGGTTAGGGTTTGGCCACTTTGTGGCGCTCCAGACGCTCGACGGGCTGCGCCTGACAGACCCAAAGATCTTGCTGATGGATCTGGCGTGGCTTGCCTACTTGATCGGCTTCATCGTCGTGAAGGTGCGCGGTGTCTCGGGGCTTCGCGCGGGCTACCTGTCGCTCATCGCCTACGTCGCCCTGATGACCACCATGGTCGTGAGCAATATGATCCTCTCCTCCTTCCACTCGTTTCAATAATGCAGAGCACCCTCGGCGACCTCAGCGTCTTCTCCTTCAGCCACGTCAACACGACGCTGGAGCAGCGCGACAAGCTGGCCTTCTCATCGGCTGAGATCGCCGCCTTTTTGCCCGTGGTGCGCGAGGCGATCGGCGGTGAGTTCGCTGTGCTGTCGACCTGCAACCGCACCGAGCTGTACTGCTATAATGTGCCAGGGCTTGACCTGTGGCCCGCGCTCAAGCCGCTGTTGTGCGCGGCGCGCCAGATCACGCCGAGCGCGTGCCCCCAGCCCGCGATCTATCGCTCAAGCCAGGCGGCCATCCACCTCATGCGCGTCGCCTGCTCGCTGGAGTCGCTGGCGCTGGGTGAGAATCAGATCATGGCGCAGGTGCGCGACGCGCATGAGCTGCTGTTGCAAGACGCCCAGCCAAGCCCTGTGCTCGACAAGCTGTTCCAGCTCGCGCTGCGCACTGGCAAGCTCGTGCGCACGGAGACGGCGCTGTGTGATGGCGCCGTCTCGATCAGCTCCGCGTCGGTGGATCTGGCCCGAAAGATCTTCGGCCAGTTCGCGCCCTATCAGATCCTGCTCGTCGGGGCCGGTGAGACGGCCATTCAGGCGGGCGTGCACTTCTATAACAATGGCGCCAAGCGGTTCGTCGTGGCCAATCGCGGCGCTGAGGCTGGCGAGTCCACGGCGGCGCGCTTTGGCGGCAAGTATACGCCGCTTGATCAGCTGTTTGAGGCGCTGCGCGAGGCCGACATCGCCGTGTTCGCCACCGGCGCGCAGCAGCACCTGCTCAAGCGCGATGATCTCAAGCGCCTGATGCGCGCGCGTGGCACGCGCCCGCTGCTGCTCATTGACATCAGCAACCCGCGCAACGTGGACCCCGACTGCGCCAAGCAAGACGGCGTGTTCTTGTACAACATTGACAACCTCAAGCAGGTGGTCGAGGCCAACTTGCAGGGGCGCGTCCAAGAGATCCCGCGCGCGGAGGCCATCATCGCGCGTCAGCTCGACGAGTGGCAGGCCTGGGTGCAGAGCATGCGCGTCATGCCCACCATCGCGTCGCTGTCGCGCTACTTTGATCAGGTGCGCCAACAGGAGCTGACGCGCCACCAGCGCCAGCTGGATGAGCGCGAGCGCGCGCTGCTGGATGCCTACTCGCGCGGCCTGGTCAAGAAGCTGCTCCACTACCCGATCATGTATCTGCGACAAGCCGTCGCGCAGAACACGCTGCGCTCTGAGGATCTGAACCTCGTGCTGGCGCTCTATAACCTCCAAGATCCGGCGCCCGCGCCCCAAGGCAACACCGATGAATGAGCTACGCCTCGGCACGCGCCGATCCCCGCTCGCGATGTATCAAGCCAACCTCATCGCCGACCTGCTGCGTCAGGCCCACCCGGGGCTGACGGTCACGATCATTGGCATCGACACGCGCGGCGATCTGATCCGCGACGTGCCGCTGCCCGAGATCGGCGGCAAGGGGCTGTTCACCGAGGCGATCGAGGCGCGCCTGCTCGATGACACGCTAGACTTGGCCGTCCACTCCTTAAAAGACCTGCCAAGCCAGCTCCCAGCGGGCTTGATCCTCGGCGCCTGTCCGCCACGCGCGCAGGCCACCGACGCGCTCATCTCGACGCGCTGGCCGAGCGTGGACGCGCTGCCTGTGGGAGCGCAGATCGCAAGCGGCAGCGTGCGCCGTCGGGCGCAGTTCTTGACGCACGATCCCACCATCACGCTGCACGACCTGCGCGGCAACATCGACACGCGCCTGCGCAAGCTCAGCGACAACGGCTGGGACGCCATCATCATGGCCACCGCCGCGCTGCATCGCCTGGAGCTTGCACAGCACGTCAGCGCGGAGCTTGATCCTGACGTGTTCGTGCCAGCGGTGGGCCAAGGCGCGATCGCGGTCGAGATCCGCGAGGGCCGCCCCGAGGTCGCGCGCCTCATCGGGGCCATCAACCACGCCCCGACGATGCAGGCCGTGACCGCCGAGCGCCGCTTCATGCGCAGGCTAGAGGGCGGCTGCTCCGCCCCGCTGGCAGGCCACGCTCGCCAAGACGACACAGGCCAGTGGCGCTTCGCGGGCTGGGTCGGCAGCCCCGACGGCACCCGCCACCTGCACGCCCTCACCACCGGCGACGACCCCCTCACGCTCGCCGAGGCCATGGCCGACGACTTCATCGCGCGCGGCGCGCAGGCGATGATGCGCGCCTAAAGCGCTGCACCCCGGCCCTACCTGCAACTGACTGGCTCGCTTGGACGATCGCCGCTTAGAATCAGGTGCGGCGACGCACCGCGCGGGAGGTTGTGTGTGAACGGTGCTCCTTATAGAGCGCGTCGCCTCATTTGCGCATCGCTCACAAGCGCTCGTAGCACCTGAGCACACGCGCGCTTCGCGCCAGCGCGCTTGAGTATCGCGACCGCGCTGACGCGCGCTCACTCTCGCCAGCGCGCGTCATGCGTGCGCTCCTGGCGATGAGCCAGTAGAGTCACTCGCACGAGGGCGACGCATCCTGCACCATGAGGCGCGCACGCGATGACCTACCTGCTGCACACGGGGACCCGCCCGATCCATGCGCTCTCAAGCGACGCGCGCGTCGCGCACGCGCCGCTGCTGCGCGTGCGCTTGCATGAGCTGCATCACACCGCGCTGCCCGCGCTGCTTGACGCGCAGCCCTGCGCGCTGGTGATCGCGTCGCAGCACGCGGTCCGCGCGCTGGCGCGCGCGGACCTGCTCACGCGCACCACCCACGCGCACACGCTGTGGGCGGTGGGGGCGCGTACGGCGAGCGCGCTTCGCGCGCTCGCGCCCAGCCTCACGCTGTATGAGGCGCCTGAACATGAGCAAACCTTCGCCGGGCTGAGCGCCATGATGCGCCAAGCCCCTCAGCTTGATCGCACGGTCATCTACTTAGGACTAGAGGACGCGCCGCGCGATCTCGCCCGCGCGATGCGAGGGCTTGGCGTGACCACGCATCAGCTCAGCGCGTACAGCACCGAGGCGGACCCCGAGGCCTTATTAAAGATCGTGGAGGCGCGCGGGCTGCCCGCCTGGATCATGCTCACCAGCCCGCGCGGCGCGGGCGCGCTCGCGGCCGCGCTAGACGCGTCT
>CAYXWB010000221.1:0-8874 GCA_964468515.1 uncultured Bradymonadales bacterium | reverse complement strand
GTAAAGGTACTCAAACTCCACGACGCACCTCCACAGGGATCACGGTGATGGGCTGCTCCACCATGGGATGCACCGCCTGAACGCGGACCATGATCTGCAGCGCGCGGGCGCGGTCTTGCACAGAGCAGGTGACGATCTGGCGCCCGAGCAGCTCGGCCACGAAGTGAGCGGCGCGAGGATCGCGCAGCGCCTCAACCTCTAAGAAGTCGAAGATGCGACGGCGCGCGACGCCGCCGCGGTTGACGCGCGAGAGGATCGAGCTGAGGTAGAAGCGCATGGACTCCAGCAGCTCGGGCTTGCCGCTGGCGAAGCGCTCCAAGTAGTTGGTGGCGAACAGCTGGAGCTCTGGCGAGGGGTGCTCGCTCAGGCGCAGCAGGTAGTCTTGGCCGTGTTCTTGGACGAAGAAGGTCTGGATCATGCGCTGACCAAAGCGCTGGACGTCGGGGCGTGTGGAGTCGCACAGGCTGACGAGCAGCGTGGGGGTCCAGTCTTGCGCGCTGACGTGCTCGCTCAAGAACGCGAACATGAACTCGCGGGTGTCCTGCCAGGGTGAGTCAGCCATGCGAAGCGTGGTGACGAGATCAGCGCGCGCGCGCTCAGGCGCGTGCTCAAGCATGGACCAGGCGGCCTCACGTACGGCGAGGAGCTCGTGGCGCCCCAGCTGAACAAGCTCAAGCAGCGCGAGCGCGTCCGGGGGAGCGTAGCGCAGCAGCACGCCGCCAAGCTCGCGCGCGGCGCTGGTGCGCGCGCGCAGCAGCTCTAGCGCGAGCGAGGTGGGCAGGTGTCGAAGGTGCTCACCTAGCGCATCACGCGTCCAGTCCACGAGCTCTGCGTGCAGACCTTGCTGGGGCTCATCCACCAAGAGCGTCTGGATGAGCGAGGCGGCGAGGCGCTCAGCGAAAGCGGCGTCAAAGGCGGCCAAGCGGGCGAGCAGCGGGCGCACATGGGCGCGAAGATCCTCGCGCTCGTTCACCATCAGGCCGACCAGCAGCGCCTCTTGTGACAAGAGCGCGCGGTCATCCAGGCGCGCGAAGAGCTGCATCCCGAGCGCGCGCGCGGGCGCAAGAGGTGAGGTCATGAGGTGCTCGATCTGCGCGCCCGTGACGAGCCCGCGATCGCGCGCGAGCAGGGCCTCACCAGCGAGCGCTTGGCTGGCGGCTCGCCCATGATCGAGCAGCGCCTGGATCGTGCTCGCGCCGAGGGCTGCGAGCTGTGCGCCAAAGCGGCTGGCGAGCAGGGCTACAGCGCCGAGCGCGATCGCGTCGCCCTCATCGTCAGCGCTGGCGAGCGTCGCGCCCACCGAAGCGGCGACGAGGTGCTGCGCGAGGCCGGGCGGGGGGGTGTGCGTGAGCAGCACCTCATCAAGGAGCGCGCGCCCCTCAGGGTGACGGCTCCACCACAGGAGCTGGAGCGCTTCAGCGTCGCACACGAGCGCGCTGGCTTGGGGTCGCAGCAGCGCGATGGCATGCTCACGGGCGCGCATCAGGTTGCAGGTGGCCACGCGCGCCAGCAGCACAAGGCTTGGGTTTTGGAGCAGGTTCGACTTGAGCAACAGGTCAAAGCCTAGGCCGACGGTGGCAGGATAAGGCGCCTCCATCAGCATCATGAGCGCCTCAAAGGGCAGCGACGCGGTGAACTCGGGGCAGTCGCTCAGCGCGCGCGCGGCGAACTCATGCACCACCACGCAGCGGCTCTCATCAAGCAGGTGAAGCAGCCCCTGAGGCTGCGCCTCCCAGAGCGCGGGGAAGGCCTCATCGCGGGGGGCGTGGTGGACGATGGGGCGCTGGCGCCAGAAGCGCACGCCGCCGCGATGCTCGTGCTTGTGCTGCTGCGCATGCAGCAGATGGTTCAGCGCCACATAGCCGCTAAAAGGCCCATAATGCATCTCACTGGGTCGCCATCGCGAGGTGCGCGCATCCCACGTGGCGGTGGAGACCGTGCGCGCGTGGACGCCGTCAGCGTCGGTGAAGGGCAGCAGCACGCCGACCGCCATCGGCACAAAGTCGGGGTCGTTCAGCTCACCCATGCGGCGCAAGGTGCGCCAGACGCGCCGGCGCAGGTAGTCGCGGGTGGCGCGGCTGAAGCTGAACTCCGTCTGCGGGCTGGCGACTGTGGCTCGTTTTAGCTGGTAATGATGCCGACCATCGAGAAGAACATAATCATTGGTGTAGTAGTCCTTCAGGGTGGGCTTGATGGCAAAGTTGCGAAGATCCGAGGCCTTGCCCCAGCTCGCGTGAGAGTCCCAGCGCGCTCTGAGCTGATAGCGCGCTGGCGTGCGCTCAAAGCGGTGAGCGAGGATGCCATAGAGCTGAGGATCGCGGCGCAGCTCAGCGGCTTTGAACAGCGCGCGGATGACGCGAAAGTGAGGTGGCACAAGCGGCGCCGTGCGCGCATAGTGATGCAGCGCGAGGGCGGCGACCTCGGGCAACATCAGCGAGAGCCTGTGCACGAGGACGTCGAGCTGTTGAGGGTGCTGGCGCAGCTCGGCGTCGAGCCTGTCGCGCAGCGCTGATGGATCGCGCTCGCGGGCGGCGCGCGCCATCAGCGTGGGCAAGCGCGCGATCGCATCCTCGTGGATGATGGCGCGCCCGGCCGCATCGGAGAGCACCCAGCGGGTGTGCTCAGCGAGCCGACGCAGCGCCTCATCCTGTGTGAGGTTGGCGATGAAGCTGCCCAAGGGGCTGAGCGAGTGGGCGCTGCCCATGCGCGCGAGCGCCACCAGCGCGCTGCGCGTGACGAGCGCGTCGTTGAGGCCGATGAGGCGCCACATGTGGGGCTCCGCGTCGGTGAGCTTCAGCTCGCCAGCGCGCCACACGACGCGGCTCAGCGGCCACTCCGCGTCGAGGTCTTGCAGGCCACCCGTGGCCAGGAGCCCCAGGATGTGCTCAGCGCGCGCGTCGCGCACCTTAGCCCGCTTGGGCTTCGCTGCTGCTGGCGCGGGCGAAGCTGCGGCCCTAGCGCCAGCTGTGGCGCCTTGCGCCGGGGCGTAGCCCTTGCCGGTCTTCTCGTTGACGAGCTTGTCGTAGATGGCTTGGGCTTGGACCAGCTTGACGGGTGTGTCGGTCTTGCTGCCCTCTTTGAGGTTCGCGCCGCGTCGCCCGTAGCGAAAGTTCACCACATACTGATCGGGGCCGACCTCGCTCAGCTCGACCTCATAGACCTTGTCGGAGCTGCCCTGCTGAAAATACAGCGTGGTCTGTTGGATCAGCTTCACAGGGCGCCTCACGAGATAAGAAGGTGCGTCAGCGCACACAACAGCACGGATGAGCCTCATTTTATAGAGGCGCACGCGCGAGTCCGCAACGGTTGGCTTGACGCAATGACGATCAAAAACACAGCGACAGCTCAACCCTCAGCGGGCTCGACACCGACGGGGAAGGACAAGAAGTTAATCTTCTTGGGGTTCTTGGTGTCAAGGCGTACGGGCAGGTTGAGGCGCAAGGGCCGGCCTGAGAAGGGGGAGTGCTGCCAGGTGAGGGGGACCGCCTCAAGGATGCAGAGGACGACGGCGTCGTAGACGCCCGCGTCTTGCGCGTTACCACGCACGTCGATGTTGCGGACCTTGGCCTTGCCGTCGGGCTGGGCGTCGATGAGCAGGTCGATGTCATGGACCATGCCCTCCCCGGTGACCTGGGACTTGTGGCACATGGTCACGAGCTTCTTGACCTGCGCGAGCCCCTCGCGGCGAAGGCGCGCGCGGGCGCTGTCGGCGACAGCGCGGGCGGGGTCGAGCGCATCGCAGCGCTTCTTACCGCACAGCGCGCTCAGCTCGCTCAGCGCGCTGTGCGCCTCCTCAAGCGGGGTGATGTTATCGTGGCACGGCGGCACGCTGGGCGGCTCATCGCCTTGGGCGAAGAACAGGTAGCGCTGGCCGACCTCCACGGGCGCGCTGGTGGTGTTGCTCAAGTCGGCGTCTGTGAGCAAGACCTTGCGGCCCACGTTGCATTCTTGCTCGATGAGGTTGACGGTGATGGTGCCGCGCGCGTCGCCCTTGAGGGTCTTGAGGAGCTTGACCTTGACGGGGACGTTGCTCCAGCGCCCGGCGAAGGGCTGCCCGCGCTCGATGACCTGCGCCGTGAAGACGTGGGTGGCCCGCGCCATGCGCACGCCCGCGCTGCCTTGGCCGAGCGCGGGCGGCAGCAGCGAGTCCATGCCAAGCGCCACGGGCGGCTCGCGCAGCGAGCGCGTGCCGGAGCACGCGGAGGTGGTGAGCGAGCCCTTGCCCTTGGCGAACACCAGGTAGCGTCCGGTGACGCGCAGGTCCACACCACCCGCTTGACCGGGGAGCGCGGTGCGCACGCTGACCGTCTGGCCGACCTTGCTGTTCTTATAAGCCTGCTTGACCTCTAGCTTCGCCTCAAACACCCCCTCGCTCGCCTCCTCAAAGCTCAAGACCTCGCCGAAGAAGGCCACATCGGCGGCCAGCGCGGCCGCCTCATCGCTGTCGGGGGCTTGGCAGGGCGTGGCCTGCGCGCTGGCCTGCGCGGGTGAGAGTGAGAGCGTGAGGAGGGCTGCTGCGGCGAGCTTGAGGGAGGCGCGCATGATGGGGGCTCCGGTCGGGAGGTGGTGTAGGCGAACATCCTACCAAAGCCGCGCGCTCGGCGCGACCTGATCTGAGGATGTGGGCGATAGGGCAGCGCTTGGCGTGGTTCGCCCTGACCCCGCGATGGCGAGCGCGTCAGAGCGCCTCCCTTCAGAGGTTCCCCTGCCTATGAATGTTCCCTGGCATCGTCAGCGCGCGCGCGCTGCCATGAGCGAGCCGCCCACGACGAGGGCTGCGCCGCCGATGGCGAGCAAGCCTGGGCGCTCGGAGAACAAGAGCATGCCCCAGCCGAACGCGAAGACGACCTGCATATAAGAGATGGCGGTGATGCGCCCTGCCCGCTCCAGATGCAGCGCGCGCGTCATGAAGATCTGCGCGATCTGCGCGCAGACGCCCACGCCCAATAACAGCAGAGATTGGCGCAGATCAGGCCACACCCAGTCGCGCCACGCCAGCGGCAGTGAGAGCGGCAGCGCCACGATGGGGAAGTAGAACACGACCACCAGCGGGTCGCTCTTGCCGCTGAGGGCGCGCACGGTGGTGTAAGCGCCCGCGCTAAAAAGCGCGCCCGCCAAGCACAGCAGCACGGGGCCAAGGGGCAAGCGCGCCTCACCGCCAAACAGCACCTCAGGCTGCGCCACCAAGAGCACGCCCGCCAAGCAGCACGCGAGCGACACCAGGTGCGCGCGGCTGATCGCCTCCTTGAGCCACATCGCAGCCATCAGCGCCACGAACACGGGGTTGGTGTACTGGATGACGGTGGCGTCGCCCAAGGGCAGCTGTGTGAGCGCGTAGAAGAAGCAGGTCAGCGCGATGAAGCCGAGCACGCCGCGCTGCATCAGCAGCCGCACGGGCTGGTCGTGGAAGGGGCGAAGGTGCGCGCGGCGCATCATCACGACGCTCAGCACCAGCGCGACCAGCGCGCGGGCCCAGACGATCTGACCCGCGCCGATGCCGCTGCGACCGGAGGCTTTCACCAGCAGGCTCATCACGCTGAAGGTGAGCGCGCTGGCGAGCATGTAGCGCACGCCTGGCGAGAGCGCCGCCCAGCGGCTCACGGCGCGGGCGCGTCTTGCGCGCCCGCGCCCTCTTGAGGCGCGGCTGGCGCCGCGCGCATAAGCGCGGCGCCAGCCGCGTCGCGCGCGTAAGCGCGCTCGCGGATGCAGCGCTGCGCGCGCTGCGTCGCGTTGGCGACGTTGCGCGCGATGCCCTCGGGCTGCACCGGCAGCGCGCTGAAGAAGCCTGTCGCGCGCTTGAGGCGCGCCTCATCGCACGAGGCGGAGATGATCCACGCCAAGCCAGCCGCCCTCTTGACGCCCATCTTCTGCACGATCGGCTCGAAATTTTCGGTCAGCCAAGACCAGGCGAGGTCGTGGGTGAGGTCCTCGTCGAGGGCTGGGCCGAGCACGACCCACAGCTCGTTGGCGCGCAAGGTGTCGCTGAGGTAGAGGTCGAGCGCGCGGCGCAGCAGCGCGGGATCGCGGAAGCTGCCAAGCGCGCGCGTCGCGATGGCGCGCGCGCTCGGCTTCTTCACTTGTCCGATCAGCGCCACGAGCGCGTCGAACAGCATCGGATCGCCGTAACGGGCGGCCAGCGCCACAGCCCAGCGCGCGCGCGTGTCATCGGCGCCCTCAGGATCGTTCAAGAACTCGACCAAGAGGCCTTGGGCGCTGGCGATGACAAAGTCATCGCCAGCGTCGGCGCGCGCCCTGATGAGCAGCGCGCGCAGCGACGCGTCATCGGGGCGCTCATCAGGGATGGCGTTCAAAGTGAGGCGCGACAGCGGCGCGTCAGTGAGCTGCAAGACCAGCGCTTGCCACGGCGCGCGCAGCGCGTCGCGCTCGCGCGTGACCCAGCGCAGCCCCGCGATGGCCCCCACGCCTTGGCGCGCCAGCGCTGGGTCTTCTTGCGTGGCGAGCGACAGGGCGATGTCATAGAAGGCCTCGGCGCCAAGCGCCTCAGCGGCCACGAGCGCGCTGAGGTGGCCCTGCAAGGCGACGCGCTCGCGCGGCGTCAGCGCCGCCACGTGACGCGAGGTGAGCGCGCGCATGGCGTCATCGGGCAGCCGCCAGTGATAGTAGCCAACCTCATCGGCGTTGGGGTGCACCCAGTCGGGGCAGCCCTGGCCTGGCAGCGCGACGCGCTGCGAGGCCCGCGTGATCACCTCGCAGTGCGTGATCACTGACTGGCCGCGCGCGATGCGCGCGCACATCGGCACGCGCCACAGCTCGCCGCTCGGGAGGCTGACGCCAGCGGGCGCGTAGCGCTGCTGCGTGACCTCAAGCGAGGCTTGGCCACTCTCACAGCGCGGCGTCACGCTCAGCAGCGGCGCGCCGGGCTGATCGAGGAACGCGCGCAGCGTCTCATAGACGGGCTTGGCGCTGGTGGCCTCCAGGGCGGCCATGAGCGCTGGCGTGGTCACGGTGCCGTAGCGGTTGTCGCGCATATAAGCGCGCAGCGCCTCGCGGAAGACCTCGGGGCGCATCCACGCGGCGGCCATGCCGAGCACCGCCGCGCCCTTGTCGTAGGTCATGCCATCGAAGGCGTTGTAGATGTCGGCGCCCTCGCGGATGGGCTGGCGGATGGCGCGCGTCTGAGACAGCGAGTCTTGGCTCATGGTCCAGCTCATGCTGCGCGCTTGGCGCACCGAGGCCTCCAGGGTGGGGTCGAGCTCATCGAGGATCACCTCCTCCATCCATGAGGCGAACGACTCGTTGAGCCACAGCTCATCCCACCACGGCGGCGTGACGAGGTTGCCAAACCACATGTGCGCCAGCTCATGCACGATGACGCTCTGCACGGCGTAGCGCTGCTCGCGCGTGGCGGTGGCAGGATCGACCAGCAGCAGCTCCTCACGAAAGGTGACCAAGCCGACGTTCTCCATAGCGCCCGCGCTGAACTCGGGCACGGCGATGAGGTCGAGCTTCTGGAAGGGGTACGGCTGATCGAAGTAGCGCGACAGCGCGTCGAGGATGCGCGGCGTGAGCTCCAGCGCGTAAGCGGCCAAGTGGCCCTTGCCACGCGGCGCGATCACGCGCAGCGCGACCTCTCCGGCGGCGCCTTTGGGCGCGGCGATGACCTCAAAATCACCGACCGCGAAGGCGACAAGATAAGTCGGCAGCGGCTCGGTAGGCGCGAAGCGAAAGGTCGTGTAGCCGGCGCGATCTTCGCGCGGGACGCGCGAGACCTCAGGTGAGTTTGACAGCGCGAGCTGACCCTCAGGCACGTGCAGCGTGACCTCGAAGGGGGTCTTAAACGCGGGCTCATCAAAGCACGGGAAGGCGGCGCGCGCCGACAGCGGCTCAAACTGCGTGAACGCGTACCAGCGCGCGCCATCACGCACGCGGTACAGCCCCATCGGGGACTCACCGAGCGGCCCCGTGTAGTCGATCTGCAAGGTGTACTGACGCGGCGCAAGCTCCGACTCGAAGCGCAGCTCCACCCCGCCATGCTCGCCCATCACAGCTTGAGCAGTGATCGTGCGAGCGCTGCCCAGCGGCACAGCGACCACGCGCTTTAAGCTCAACCCCTCGGCGTGCATCCGCACCACGCGCGTGGCGCGCGACACCTCAATGGCCGTGGTGACGCTCCCCTCGATCGAGGTCGTCTCAGGGGCGATCGTCAGCGCGAGGTTGTAGCTCAGCGGGCGCACGCGCTGATCGAGGCGCGCGTGGCCATCATAGACCGTCTCCGGCGCGGGCTGTGCGTCGGGGCTCACCCCCGATCGCGCACAGGAGGTGGACAGCGCGACGAGCGACGCGACCAAGAGGGTTGTGCTGACACGGGACATGCTTGACCTCGGGAGCGTGCGTCGATGCGCGATGGGTGCGAGCGCGATGAGATGCTGGTGCGGGCGATTGCGGCGCGCGCGCGCCGCCCCTACAATACGCCGCGAGGCGCATCCCGCAACTCTGGCGACGCGCGCACGCTCACCCCGTCACGATCGATCTTGCGCCTATGACACCACAGCCCGACACACAAGCCCCCCACGTCGCGCGCATGGCGCGCCCGTGGTGGCGCCCCGGCGTCTCGCTCGTGGCGCTGACCGCGCTGCTGATCGTGGTGGCGGCGTTCATCCCGCAAGGCGCCATTGACACCACGCGCGCGATCCTAGGCCAAGCCCCGCAGCTCACCACCGACGCCTTCTCCGCTGAGGTCGCGGCGCTTGACGCCGCGCTGACGCGCGGCACAGGCGACCTGGACGCGGCGGCGCTGACGCGCCACCGCGCCGAGCTGCAGCTGCGCTGGCTGCTGCGCACGGGGCCGATGCACGGCGATGAGGTCGCGCGCGCGCGTGCGCTCTTAGTGGACGCGAACCAAGCGTATGACGC
>CAYXWB010000220.1:6553-8927 GCA_964468515.1 uncultured Bradymonadales bacterium | reverse complement strand
AGTCGGAGTACATCCCCACGGTCTTCACCGAGCTGCCTGAGGATCAGGCGCAGGATGTCTTCAAGCTCATCGAGCGTCTGGAGCAAGACGACGACGTGCAGAAGGTCTTTCATAACATGAAGTGATCGCGTGCTCTGCGCCCGACACAGACGAGGCCAAGGCGCAATGCGCCTTGGCCTCGTCTGTGTCGGGACGCGCGCGAAGCGCGCCGCTTGCTTCAGCGCAAAGCGCGTTGCTTGCTTCAGCGCGAAGCGCGCCACTTACTTCAGCGCGAAGCGCGTTGCTTGCCTCAGCGCGCGAAGCGCGTTGCTTGCTTCAGCGCGAAGCGCGTTGCTTGCCTCAGCGCGAAGCGCGTTGCTTGCTTCAGCGCGAAGCGCGTTGCTTGCTTCAGCGCGAAGCGCGTTGCTTTAGCGCGCGTTCAAGCGCGCGAGCCCGGCTTGGTACTCGGACTCCAGGCGATCTACGAGCGCAGCGACGGAGGGGATGTCATGGATCGCGCTGACGCCGTGGCCTGCGGACCAGACGGTCTTCCACGCCTTCGCCTCCTCGCTGACGGTGAGCTTCTCACCGAAGTTGACGTGACCGGGATCATTGAGCGTCTTCAGATCATACCCATTGCTCGCGAGGCTCTGGCGCATGAAGCTGGCCGGGACACCCGACACGGCGGGCGTGTGCACGATGTCAGCGGCGTTGGCCGCGCAGATCATGGCGCGGTATTCGGGCTGCGCGTCGCTCTCTTGGGTGGCGATAAACCGCGTGCCCATGTAGGCGAGGTCTGCGCCCATGGCGCGTGCGGCGAGGACGTCTTGACCGCTGGAGAGGGCGCCTGCGAGCAGGATGGTGCCGTCGAACAGGGGGCGGAGCTCGGCCATCAGCGCGAAGGGGTTGAAGGTGCCCGCGTGCCCGCCCGCGCCACCCGCCACCAAGATGAGGCCGTCCGCGCCTGCCTCAATGGCCTTCTCGGCGTGGCGCCGGTTGGTGATGTCGTGGAACACCACGCCGCCGTAGCTGTGGACCGCCTCGACGACCTCTTGCACCGCGCCAAGGGAGGTGATCACGAGCGGCACCTGCTCCTTAACGCAGACCTCCAGATCGGCCTGCAGGCGCGGGTTGGAGCGATGCACGATGAGGTTCACGCCATAGGGCGCGGCGCGGTGCTTGGGGCCGCTGGCGTCATGCTCAGCGAGCGCGGCTTTGATGGCGTGCAGCCACTGGGTGAACCCTTCGGTGGTGCGCTGGTTGAGGGCGGGGAAGGTGCCCACGATGCCCGCGCGGCAGGACTCAATGACGAGCTGCGTGCCGGAGACGAGGAACATGGGGGCGGCGACCACGGGCAGGCGCAGCGTCTTGAACATGTCGTGAAGGGCCATCAAGGCGCTCTCTTGGGCTTGGCGCCAGCGCATCCTCGTGAGACGACGCGCTGGCGCTGTGTTCTGGGTCAGCGAGACGACGTGTGGCGTCGCGCGATCAGGGGGTCCAGGGGACCTGCGAGGCGGTGAAGTTGAGGTAGAACCACCAGCCCGGCTCACCGTTGTGCGTGTCCTTGTCGGAGTAAGGCGCGCAGGCGTTCATGCCGCCGGGCAAGAAGGCGCTCAAGGGCTGGCCGCCGATGAGGGTCAGGTCTTGCGGTAAGGTCGCGGCGGTGGCGTCGGCCTCGCTGATGAAGCCGCGCATGAGGCCCTGGGTCAGCCCGTTGGCGCCTGAATAAGTGGCCCCGATGCTGGCATCGGTGAGCACGATGTCAATCCCACCAAGCGACAGCGGCAGCGTGCCAATGGGCGCGCTAAAGCAGCTCGCCGCAGCCGAGGTGACAGGCGGCGTGTAGGTGTGCGTCGTGTTGGTCAGCGGCGCGAGGCAGACGCCCTGATGGAGGTTCGTCGCGCTGGCGGCCACGGGTGTGGCGCTCATCCCCGGCATACATGAGGGTGTGGCGGCATCGGTGCAGTCCGCGAAGTGGAGCGTCGCGGGCGACTCGGGCTGCTGAGGATCGAGCGGATCGAAGGCGATCACCAGCGAGAGGTCGCGCAGGCCGTCCATGTCGGCGTCCTGATCGATCGCCTTTTGAAGCTCGGTGTTGATGGCGAACTGACCGAGCGGTATGTCAGTCGCGTCGACGCAGATGATGGCGTTGACGAAGACGTGCGGATCGCGCAGGGCGAGGGTGGTGATGCGAAACGCGGTGATGCCTTCAACCGCCTCGATCTGACAGGTGTCTGAGCAGCCATCGCCTGGCTCGATGTTGCCATCATCGCACGTCTCACCAGCCTCCACGACGCCATCGCCGCACCCAGGCGCGGAGCCCATGTCTGCGTCGATGGGCATGTCTGCGTCGATGGGCATGTCTGCGTCGATGGGCATGTCTGCGTCGATGGGC
>CAYXWB010000220.1:0-6453 GCA_964468515.1 uncultured Bradymonadales bacterium | reverse complement strand
AGATCCTCCTCGTGCGTCATGTCTGCATCGACGGGCTGGTCCGCGATGTCAAGGGGGGTGTCAACCACCGCATCAGGCACATCGAGGGGCTGATCCACGGGCGGGTCCACGGGCGTATCGGGGGTGGCGTCATCGGGGGTGGTGACGCCCGGGGGATCGCTGGGATCAGCGCTATCATCGGCACAAGCGGAGAGCGCGAACAGACACAGCGCCACCGTCATTACTCGTCGCATCGGGACCTCATCAAGGGTTCGCAAAGCGGGACGCGCTTTGATCATGTTGAGCTGCGCACGCTACACCTTGGGCGCGGCGCTGGCCAGCATCGGCGCGCGGGCAGCGCCTGAACTTGAGGCTGCAGCTCAAGCGCGCGGCCTGCTGAATGCTCGCCTGCGCGAGCTCCCTGAGCGCATGCGGTCGCAGGATGTCGCGCGCGCTGCCTCTGTGAGGGGGAGAGCTTGGGACATATTTCTTGACGTTCGCTTGTTGATCGCTCGACTTGGCGTCAGCGCAGCAGCGATAGCGCCCTCACATTGCGCCTAGCAGCGGCTCGGAGCAGCGCCTGAGCGCTTCATCCAACCCAAGCGCTCTCCTCTCTCCTCATGCCCGCGCCTTCCTCAAGCGCTCGTCCACCGCGCGCGCCTCAAGAGCTAGCGATGAACGCCCCAACAGGTGAGACGATGAGCCAGCAGGGGCACAAGCGTCATGGGAGCGTTGAGCGCCCAGTCGGCCATGAGAGAGGGTTAAATTTTACCACCCCGCTGATAAAAACCCACGCATGACGCACCGCGTAAGAGGTGCTAGATATGCTGCCTCAGGTGCGCATCCTAACCTGTGTCAGACGCGCCCCCACCTGCCCCTTCAGACGCCCAAGTGACGCCCCTAGGGATGCCAACGCCCCTCCCACCTCGCCATGAGTCTCATGTTAAAACAACTGATGTCCTGGAGCCCCACGCCGTGGCGTGTGGTGGTCCTCATGTGGGCGCTCGTCGTGCTGACGAGCGCGTGCGACAGCGGGCCCCAAGCGGCGAACAAGCCCGCCGCGCCAGCAGCCCCCGCGCCCGCGCTTGCGCGCGTCGCGCCCGTGCGCAGCGGCGAGCTGGTCGTGCAGCGCGCCTACTTCGCGCAGGTCGAGCCGCTCGATCGCGCCCAGCTGGCCGCAGGAGCCAGCGGGGAGGTCAAGGCGGTGCATGTGCGCGTCGGCTCGCGCGTCAAGCGCGGTGATGTGCTGGTGGAGATCGACCGCGATCTGGCCAACACCCAGCTCAGCGAGGTGCGCGCCTCGCGTGAGCGCGCCGTCGAGGAGCGCGCGCAGCTGTTGCGCGACGCGCAGCGCATTGAGGCGCTCGGCGCCGAGGTCGCCCCGCAGGTGGAGGCCGAGCGCTTGCGCTCTCAGATCCGCGCCGTCGACGCCCAGCTCGCCCAGATCGACGCGAGCATCAAGGGCGCCCGTGAGCAGCTCCAGCGCCACCGCGTCATCGCCCCCTTTGACGCCGTGATCACGCAGCGCATGATCAACCCCGGCGCCTGGGTCAGCCCCGGGGTCCCCGCCCTGGAGCTGGTCAATGACGCGGGGGTCGAGATCCTGGTGAGCGCGACGCCTGAGCTTTTGGAGCAGATCACGATCGGCGCGGAGGCGACCTTGCGCCAAGGCAGCCGCGAGGCGAAGGCCTCAGTGGCGGGGGTGGTCCCCTCGCTCTCACCGCGCACGCGCACCATCACGCTGCGGCTGCTGCCTGTGGCGCCGACGGACTGGCTCACGCCAGGCCAAGCGGTGAGCGCGGTCTTCTCGATGACTTATGCGGATGAGCAGGCGGTGCTGCTGCCCGTCGACGCGGTGACGCAGAGCGGCGCGGGCTCGCGCGCGCTGGTCGTGCGTGAAGATAAGGCGGTGGCAGTCGATCTGCGCATCCTAGAGCAGACTGAGCGTGATGTCCTCGCGCTGGCGCTTGGCGATGGGCTTCGCGAGGGTGAGGCCGTGATCATTCGAGGCAATGAGCGCATCCGCCCAGGTCAGACGATCCAGGTGCAGCGCCTAGACGACGAGGCTAAGCCATGAGCGAGCCTCTTGAGCCAGTCGAGCCAACCCCCGCGCCTGAGCCCTCAGCGCCGCCCCAAGCGCAGCAACCCCCACGCGAGGACGGCGGGCTGCTGCGCCTGATGATCGAGCGGCCCGTGACCGTGATGGTCGGCATCATCTTGTCCATCGCCTTTGGCATCGCGGCGGTCCTGGCGCTGCCCATCCAGCTGACGCCTGACATCACGGTCCCCACGATCACGGTCAACACGGTGTGGCCCGGCGCGGCGCCGCTGGAGGTCGAGGCGGACATCGTGCAGGAGCAAGAAGAGGTCCTCAAGAATGTGCAGGGGCTGACCCGCATGGAGTCCGAGGCCCGCTTTGGCCAAGGCTCCATCACGATGGAGTTCGCCGTCGGCACGGATCTCAACGAGGCGCTGGTGCGCGTCTCCAACAGCTTGAGCCAGGTGCCCAACTATCCCATCACCGCGCGCCAGCCCATCGTGGCGACGGCCAACTCGGCGGGGCCGCCGCTGGCGGTGATCATCATCCGCTCCCAGCTCAGGGGCCAAGAGGTCGCGCAGTATCGCACCTGGGTGGAGCGCGAGATCATGCCTGAGATCGAGCGCATCAAGGGCTTGGCCGAGAGCCGCCTGCGCGGCGGGCGCGACCGCGAGGTTCACATTGACTTCGACGCCTCCGCCTTGGCCGCGCGCGGCTTGGCGGTCAGCACGGTCGCCTCGCGCGTGCGCGATCAGCTCAGCGACCTGTCCGCGGGCGACGTCACCGTCAGCAAGCGCCGGTTGCTCGTGCGCACGCTCGTCGCGCCTGACACGATGGTCGACTTTGAGAAGATCGTCTTAGGCGCTGGCCCCGATGGCGCGCCGATCCTGCTGCGCGATGTCGCGAGCGTCGGCTACGGCTTGCGCAAGGCGGACAGCTTCGTCATCGCCAACGACACCCCCGCCCTCGCGCTCATCTTACAGCGTGAGGCTGGCACCAACGTGCTGGAGGTGACGCAGGAGCTACAGGCCACCATCAAGCAGCTCAACGAGGAGCGCTTCGCGCCTGAGGGCTTGGTCATTGAGATCGTCTCGGAGCAGAGCGGCTATATCACTGGGGCGCTCTCACTGGTGCAGCAGAACCTCTTGATGGGCGCAGCCCTGGCCGTGCTCGTGCTGCTGCTGTTCTTACGCAGCGTCGGCGCGTCGGTGATCATCGCCGTCTCCATCCCTATCTGCGTCTTCGGCACGGCGCTGGGCATGACGATCTTCGGGCGCACCGTCAACGTCGTGTCGCTAGCGGGCATCACGTTCGCCATTGGCATGGTGGTGGACAACTCGATCGTGGCGCTTGAGAACATCGACACGTGGCGTGGCCGCACCCGCGACGCGCGCGAGGCCGCTTACCAAGGCGTCAAGGAGGTCTGGGGCGCGCTGTTGGCCTCCACCGCCACCACCGCTGCGGTGTTCATCCCGATCATCGTGTGGCAGGGCGAGGTGGGAGAGCTGCTGCGGGATGTGGCTTATGCGATCGCGATCTCGGTGATCATCTCGCTCATCGTCTCGGTGCTCGTCATCCCGAGCCTGTGCGCGCGCTTCTTGAAGCCCAAGGCGCTCGACGACGATGAGGAGGCGCGCGAGGCCAAGGCCCGCGAGCCCGTGGGGGCGTTGGGGAAGCTGCTGCGCTGGGCGGACAGCTCGCGCACCGCGATCGCCAACACAGTGCGCTGGCTGTCACGCTCCTCGCTGCGCGCGCTGGGCGTGGTGGTGCTGGCGCTTGTGCTGTCCATCGGCGCGTCGTGGGCGCTCATGCCCAAGCTTGAGTACCTGCCAAGCGGCAACCGCAACTTGGTCTTCGGCATCGTGCTGCCCGCGCCGGGGGCGTCGATCCCTGAGGTCTTCGACGTCGGCAAGCGCTTTATGGGGGGCGTCGCCTCCCATGTGGGGGTAGAGCGCGAGGGCGTGCCCTCGATCGAGCGCAGCTTCTTTGTGGGCGCGCCAGAGCAGATCTTCAGCGGCGCGGTGGCCACGGACTCGAGCCAAGTCGGCGGCGTGCTGAAGTATTTTCGACAAGAGCTGAGCCAGATCCCTGGCATGATCGGCTTCGCGGTGCAGTCGTCACTGTTTGGCAGCAGCCTCGCAGGCGGTCGCTCCATCGAGGTGGAGCTGTCAGGCGCGGACCTTGAGGCGATCATCCCGCTGGGGCAGCGCATGTTCGGCATGATCCGCGAGCGCGTCCCAGACTCCCAGGTGCGCCCGCTGCCCTCGCTTGATCGCGGCGCCGCCGAGCTGCACGTCACCCCGCGCCGCGATGAGACTGCCTCCATCGCGCTTGATGGCACTGAGCTTGGCCTGCTCGTGGACGCCTACATCGACGGCGCGATCTTGGGTGACTATGGCCGCCAGGGTGATAACAAGATCGACGTGGTGCTGCGCGCCGCGTCAACGCGCACTGGCGAGGAGTCCTTCCTCAACCTCCACACGATCGCCAGCGCGCCGGTCGCCGTGGGCGATGGCGAGGTGGTGCCGCTTGACGCGCTCGTCACCATCCGTGAGGGCACTGGCCCAAGCGTCATCCGCCGCATTGAGCGCCGACGCGCCATCACCTTGCAGGTCACGCCGCCTGAGTCAGTGCCGCTTGAGGCCGCCATTGAGACGATCGATCGCGACATCGTGCAGGTGCTGCGCGACAATGGCGAGCTGCCCGAGGCGATCCAGGTCAAGATCGCGGGCACCGCAGACAAGCTCAAGGAGGCGCGCGCGCGCTTTATCCTGATCCTGCTCGTCGCCTTCGCCATCTCGTACCTGCTGCTGGCCGCGCTGTTCGAGGACTTCTTGGCGCCGCTGCCCGTGCTCATCACGGTCCCGCTGGCCGCCGCAGGCGGCATCGCCGCGCTTCGCGCCGTCGACGCCTTCCTCTCACCGCAGCAGCTCGACCTGATGAGCGCGCTCGGGTTCTTGATCCTCATCGGCGTGGTCGTCAACAACGCCATCTTGGTCGTGGATGGCGCCCTCGCCAACATGCGCCAGGGCATGACGCTTGATGATGCCATCTACGATGGCGTCAAGTCGCGCGTGCGCCCCATCTTCATGAGCACCACGACCTCGCTCGCCGGCTTGGCGCCGATGGTGTTCGTGCCCGGCGATGGCTCAGAGCTGTATCGCGGCGTGGGCGCCATCGTGCTCGGTGGCTTGGGCATCTCCAGCGTCTTGACGCTGTTCGTCGTGCCCTGCCTGTTCACGCTGGTCTGGCGCTTGCGGGCCAAGATCGCGGGCAAGGCGCCGCGCGAGCTGGCTTGAGCGCGAGAGGTGATGGCGAGCGGTCGAACGCTTGAGGTTCAGCCGCTCGCCATCGGCACATCACGGCGCGCTCAAGCGAAGGGCTTGAGCACCACCTTCACGCACTCATCTTCTTTGTTATAGAAGAGGTCGTACATGCGAGACGCCTCGCTCAGCGGCACAGAGTGCGTGATAATGTCATCAAGCGTGACCGCGCCGCTGCTGACCAGCTCTATGAGATGATCAATGTAGCGGTGCACGGGGGCTTGTCCGCCGCGCATCTTGAGGCCCTTATCGAACCACCTGTGCAGCGGGAAGCTGTTGTATGGCGAGCCGTACACGCCCACGACGGTGACCGTGCCGCCACGACGCACCGCCTCAAAGCAGCGCTCCAAGACCCTCATCGTGCCGACCTCGCGCTGGATGAGGTTCTTGGCGCTGGTCCAGAGGCCATGATCGGCGTCCATGCCCACCGCGTCGACGCAGACATCGGGGCCATAGCCGCCCGTCATCTCGCGCAAGGTCGCCACGATCTCATCGTCATCGTGATTGACGAGCACCTCTGCATTCGCGGCGCGGCGCGCCGCTTCGGTGCGATACGCCACCGAGTCCACGCCGATGACGCGGCCCGCCCCTTGCAGCCAAGCGGCCTTCATCGCCATGATGCCGACCGGGCCGCAGCCAAACACCACGACCGTCTCGCCGCCCTTGAGCTCCGCCCAGTCGATGGCGCTCCAGCCGGTGGGGAAGATGTCCGTGAGGAACAAGGCCTGATCATCAGTGAGGTTGTCAGGCACCTTGCGCGGGCCAACGTCGGCGTAAGGGACGCGCACATACTCGGCCTGACCTCCGCTGTAGCCACCATAGAGGTCGGTGTAGCCAAACAGCGCGCCGCCCTTGCCCGTCAACATGTCGCCCTCAGGCCCATAGTTAGGGTTAGAGTTCTCACAGTGGACGGGCAGCAGGAGATCGCAGAAGCGACAGTGACCGCAGGCGATCGGGAACGGCACGACGACGCGATCACCCACCTTGAGGTTGGTGACGTCGGCGCCGACCTCCTCCACCACCCCCATAAACTCATGGCCCATGACCATGCTGTGGGGTTGCGGCATGGAGCCATTGTAGATGTGCAGATCCGAGCCGCAGATGGCCGTCGAG
>CAYXWB010000219.1:1021-8978 GCA_964468515.1 uncultured Bradymonadales bacterium | reverse complement strand
TGGAGGGGGAGCTTGTGGGCGGCCTCTACGGGGTCGCGCTGGGGGGGATGTTCGCAGGTGAGTCGATGTTTCATCGGGTCACGAACGCGTCAAAGGCGAGCTTGGTGCACCTGGTGGAGCACCTGCGTGAGCGGGGGTTTTCGTTGCTGGATATTCAGTTTGTGACGCCTCACCTGAAGCAGTTTGGCGCCATTGAGATCTCACGCGCGGAGTATGAGCGCAGGCTGACGCACGCGATGACGCAGCGCTGTCAGTTTGGCTAAGCTCCACCAAGGGGCCTTGGTTTGAGGGGGCTTGGCGCCGCGCGCTGACGCGCGCGTGCGAGGGCCTAACTTGAGCGATCCTCGCTTAGAATCAAGCGCTGCGATGCACCGCGCCAGAGGTTGTGTGTGAACCTCAGCGCTCCAGCTCAGCCCTCTGGCTCCAGGCGCCACGCGCGATGGATGCCAGGGCGAAAGCCCTCGGGCACGGTGAGGTGGGTGATCTCCTGGGCGCGCGCGGGCAGCGTGGCGAAGTCAGGTCGAAAGCCGCGAAAGTTGGTGGAGAAGAACAGCACGCCGTCAGGCTTGAGCAGCGCGATCGTGTCGCGCAGCAGCGCGACGTGATCGCGCTGGATGTCGAGGTCGCGCTCCATGCGCTTGGAGCGGGAGAAGGTGGGCGGATCGAGCACGATCACGTCGTAGAACTGGGGGCGCAGGTGAACCTCGGTGGGCAGCCAGCGCAGCACGTCATGGCGCAAGATGAGGTGTCGCGAAGGCTCAAAGCCGTTCAGCTCAAGGTTACGCTTGGCCCAGTCAAGATAAGTGGAGGACATGTCCACGGTGGTGGTCTGGGCGTGGCGCGCGGCGGCGTGGACGGTGAACGCGCCGGTGTAGGCGAACAGGTTCAAGAAGCGCGCGCCGCTGCCGCGCTCGCTGAGCGCGTCGGCGGCCATGCGGCGCATCGGGCGGTGGTCAAGGAACAGGCCCGTGTCGATGTAATCGTGCAGGTTCACGATAAAGCGCAGGTCGCTCTCGGTGACGATGTGATCGCGCTGCTGCGCGCCTTGGCGCTCGTACTGCGCGTCACCGCTCTGGCGCTCGCGCTGCTTGGAGACGACGTGCTCCAGCGGGATATCAAGCGCAGCGGCGGTGGCTTGCGCGACCGCTTGGCGCTGGGCCTCTAAGGTCTCCTCGGTCATGTGACGCGGGGCGAAGGACTGGATCACGGCCCAATCAGCGTAGCGATCGACGGCCCAAGGATACTCGGGGATGTCGCGATCGTAGATGCGATAGGCGTCGGTGGGCCAGCGGTCAGCGACCTTGCGCAGATGACGCGCGCGCTTGGCGAGGCGGTTGAGCATGGCGTCGGACATGGCGTCTCCGTGGACAAGATCGCGAGCGAGGTCGAGTGGGCGAGGTCTATCGAGTAAGCGCTGATGCGCAGGCACAGGGCTTAGCGCGGCGTGGCACAGGTGGCAATGGGCAACATAAGCGGCGCGGGATTGGGCTTGTCTCGGGGCGGTGAATCCCCTAGGGTGCGTAGGCTCTCTGTGTGCCCGTCGCGCCAGCCCTCGCCAAAGCGCAGGGCTTCTCCGGCGCATGGTGCCACGCGCAGCGACGCATCAGCGTCAAGCCTGACGCGCGGGCGAAGGCACAAGAGGCGCGCATCGTCCCCGATGCGCGGCGCGCTCACCAGCTGAATAGTGAAGGACACACGCGATCCGGGCGTCTCATCGTGAGGCGGCTGGCATCTTATCACAGGCGCCGCGCCTTATAGCGCGGCGGCGCGGTCATGAAGGCCACGCGCAAAACGAGAGAATGATGGACCATTATAAGCTGATCGTCACGCAGGGCGACCTGACCATGATGCCGATGCGCGATGGCGCGCTGATCAACCCGTCGAACACCGGCCTGATCCTGACCAGCCGGGGGCTGAGCAGCCAGATCGCGCGACGGGCGGGGCCGTTCATCCAGCAGTCGCTGCACACGGCGCGCAGCCGCCTCAAGCAGGGCCGCCTGGAGCCAGGACAAGTGCTGGACACGGAGCCGGGTCAGCTGCAGGTCAAGCGGCTGATCCACGTCGCGATCGTGGGCGGGCGCAAGGTCAACAAGCGCCTCATCTCGCGCGGCCTGCTCAACGCCTTGGATCTGGCCGACGAGCTGCAGCTCACCCAGGTGGGCCTGCCGCCGATGGGGATGGAGGTGCCGAAGTTTGAGATGGCCGAGTTCCTCGATCTGTTCTGGCGCATCACGGTCGAGGAGCTGCCGCAGATGGACTATCTGCGCACGGTCGTGCTGAGCATGGAGACGGAGGAGACGTTCCAGCAAGCCAAGGCCTTCACTCTGGAGCATCAGGACGAGCTGCCCGAGGAGATCTCACTGGAGATCCGCGATGAGGGCATCGGCATGGGGATGTTCGGCGGGTGACAGTGGCCTCAGCGGGCTGCAGCAAAGGGGCGTGCGGGAGATGATGTCAGCACAGGCGACAGGGCGCGGCTTTGGCAGCGGCAAGCTGATCCTGTTCGGAGAGCACGCGGTGGTGCACGGCGCGCCCGCGGTGGTGACGGGGCTCAAGCGCGGGGCGCATGCGCGCGCGCGCGTCCTGGCCAGCCGCACCGCGCGCCTGACCTTGCATGACGCCACGCGCTCGCCGAGCGCCCCGCTCCTCAGCGTGGAGCGCGGCCAAGAAGAGCAGCCGCTGGCGCTGGCGTGGGGTCACATCCTGCGCGAGTTCCCCGAAGTCTCTGGGGTTGAGGTGGACGTGCAGCTGGATTTGCCCGCAGGGGCAGGCCTGGGCTCCAGCGCGGCGCTGGCGGTGGCCAGCGCGCGCGCGCTCGCGAGCTTGGTCGATGGGGCGCCTTGGCGTCCCGACGATCCGCGCGTGTGGCGCGCGGTCGAGGCCAGCGAGGGCGTCTTTCATGGGCGCGCGTCTGGCATCGATCAGGCGGCCGCGCTGGATGGCACGATGTGTCGCTTTCAGCGGCGCGATGGTCAATTAGAGCGTCAAGCGCTGCACGCGCCGGGGCTGCACCTGGCGATCTGTCAAGCGAGCCCCGGGGCCTCAACAGCGGCGATGGTCAGCGGCGTGGCCGCGCGCTATGAGGCGCAGCCGCAGCTGATGGGCCAGCTCTTTGGGCTCGTGGGCGGCCTGGTCGAGGCGGCCATTGAGGCGATCCAGCGGCGCGACTGGGCGACCATCGGCGCGTTGATGGACTTAAACCATGGGGCGCTCGTCGCGATGGGCGTCTCCAGCGAGCCGCTGGACGCGGCGTGTCACGTCGCGCGCCAAGCGGGCGCGCTTGGCGCCAAGCTCACCGGGGCGGGCGGCGGCGGCTGCGTCGTCGCGGTGCTCGGCGCCGACGCCACCAAGGTCATCAACGCGTGGGCCGATCGCGGCTGGCGCGCGTTCACGCTAGTGTGCGACTAGCGCTTGTATCTGCGCGCGTGGTGCGCATCTCTACAGGTTGAGATCAACGCGCGCGCCGCTCAGCGCATGAGCCGCGCGCGATCGAGGAGTCGGCAGTGAGCGACACGGTAGGGCTGGCGAGCGCACGGGCGCACGCGAACATCGCGCTGATCAAGTATTGGGGCAAGCGAGACATCAAGCACAACCTGCCCGCTGCGGGCAGCCTCTCTCTGACGCTCGACGGGCTGACCACGGAGACGCGCGTGCGCTTTGGGCCGGAGCTGACGCATGACACGCTCACGCTGGATGGGCGCGCGCGCGATGCGAGTGATGCCAAGACCAAGCGCGTGAGCGAGTTCCTCGATCTCATCCGCGCGCGCGCTGGGATGACGCAGCGCGCGGAGGTCGAGACGACCAACCACTTCCCCACGGGGGCAGGTCTGGCAAGCTCGGCCAGCGGCTTCGCCGCGCTGGCGCTTGCGGCGAGCGACGCGGCGGGCTTGCAGCTTGAGCCTGAGGCGCTCTCGGCGCTCGCGCGTCAGGGCTCAGGCAGCGCGGCGCGCAGCACCTTGGGCGGCTTCGTGGAGATGTTGCCTGGCAGCCGCGACGATGGCGAGGACGCCTATGCGGTGCAGCTGGCGCCGCCGGAGCACTGGGATCTGCGCTGCTTGGTGGCGACCTGCGCTGATGGCGAGAAGGAGCTAGGCAGCACGGAGGCGATGAACCGCACGGCGGCGACCTCTCCTTATTATCGTCCTTGGCTAGAGGACGTGCCGCGCACGCTGGAGGTCGCGCGCCAAGCGGTGCTGACGCGTGACCTTGACGCGCTGGCGACGGTGACTGAGGCGAGCTGCTTGAGGATGCACGCGTGCGCGATGGGGGCGGGGCCGGGGATCTTGTATTGGCAGGCGGCGACGGTGGGCTTGATCCACGCGGTGCGTCGGGCGCGGGCGGGAGGCTGGCCTGTGTTCTTGACGATCGACGCGGGGCCGCACGTCAAGGTGTTCTGCCCTGGGGATTGGGCCGATGAGGTGGCGCGCTGGCTTGGCGAGCAGCCTGGTGTGGGCGCCGTGATCGCGGCGCGCCCGGGCCAAGGGGCGACGCTGCGATGAGCGCTGACGGACAGCGCTTTGGTGAGCTGCGCAGCCTCGCGCAGGGGCCGACTGATGAGGTGGCCTGGCTGAGGTTGTGTCAGGCGCTGTCGACCTTCTCACCGAGCGCGCTGCGCGAGCTGGCGCTGCCATATGCGCTGGATATGGCCAAGCGCTGGCCCGATCAGGCGCGGATCATGCCGTGGGGCTGGCTCGACGCGTGGCTGCAAGGGCGCGAGGTCGCGGGCATGAGGCTTGTGCGCGCGCTGCATCTGGGCGGCATGGTGCATGACGCCGACCTGTGGCGCTTGGCGCAGGGGCCCGCCCTGCCCCAGCTCCAGTGGTTGAACTTGCGCGGCGCGGACATCACCAGCCGAGGCTTCGCGGCGCTGGTGCAGAGCCCGCTGATGGGCTCCATGCGTGGCCTGTGGGCAAGCGGGCAAGGCTTGGGAGCCTACGCGGCCCAGGCGCTCGCGGACTCAACGCAGCTGGGCGCGCTGGAGGTGCTGGAGCTGAGCCACAGCAGGCTTCGCGAGGCCGGCGCGCAGGCGCTCTTTGGCGCGACGAACCTGCCCAAGCTGCGCGAGCTGACGCTGGCCAATGATGAGCTCCCTGGCGAGGCGTTCGCCCGTGAGCCCATCACGCTGGGCTCACTGCGCGTGCTCGGCTTGGAGGGCAACCCGCTGCGCGACGAGGGGCTGGTGGCGCTCAGCGCCCACATGCCACAATCACTGCGTGAGCTGCGCCTGGATCGGACAGGCGCCCGCGATGCGGGCGTGAGCGCGCTTGTGCCGATGCTGCGTCAGGTGAGCACGCTGTCACTGCGCCACAATCAGCTGAGCGACGTGGGCGCGTGCGCGCTGAGCGCGCACGCATTTGGTTTGAGCACGCTGCGACTCGGCGGCAACATGATCGGCGCGCGCGGGGTGTTGAGCCTGAGCGCGCGCGGCGCGCTGCCCGCGCTAGAGCGCTTGGAGCTGTCTCACAACCGGCTCGGCGCGCGCGGCGCGCAAGCCTTGGCCAAGCGCGAGCTGGGCTTGCGCGCGCTGCGCTTGAGCGGCGACAACATCGCTGATGAGGGCGCGCGCGCCTTGGCCGACAGCGCGCTCGTCGCGGGGCTTGAGCTGCTGGACCTGAGCCACTGCGCGCTGACTGATGCAGGAGGGCGCGCGCTGGCCCAGGCGCACGCGCCAAAGCTTGAGCGGCTGATGCTCAGCGCGAACGCGCTGAGCGATGACACAGCGCACGCGCTGGCCCATGCGCTGGCGCGTGAGGGTGGGCTGCCCGCGCTGCGCGAGCTGGTGCTGGACTTGACCTCACTGACGGCGCGCGGGCGCGAGGCCATCGAGCAAGCGCGCCCGGGCGTGCTCGCGCGCCCTGCCCTGCCGGACCATCACGCGTGAGCGCGGCGCCACGAATGAGCGACGCGGAGCGCTTCGGCGAGCTGCGCAGCCTGCTGCATCAACCTGCTGAGCCGCAGCTGTGGCGGCGGCTGTGTGAGCTGTTCGACCAGTGGCGCGATCCTGTCTCGCTCACCCAGCAGGCGATCCCCTACGCGCAGGATCATCTGCGGCGCTGGGACGACGCGCTGCGCGTGGTGTGGCTGAGCTGGCTAGAGCGCGCGCGGCGCGGCGCGCCGCCGCCGATGCTCGCGCTGACGCGCTCGCTGGATCTGCGGCTTCGCGAGGTGCCCGATGACGCGCTGGTCGCGATCATCGGGCAGCCTTGGACGCAGACGCTGCGGCTGATGGATCTGAGCATGAACCGGCTCGGCCTAGACGCCGCACGCGCGCTCGCGCGTGCGCCGCACCTGTCACAGCTCCACACGCTGCAGCTGGGCTACAACGCGCTGGGCGATCGGGGCGTGATCGCGATCAGCCTGTCGGGGGCGCTGTCCGGGCTGCGATCCTTGGACATGACGCGGGTGGGGATGCAGCAAGACGGGGCCGAGGCGCTGGCGCGCTCCGTGTTCGCGGGGCAGCTCCACGCGCTGAGCTTGGGTGCGAACTGGCTCGGCGAGGATGGGATGGTGGCGCTAGGCTCGCGCGTGTGGCCCGCGCTCACGGCGCTTGATCTGCAAGAAAACAGGATCGATCAGGCCGGGATTGAGGCGCTGGCCGCGCGCGCGGGCTGGCCCGCGCTGCGGCGCTTGGATCTGCGACGCAACCTGTTAGAGCGCGCTGGGGCGCGGGCGCTGGCGTGGTGGAGCGCGCCGCCGCTGGTGTCGCTCAACGTGCAGGACAATCAGCTAGGGGATGCGGGGGTGCATCACCTGTTGGAGTCCTCGCGCTGGCGCGCGCTGGAGGAGCTGGATCTGGCGGAGAATGAGGTGACGGCGCAAGGGGTGCTCGCGCTGACCCAGGCGCTGCACCTGCCCAACCTGCGCACGCTGAGGTTAGGTCAGAACGCGCTGGGGCCGAGCGCGATGCAGCTGTGGCGCGCAGACACGCTGCGCGCGCTGCGGGTGCTGGAGCTTGATCGGGCGTCATTGCAAGACGCGGGCGTCGAGGCGCTGTGCGGCTGGGAGGGCTGCGCCACGCTGCACGCGCTGGAGCTGAGCGAGAACGCGCTCACCGCGCGCGCCTGTGAGGCGCTCGCTGGGCGCGCGTGGCCCGCGCTGCGCGCGCTGAACCTGCGCCGTAACCCGCTGGGCGATGCGGGCGCGCTAGCGCTGACGCGCGCACCCTGGCCCGCGCTGGAGGTCTTGGACCTGAGCCGCTGCGAGCTGACCGAGCGAGGTCGCGACGCGCTGCGCGCGTCGCTTGACGCGCCGATGCTGCGCCAGCTGCGGCTCTAGGTGCAGGCATAGCGCAGGCCGCGCGCGGTGCAGGGGTGTGCATCCGATGATACAACGCACCAAGGCCACGCTGACACGCTGGCTGCGATGAGAGCGAATGAGCGGGCGATAAGCCGTGATCATGCGGCCTGCTCAGCGACGCTCCGGATCAAAGCCCTCGATCATGCGATCGATGGCGATCATCACCCGCATCGAGCCGTAACCCTGCTCCACAAAGGCGCAAGGGACCGCATGACGCTTGCAGGCGGCCACGATGACGTCGCCCGCGCTGTGATCGGCGTAGCGCTTGAGGAAGATCACAAGCTCCACCTTGCCTGACTCCAACCGCTGCACGAAGCTCTGGACGCGGCGCGGGCTGCGGGTGCGATCAAGCTCCAGCCACTCCAGCGAGGCGGGCTTAAACGCGCGCTGCAGGTGACGCATCGCGTCGCCGCGCTTGTCGCCACCCACGATCACCACGCGACGCTCGCGGATCTTGGACCAGTGAGGCCAGTCAGCAGGCACTGGCTCAGGGGCGGCCGCTTGAGGCGCCGCCTCAGCGACAGCGTCGAGCGACGCTGAAGCCTCAGCGGGCGATGTCACTTGGGCAGCGGAGGTCTTAAGCGCCTTAGGTTGCCGCTCAGCCTTCTCAGCCTTCTCAGCCTTCTCAGCCTTCTCAGCCTTCTCAGCCTTCTCAGCCTTC
>CAYXWB010000219.1:0-921 GCA_964468515.1 uncultured Bradymonadales bacterium | reverse complement strand
TCAGCCTTTGAGGACCTCGTGGGCTTCTCGGCCTTCGCAGCGGGGAGCTTGTCGAGCAGCGCGCGCAGCTTGTCACGCAGCAACGTCGCGTCCGCGCGCCAAGTGTGGCCATGGCGTGGCCTGTGCTCAAGCGCGAGGCCGTGGACCTTGCCGCTGTGTGTGAGCAGGTCCGCGCGCATGAGCTGTGCGAACAGCTTCTGCACCACCTCATCGACGCCGAGGCGCTCGCGCGTCGCCTCCGGCGCCTCACGCACGAGCCGCGCACGCGCGGCCAAGTAAGACAGCCACAGCTGACAGTGGCCCTTGGTCAAGCGAGCGCGATACGCGGTGAGCTGCGCGGGCGCGAGCGCGAGGCGCAGCTGGCCCAGCTCGCTTGAGACGTCACCGTGATGGCTGAGCTTGGCGGGCGGCGAGCCGAAGCGGCTGAGCAGCGCGCTGAGCGCTTCGAGCGAGGCGCGCTGCGGGGCGGTCAGCGCCACGATCTGTTGCTCGGCCTGTGCCTCCTCACGCGCCCACTGCTCACCGCCTGACAGCTTGGTCTGGAGCGCCCGCGCCAGCTGCGCAGGATCCTCGACGATGAGCGGCTCACGCGCTGCAGCTGGCTTCAACGCAGCGCGCGGTGTGGGATTGGTCGCAGGCGCAGGCGCGCTGGCGACCTCGGGAGCGGCTGGCGCAGCGGGCGCGGCGGGCGCAGCGGGCGCAGGGGCGCGGCGCGAGGGGGGAGGATCTTGCTTGGGATGGGCAGGCGTCAGGGAGGGTGCGAGCGCGCGGGCCACAGCGCGTGCTTGGGACGCGGCTGGCGTCCCAGGCGCCTGATTCGCCGGGGATTGCACTTGCAGCGCAGCATGAGGCGCGGGCGCGGGCTCATCCGCTGGCGCCCGCGCTGGCTCAGGGCGCGTCAGAGGCGCGGGCGAAGGCGCG
>CAYXWB010000218.1:0-8988 GCA_964468515.1 uncultured Bradymonadales bacterium | reverse complement strand
TGTGTCACAGCCAGCGCCAGCGCCGCCGCTGGCGCGCGAGCGGCTCGCGCAGGCTCCCGATCAGGCGCGCTATGAGGCGCAGGTGCGCGCGGCCATTGAGGCGATCTTCGCCGGAGAGCTGTTCGAGGTGAACTACACCGAGCGATGGGCGATGCCGTGGCGCGCCAGCGCCCTCGCGTGGCATGGCGCGTGGCGCGAGCGCGCCAGCGGCGACTTCTTCGCGTGGCTTGACGCGGGTGATTTTCAGATCGCCTCCATCAGCCCTGAGCAGTTCTTGTCCATGGACGCGGGCGAGGTGATCGCGCGGCCTATCAAGGGCTCGCGACGACGCAGCGAGGATCCTCACGAGGATCAGCGGCTGGCGCAGGCGCTGGCCCAAAGCGAGAAGGATCGCGCTGAGAACATCATGATCGTGGATCTAATGCGCAATGACCTCACGCGCATCTGCGCGCTCGGCTCGGTGCACGCCAGCGCGCTGTGCGAGGTGGAGAGCTTCACGGGGATTCATCACCTGGTGTCGACGGTGCGCGGGCGCTTGGCGCCGAAGCTCGCGCCGATCGCGGCGTGGCTCACGTGCTGCCCTGCGGGCAGCATCAGCGGCGCGCCGAAGCTGCGCGCCATTGAGCACATCGCCGCGCTTGAGGCGAGCGCGCGTGGCGCTTACACCGGCTCTCTGTGCTACGCGTCGCGCCACGGTCGCCTCGACTCGAGCGTGCTCATCCGCACCATGGAGCTTGTCAACCAAGAGGCGCGCTACGGCGCGGGCGGCGCCGTGGTGTCTGACTCTGATCCTCGCGCGGAGTATGAGGAGGCGCAGCTCAAGGCCGCGCCCTTTGTGCGCATGGGCCTGTGATGAGCGACGCGCCCTGGCTCGACGCTGAGCTTGACGCCGAGGATCGCGCCTTCTTATATGGTGACGGCCTGTTTGAGACCATCCGGGTGCGTGAGGATGGGGCGCGCTGGCTTGACGCGCACTTGCAGCGGTTGCAACGCAGCGCGATGAGCTTGGGGTTTGATCCGGCGCAGATCGCGCGCGCGCAAGACGCGCTGCGAGGCGTCGTGCGTCATGGCGCGCCTGGGCTGTGGCGCGTCACGATGAGCCGCGCATCACCCGACGCCCCGTTCGGCGGCACGGGCTGCGTGCGCGCGCGCTTTCGCCCCTATCAGGCGCCCACCGCGCGCCCGCGCCTGACGCTGTCGCCAGGGCTATATTGCCCCGGCGACAGCTTGGCCTTGCACAAGAGCTGCAGCGCGATGCGCTACAGCGAGGCGCGTCGCCGCGCGCGCGCGCGCGGCTTCGACGACGCGCTGCTCAGCGATGACGCTGGCCGCGCTGGCGAGGCCAGCGCGGCCAGCGTCCTGTGGGTGGACGCGCGAGGCGCGCTGTGCGCGCCGCCGCTTGAGGGCATCTTGCGCGGCGTGACGCGTGAGGGCGCGCTCGCGCTGCTCAAGCAGCGCGGCGTCGCCGTCGCGCTGCGCGCGCTGACGCGCGCGCAGCTCGACGGCTGCCAGGAGCTGATCTTGCTGTCGGCGGGCTTAGGCGCGATGAGCGCGGCGAGCTTGGAGGGCAGGGCGCTTGAGGCGTCGTGGGGGCCGCGCCTAGCGCAGTGGCTTGAGCAGGTGGCGCGCGCTAAGCCAGCGGTTTGAGCCAGAACGCCATGCGGTGCGCCGTCTCCTGGCTGTGGCCCAACTGCCGCCAGCGCATCGTCGCCTCAAGCGTGGGGTGAGGCGTGTAGCCGCGCCTTCGCCAGAAGCCGTCCAGCGGCGTATAATCGCTGGGGCGCAGCGCATGGTCGGGCGCGCGCACCACACGACAGAAGCAGCTCATCGTCAGGCCGAGCGCGCGGGCGTAGGCCTCGCGCGCCTCAAAGAAGCGCCCCCCTAAGCCCTGGCCGCGATGGTCAGGCAGCACGACCGACTCACCGCAGTAAAAGATCGTGTCAGGATCTAAATTTGCGTCAAGGAAGGGGGCGATGAGCGACTCAGGCTCATGGCGCAGCGGCAAGCCTGTGGAGCAGCCCACGATCGCGTCGCCATGACGCGCCACCAGCAGCAGGCAATCAGGCGTCTGCGCGTAGGTGCTGAGATAGTGAGACTCATAGTCGAGCGAGCCCTCGTAGAGGTAGGGGAACTCGCGAAAGACCCTGATGCGCAGCCGCGCGAGCGAGGGCAGGTGGGCTAAAATCGCGCTCCCTTGAAGCGGCTCAATCGTCAAGTTCGTCAAGTTGTTGTTCATGATACACTGTGGCTGTATCTTTATGATATAGTGGTTATGATGGAGGCGACGCTGAGTCGCCAAGAGCACGCTCGACCCTACTTGAAAAAGCTATGTTTGACAGCCTCACCTTGGCCCCCGAGGGCGCCTATGGCGCGCGCCCGACAGGATGGCCGCTCGCGCTGATCTTAGACAACCGAGACTCCTTCGTGCATAACCTCGCGCACCATGTGCACGCGCTGGGGATGTGGCCGCAGGTGCATCGCAGCGACGCGATCACGCTCGACGCGATCGCCGCGCTGCGCCCAGCTGCGCTGCTGCTATCGCCTGGCCCTGGCCACCCGCGAGACGCGGGCGTGTGCCTTGAGGCGGTGCGCCGCTTCAGCGGTCAGCTGCCGATCTTGGGGGTGTGCTTGGGGCATCAGGCGATCGTGGAGGCGTTCGGGGGGTGCGTCGAGCCAAGCGGCGCGCCGCGCCATGGGCGCACCTCGCGCGTGAATCACGACGGGGTCGGCGCGTTCGCCGGGTTGCCGCAGCCGCTTGAGCTGGGGCGTTATCACGCGCTGATCGCGCGCGCGCCGCTGCCCGACGCGCTGATCGCGTGCGCGCACACCGAAGATGGGCTGATCATGGCCTGTCGTCACCACACGCACGCGACCTTTGGCGTCCAGTTTCATCCGGAGTCTGTGCTCTCAGCGCATGGGCTGGCGCTGATGGCGAGGTGGGCGCGCGATGGTGGGCTGCCTGTCACGCTCGCCAGCGCTGATGACGCGCTGATGGGGCGCGCGCGGGAGCTCACGCTATGACGAGCTCACCCCCCTTGAGTCACTTCTTCGAGCATACGATTGATCTGCTGGCGCTCGCCA
Organism: uncultured Bradymonadales bacterium; assembly: GCA_964468515.1. Lineage (GTDB taxonomy): Bacteria > Myxococcota_A > Bradymonadia > Bradymonadales > Bradymonadaceae > CAYXWB01. The sequence goes on along the minus strand of CAYXWB010000218.1, from coordinate 5,907 downwards.
GCCTCACGGGTCACTTCTGCTGGCTGAGCCCCAACGTGGAGCGCCTGCTCGGCTGGGATGCGCCCTCGCTCTTGGGGCATCATGTCCTTGAGCTTGTCCACCCTGCTGAGCGCGAAGCGGCTCACGCGAGCTTCGCGCAGCTTGCCACCGATCGGGTGAGCCTTGAGGGCGTAGAGCTGCGCTATCGGCATCGCCAGGGGCACTTCATCATCTTGCAGTGGAACATCACCTCGAAGGACGGGCAGCTCTACTGCGTGGGGCGCGATGTCACGGAGCGTCATCGCGTCTCGGCGCTGGCTGAGGAGCGGATGCGCTACCTGCTCAAGTCCGAGGAGCTGAGCCGGGTCGGCTACTGGTGCCTCAACATCGTTGAGCAGACCAACGTGTGGTCGCCGGAGGTATATCGGATCTATGGGGTGGACCCACAGCACTTCAAGCCGACGCAAGCGGCGGGCATCGCGGCCTATCATCCCGATGATCGCGCGCTGGTGACGCGCTATCTTGAGCGCGCGATCGCCGCGCGTGAGCCCTTCGAGTTTGAGGCGCGCTTGGTGCGCCCCGATGGGACGACGCGTTGGGTGCTGTCGCGTGGCTTCGTGCGAGAGCATGAGGGTGAGGTGGTCGAGGTCTTCGGCGTCTTCCAAGACATCACCGAGCAGCGCGAGATCCAGCGTCGCATCGCCCAGCGTCAGCGCTTGTCCTCGTTGGAGACGCTCGCCGCGGGCATCTCTCACGAGGTGAACAACCCGCTGGCGTATCTGAAGGCGAACCTGGGCATGATCCAGCGCGAGCTGAGCGCGCTCTCCGTGCACGCCAGCGGCGCGCTCTCTGGCGAGCGCTGGCGCGAGCTGGGGTTGATGTTGGAGGAGTGCCAAGAGGGGGTTCATCGCATCGGTAAGATCGCGCAAGGGCTTCGCGCCTTCTCTCGCCCAGCGCAAGAGGCGCTGGAGTATGTCTGCGTGGAGCGCGTCATCCACGCCGCGCTCCAGCGCACCAGCGTGCTGACCGCTGGTGCGAACGTCAGCGTAGACATCGCCCGTGACCTCGTCGTCGTCGCCCAAGAGACGCCGCTCGTGGAGGTGGTCGTGAACCTGCTCACGAACGCGGCGCAGGCGATCTCCTCAGCGTCCATCGCCACGCACACCATCGCGCTGCGCGCGCTGCGCGAGCGCGACGAGGTGCTCATTGAGGTTGAAGACGGCGGCGTCGGCATCTCGCCAGCTCAGGCGCCACACATCTTCGACCCGTTCTTCACCACCAAGCCGCCTGGCCAGGGGATGGGCTTGGGGTTGGCGATCTGTCACGGCATCCTCGCGAGCTACCATGGCACGATTGAGCTTGTGCGCTCAGACGCGCGCGGCGCGCTGATGCGCTTACGCCTGCCTGCGGCGCGTGGGGAGAGCTTGATTGAGGGCTCGGAGACGACGCCCAGCATGCGCCGCGCGCTGATCGTGGAGCGCGAGCTGTTCTTGCGACGCGCGCTCGCCAACATGCTGCGCGATGACTTCAGCGTCGTGCACGCCTCCAGCGCGCTGGAGGCCGCGCAGCTGCTCGGCCATGAGCGCGGCTTTGACGCCATCTTCTGCGATCTGGCCACCCTCCAAGGCGCCCAGCCGCAGCTCGCGCAAGCGCTGCAACACCCGCACATGCAGCAGCGCCTCATCCTGATGCTCTCTCCCGAGGAGCAGGGGCTGCTCGATCCTCAGCTGGGCATCGAGCATCCGGTGCTCATCAAGCCCTTTGATCGCGGCCAGCTCGACGCCGCGCTGATGGCGCTTAAGGCGAGCTGAGGGTGAGCGGGCTGCCCCATCCGTCATAGTGGCCGCCGTGGCTAGTCGCCAGCGCCCTCAGCGCGTGGACCAGCGCGTTGAGGTGCTCAAGCTGCGCGGTGTCCTCGCGGGTCAACGCCACATAGATCCCCCAGCGCGCATCGTCCGCTGGCTGTGACTCGGCGCTAAAGCCGCGCCTGCGCGCCTGCTCGATGCAGGCGTCGGCCTGCGCTTGCTCCGGAAAGTAGAGCATATGGTTGATCGGGCGCGGCTGATTCAGCGCGTCACCTTGGCTCTGCAGGTGATGCACCATGCGCCGATTGGTCAGCTGTGCGCGCGCGTCCGCGTCGGGGTAGAGCAGCTCGCGGTAGTGCGTCCAGTCAGGATCTGCCTCGCGCTCCCAGCGCGCCGTATAAGCGGGGGCGCTTGAGAGCGCCGCCTCGATCGTCGCCTCATCCAGCGCGCTGCCTGGCGCATACAGGTACAGCTCGCGCAGGCCCGCCCATGTGGCACGACCCACAAAGCGCGCCTGAGCGCGCGACTCAAGCGCCTCGACGATCGCGTCCTCCGCGTCATGCAGCGCCTCAGCCTCAGCTTGGCTTGAGAGCCCATCCTCGCGCGGCGTGTGCATCGGCAGCTTGACCCTCAGCAGCTGGTCGAGCCCCGACACGGGCGACTCCTCAAACCATGACAGGTCCAAGAACACGCTGGCGGGCTGCTGCGCGATCTCACAAAGATAAAAGTCCCAGTCCTCTTCTCGTGCCATGATGTCGCGCTCGCGCTTGGGGGCTTGTGACAGAGCAGCTTGTGCGCGCGGTCAGCGCCTGCTTGGCGCGCGCGTTTGCCGGCGCGCAGCATCGTTGATTGGGCGGCTGGCTGTCTAGCGTGTAAGTAAGCGCGCTTGCGCGCTGACACGCGCTGCGCCATAGGATCATCGCACGCTTGGCGCGAGCGACCATGCGCGCGCGAGCTTTCATGCCCACGAAGCAGGCTCGCGATGATGAAGCCAGCGGCCGCCGCACCCATCTTGACGGAGCGGTTGACCTTGCTGCCCGTGACCTGGGCGCGCGCCAGCGCCTCGCTTGATGGCGCGCTGGGGGAGCGCTTGGGCGCGCGTCTGCCAGCGTCTTGGCCGCCGCCCGAGCTTGAAGGCAGCGACGCGCTTTGGTGTCAGGCGCTCTTGCATGACCCAGGCCTGCGCGGCTGGCTTGGCTGGTACTGGCTGCTGCGCGAGCCTGAGATCGGAGGCGTCGCGCTGGTGGGCCACGGTGGCTTCATCGGCCCCGCGCGCGCTGGCGAGTCGCGCGCGGAGGTCGGCTACTGGGTGGCCCCTGAGCGCCGAGGCCAAGGCATCGCCACGGAGGCGATGCGCGCGCTCTTGGGGTGGGGCGGCACGCGCGGCCTGACGGCCGCTTATGCGCGCGCCCAAGCGCAGAATGATGCTTCTGCTAAGCTGCTGATAAGGTTGGGGTTTTCTTGGAAGGGTGAGGTGTCGCCCTCGCAGGTTGAAGATGTCTTATACGAGGTCGAGCTGAGCCAGCTTTGAGGCTGTGCTGGGCGCACCAGTTAACGTAATGAAAATGCGGCCAGCGCGCTCCATAACGGCAAGAGGATCAGCGCCAGCGCGCATGACCAGGCGATGGCCCCCGCCACCGGCGCCGCGTCGATGTTTGCGTCATGGGCCATAGAGAAGGTGGTGATGGCGACCGGCATGGCGGCGAGCGTGACGTGGATGGCGCCTTGCTCGGGGGTGAGCAGGTTGAGGTGGATGAGGATGAGCGCCAGCAGCAGCGCCAGGGCGGGCGCGGCGATCATGCGCCCAAACAGATGGCGCGCGATGGACCAGCTGGGGCGCCTGAGCAAGAGCGCGCGCTGCTCGTAGAGGTAGAGCCCGAGCAAGAACAGGGCGGTGGGCGCGGCGCTGACCGCCAGCGGCTCCATGGTGTCGAGCATGAGCTGGCGAGCGCCGTCGGGCGCCGCCCGCGCGACAAGCCCCACAAGCGGCGCCCAACACAGCGGCTGTCGCACGAGCTGCGCGAGGGTGGCACCAAGTCGCGCCGCTGGCGCGTCCGTGGGGCTCCAGCGCGCGAGCAGGGCAGGGGCCAGCGTCACCGCCAGCACCACATGCAGCGTCACCCCCAGCGAGAGCGCCCCGCGCGCGCCCTCGCCATAGAGCGCCTCGCCGTAAGGCAGCCCCAGATAAGCGATGTTGCCAAAGGACAGCGTCAGCGCGAGCGCCCCAAGCTCGTCCTTGAGCGCGCGACGCATCAGCCACAGCCCCCACAAGAGCGTGAGCAGCGTCAGCGGCCACATCAGGTAGAAGCCCGCCTCGCGCGGCAGCGCCAGCGGCGCGCGCAGCATGCTGTCCGCCAACAGCACCGGGAACGCGACCCGCAGCGCGAACAGGTTCAAGGCCTGAATCGCCGCCGCTGGCGAGGGGAACAACCCCATGCGCCCGGTCAGCAGCCCCAGCAGCGTGGGCGGCAAAAGCTGCGCCAAGCGCAGGATCCCGATGAGCAGCGCGCTTGTCATCTTCGTTTTTTATTATTTTTAATGTTAATGATTTGATGCTATTTATTTTTGATTATAGTTCAAACGCGATGATCACGGTTGATCTCGCTTAGGTTGTTTATCTCTCAAAAGCGCAGGCACGATCATCCCCGCGCCGAGCGTCGTCGTCACGCCCGTCAGCGCCGCGATCACGCTGAAGAGCATGGCGCTCAGCATGCGCACCAATTCCCACCCGTCCGACAGGCGCGTTAACCCCAGCCATTCATGGCTCGCCCTCACCCCCAACAACAGCGTCGCGCCGCACACCAGCCCCACCCCCAGCGACAGCGCCACCATCGCCGCCACCCGCTTGCCCCGGCCCACGCCGCGCGCGCGCGACGCCGCCCCGATCGTGTGGCCCGCCGTCAGCCCTACCAGCACCGTCATCAACAGCATCAAGAAAGGCAGCGCCTGGACCAGCGCGAGCGTCGTCGAGGGCACCCGCTGCCCCAACGTCAGCGCGAGGCTGTCCGCAGGCACCCCCTCAAACGCTCCCTCCCAACGCCCCCCATCACGACGCGTGATCGGCAGGCTTGAGGCCACCTCCCAGCCCTGCGGCGCGAGCACCGTGAGCGTCAGCTCCCCGAAGCTCGCCCACTGGCGCGCGGGCGCCAACACATAGCCCAGCTGGTAGCGCGGTGCGGGGGCTCCCACCAGCTCATCCACCCCGAGCTTCGCGCTGTACGACACGCTCAGCGTATGCTCGCCAGGCGTCAAGGTCACCTCAAAGCGCAGATCCTGCCCGCGCGCCCGCATCAGATACGCCTGCTTGTAACGCGCCGCCTCCGCAGCATCAATCCATGCGAAGTCTGCTTCTTCTTCTTGGTGCAGGGGCGCGTCGGAGGCGTCGCCTGGCAGCTTGGGCGCGCGCTCGGGCGGCTGCCAGCTCGGTGGCAGCTCTCCTGGTTCCACCAGCGTCGCCGCCACCAGCGCGTCATCCAAGGTCACCTGCGCGCTCTGCCCCTCGACCAAGCTCGTCGCCACAAACTGCAAGCTCAGCGCCTGCGGCACGTCGCCGCGATGGTCGATCGTGTAGCGCGCTGTCACCCGCACCACGGGCTGCGATTGACCCTTCATGTCAATCCCTCGCGCGTCCACCCGCAGCGCCTCATGCGTGATGTGCATCGCCTCAAAGCCCGCGGCAGGCTCCCCCAACACCGCGCTCGGCTCCGAATCCTTCACAGCGGGGGTCGCGCGCGCAGGCGCGCTCAAGCACACCTGCGCGCCTAACACTATCATCCCCATCAGCGCGCGCTGGCCGTGAACTCGCAAGGTTGCCTGAGGGGGGCTGTGAGAGCTGGTGAGCTGGCTGGTGTGTCGCATCGGCTGCCTCGCTTGGTCCAATCAGGGGCGCGCGCGCGTGAGCGTGCGCGCCTCGTCATAACAAATCAGGCCGCCGCTGGCGATGCTGCGCGCGCCCACACCAAAAACTTCACCGCCTCGCGCCCTCAGGTTAGCTTGCCGTTGAGCCGCTTATGAGCACGCTTTGTTGCATGCGCACAGTCACTCGTCCGCTTGATTGTTGCATGTGCAAAATGCTCGCGAGAGGGGACGGGCGACCATTTTTTGCAGAGCAAAAAATGGTCGC
>CAYXWB010000217.1:0-9005 GCA_964468515.1 uncultured Bradymonadales bacterium | reverse complement strand
GCCCGCAGCCAGCGCCGGGGCGATCTTCCAGGCGGCCATCAGCAGCGGGAAGTTCCACGGGATGACCTGCCCCGCCACGCCCAGCGAGCTGATCTTGGCGCCCGCGAACGCATACTCGAGCTTGTCCGCCCAGCCCGCATAATAGAAGAAGTGCGCGGCGGCCAAGGGGGTGTCGATGTCGCGCGACTCCTTGATGGGCTTGCCCCCATCAAGCGTCTCGACCACAGCGAAGGCGCGGGCCTTCTCCTGGATCATGCGCGCGATGCGATACAGATACTTCGCGCGCTCGGCGCCGGGCATCTTGGCCCAGTACTTATCATACGCCTCGCGAGCGGCCTGCACGGCGACATCCACGACCGCCGCGTCGGCGGTGGGCACCTCGCTGAGCTGCTCCTCCGTGGCGGGGTTGATCGTGGGGAAGTAGTCCTCCCCGTCGACAAACTTGCCATTAATAAAATGGCCATAGCGCGGCTTGATGGTCACATGGTCGCGCGACTCGGGCGCTGGGGAGTAATCCCACAGGTCGCCAAACAGCAGCTCACGCTGGCTGCGGATCACCTGCTCATTCATGGTCTCTCCTGGCAAATCACGACATGGTGGAGGCGGACTTCACGAGCGCGCAACATCAGGAGATGCTGAGGTAGCGCTCCGAGTGATAGCGCCCAGTGCGCTGCTTCTCGAGCTGCATGATCACGTCATTGAGCAGCGAGGACGCGCCGAAGCGAAACCAGTCTGGGTCAAGCCACGCGTCGCCCAAGGTCTCCTTGATCATGACCAGATAATGCAGCGCCTGCTTGGCGGTGCGAATCCCACCGGCGGGCTTCATCCCGACCATCTGACCCGTCTTCAAGAAGTGGTCGCGGATGGTCTCCAGCATGACGAGCGTCACGGGCATGGTGGCCGCGGGGCTGACCTTGCCGGTGGAGGTCTTGATAAAGTGGGCGCCCGCGTCGATGGCGATCTGGCTGGCGAGGCGCACGTTATCGAGCGTGTGCAATTCGCCCGTCTCCAAGATGACCTTGAGGTGCGCGCTGCCGCAGGCCTCGACCGTGGCGGCGACCTCATCAAAGATGGCGCTATACTCACCGGCCAAGAAGCGACCTCGGCTGATCACCATGTCGACCTCATCGGCGCCGGCCTCGACCACGCGGCGCACCTCGTCCATGCGCTCCTGCAGAGAGGCCTGACCGCTCGGGAAGTACGTCGCCACGGCGGCGATGTGGATGCCCGTCCCGGCCAGCGCGCGCACGGCCACGGGCACCATGGTGGGGTAGACGCACACGGCGGCGACGCGAGGGCAGTCGGTGCCAGGCTGGGGGTCGATGGCCTTGCGGCACAACATCTCGACCTTGCCTGGGGTGTCCATCCCCTCAAGCGTGGTCAGATCGATCATCGACGCGGTGAGCTTGAGCCCGGCCAGCTTGGCCTCGCTCTTGATGCTGCGCGTCGTGAAGGAGGCCGCGCGCGCCTCGATCATGACCTGATCGACGGCGGGCACGCGCGGCGGCGCGTAGTCTGCGGATGACATTCAAACACCTCGTGGCGCATGACACGTGAAGCTGCGACAGCTGCGATGCGCGACACTAGCCCAGCGCGCGCGCGCTGGCAAGCGAGCGGCGCCCCACTCATGCGCGCAGCCTCGCTCAAGCGAGCCCTGTCTTGGCGTGGCGCGAGGCCTCCGCGCTGAGCCGCTCAAGGCGCCTCGGCGCCATTTCGCCCCCAAGGCTGCAAGTGATGGCGTAGCTTGGACGATCCCCGCATAAAACCTGCGCCTGCGGGGCACCGCTCGGGAGGTTGGGGGGAAACTAGCGCCTGATAACGCGCGCCGCATCGCTCAAAAGTGGGGGAGCTCAGGTCATCCCCGGTCGCTATCGGCGATGGGGGCATCATCAAGCGCTGTGGCGTCAAGCAACACGAAGCGCTCACGCTTGCGCACGGCGCTGCTGCGCAACATGAGCTGCGCTTCAACGCCCTCCCAGCGCGCCTTAAACACCATGATGTCATCGATCTCACGCGCGAGCTTGCCTTGCATGACCTCGCCCGTGCCGAGACGACACTCAAAGTCACGGGTGGAAGGCAAAACCCCAACGAGGACACCACGCTGCGCGAACTCACGCTCCGAGATATCCTCAGGCTTGAGCGAGTCAAGCGCGCGTTGCACCTCATCCTCGCTGTCTAAGCGCACTTGACGCCCTTCAAACTCGGCGGCAAACAGCGCGCGATTTGTCTGAAGCACCTTCATAAACTCATGCACCTTCGACGACGCGCGCGGGTGCAGCTGCGCGACGAGCGCGGCGAGCGCGTCATCATCGTGGGCCGCTGCGCCTTGAATGAGCGCGAAGGTGTCATGGATAGCTTGCTCATAATGACGGGATGGCGCGAGCGGCTCAGGGAGCGTCGACTGCGCATCAGGTGGCAGCTCTAGGGCCAAGCCAAACGAGCCAGTCGCGGTCCCCACCAAGCGCAGCCCATGCTCAACGCGCCGCCCTGGCAGCCTCCCCGATCCCTTCAGCTCACGCGCCGACTCCCGGCTCGCCGCGACCGTCTCTGTCACCTCGATGAAGACCTTAAGCGCGGTCGCTGCGAAGGCCGCGTTGATCGAGCGCGAGCCATCGACAGGATCACCTCGAAACGTGATCGGGAGGGACTTAGGCTGAGGCAAGTGAGGCAAGGACGCGAGCTGCGTCTGCGCGCTAGCCAACCTGCGCTTTAAGCCATGACGCTCGATCACGGCATCCTCATCAAGCTCGCTCAAGAGCTTCTGGAGGGTCGTGATCTCAGCCTTTAAAAGGTCGGACGCTTGGAGGCTCATCACACACCTTCCACATCAGCAGGCGCGCTGTCGGCGCCACTGAGCCAAGCCAGCGCATCGGCGTCATCACCGCTTAATGGCAGCTCAACGAAACCTTTCCAGCGCGACGTGTCACGCTGATGGCTCCACATAGAATACCAATAAGCGACGCGCCTGACGAAAGCCGCGTTGATCGGCCCTGTCATATTCACAAAGAAATGCTCGACCCCAAGCACGCTTTTAACGTGAACCTCGTCAAACAGCTCAGGCCAAAGCGCCATCAAGACCTCTTGCGCTTGGCCATCGCCGAGCGGCGCGAAGGTCACCACATCAATATCTTGAGGCACCCGCTCACCCGCCCGCTCTACGTCTTCAACGAAGCTGCCATCTATCCACTGAAAACCCTCCACTAAACCAGCGCACCGCAGCTGCTCACGCAGCGTCGCCAACCCTCTCAACAGCTCAAGGCGCGCGGGCGTATGCCCCAAGCGCTTACACAGAGCCAAGAAGCTGGTCTGATAGGGAGAACGATCATCTGATCCACCCGCGTTGCCGGGCCAGATAGGGGGTAATAGGCCTGCTTCATCGAAGCCAGGGAGTGACATAGCGCCTCCTCAAAATCGCTCAAACCTCAACCGTCGCTCGCCGCGCTCGCAAAAGCAACGCATTTATAGGACGCGCCGCATCGCTTGAGCGAGGCCTCCGCGCTGAGCCGCTCAAGGCGCCTCGGCGCCATTCCGCCCCCAAGGCTGCAAGTGATGGCGTAGCTTGGACGATCCCCGCATAAAATCTGCGCCTGCGGGGCACCGCTCGGGAGGTTGGGGGGAAACTAGCGCCTGATAACGCGCGCCGCATCGCTCAAAAGTGGGGGAGCTCAAGGGGTGCGTCAGCGCCCCTTCTTGCCTTTGAGCGCGCTGTAGGCGGTGACGCGGTTGCGGCCGTTCTCCTTCGAGAAGTACAGCGCCTCGTCGGCCAGCACCAGGAGCTGATCGCGCTCGTCGTGGTCGTCGGGGTACATGGCCACGCCGATGCTGATGGTGCGCTGGAACGGCCCCTGGTCCGACTGGAAGACCTCACGGCCGATCGCCTCACGCAGCCTGTTGGCGAGGATCATCGCCCCATCCAGCTCGGTGTCTTCCAGCAAAAAGACAAACTCCTCGCCGCCAAAGCGCCCCGGGAGGTCTGTCTCGCGCAACCCCTCGCGGATCACGCGCGAGACGCGGCGCAAGACCTCATCGCCGACGGCGTGGCCGTAGGTGTCATTGACCGACTTGAACTTGTCGATGTCGGTGATGAGGAACGCCATCTTGCGAGCGCTGCGACGATGGCGCGCCAGCGCCTCATCAAAGCGCTCCATGAAGTGGCGCCGATTGGGCAAGCCCGTGAGGCCGTCGCGCGTGGCCATGTGCTCCATGCGCTTGTAGAGGTTCGCGTTCTGCAAGCAGACGGCGATCTGCTGGCTGACGACCTCCAGCGTCTCGCGACGCTCCTGGGGATAACGCTGCGGCTGGCTGTGGCCGAGGATCAAGGTGCCTAGGGCCTGATCTTGGGCCACGAGCGGCAGCACGACGAGGCTGCCGAGGCCAGTGACAGGAGGCTGACCGGAGAACAGGCTGATCTCGCGGTCGCGCACGTGGCCGCCATAAGGCAGGTAGTGGCGGTTCTTGGCGACCATCGCGACGAGGCCGCCCTGGCCCTTGAAGCTCAAGCCCTGCCACGACTTGACGCGGCTTATCCAAGCGTCCGAGGCGATCACGCGCGCGACGGTGTGCAGGTCGGTGGCGGGGTCATAGGTGGTGAAGGCGGCCACATCAAAGGGGCAGCTCTGGGTGATGCTGTCGAGGGCCTGGGCGTAGACCTCATCGGGGGTCAGCGCGGCGTTGAGCTGGCGCGAGGCGTCGAAGAAGCGGCTCAGCTCATGCTTGCTCTTCTCGACGCTGGCGAACAGGCGCTCGTTCTGGACCGCGCGCAGGATGTATTCGACGGCCTCTTGGGCCAGCACGATCTCAGCGCCAGAGAACGGCTCCCCGTCGATGCGATCCAGGCACAGCACGCCGCGCATGTGGCCCTGCTCAAGCACGGGTACGCCCAAGAAGTGCCGCACGTCCGGGGCGTCATGGTAATAAGGCAGGCCGCGATAGCCGGGCTTGAGCGAGGCCAGCGCCACGGGCTCGCGCCGGCGCGTGACGCCGCCGAGCACGCCGCGCGCAGGATCAATGGCGCCCTCCACCACCGCGTCGCTGTCGCTGACCAGCTCTTTAATATGGAGTGATTGTTGGCGCAGGTCGTACCACAGCAGCGCGCAGGTGTGACACGCCAGGGCGCGCTTGAGCAAGCCCAAGCTCACGTAGGTGGTGTGATGCAGCGCCTCGACGGCGTCGCACAGGATCAGCGCCTCCTCGCGCTCGCGGCTGCCGGGCGCGTCGCTGACGCGGCCGCCGTGGATGAGGCGAAACTCGCGCGCCTCACGGACCATGGCCTCGCGGGCTTGGGCGAGCTGCTCGCGATGCTGGCGACGCTGCTGTGACAGCTGCGCGCCGTGCAGCGCGAAGCCCAAGCCGCCAAACAGCGTGATGAACAGCGCGCGCGACAGCGCGCGCGCGGGCTCAAGCTCGGCCAAGCTCAGCGCGGGCAGTGAGACGACGTCCAGGCGCCCCGCCGAGACGCCGAGCGCCTGAGAGCCAAGCTCCAGCATAAGCGCGAGCGCCGTGGCGAGCGCCGCGTCGCGGCGCGACACGAGCGCGCTCACGAGCAACAGCGCGCCATACACCAGCGGGTAGACCGACTCCCCCAGCGGGCTCAGCGTGCGCGCTAAGACGAAGCTCAAGGTGACGGCTGCCAGCGCCGCCTCCAACGCCACCCCAGGCGACCGCGCGTGGCGCGCGTGTTGCGCGCGCCACGCGCGCGAGAGCGTCACCAGCGCCAGCGCGCTCACGCCCGTGAGGGCGGGCCCGTGCCACCACCAAGGCAGCAGCGGGTGGCCCACCAGGCCGACGACGTAGCCGCCTGCGGCGAGCGCGGTGAGGCCCAGCGCCCACGGGGAGGCGGCGAGCGCGGGGCGACGGGCGCCCTCTCGGGCGCGCGCGCGCGTGGCGAGCGTGTGAGCGCTGGGTGGGGTGGTGGTCGCGGTCATGTCGCCTCTCCTTGAGCATCGCGCGCGCGGGTGACGATTCAGTCCTGCGCGGGCGTCAGATAGAGGGTGCGCGAGGCCAGCGCGGTGGCGTCGATGACGTCCACGACGCGCTGGCGCGCCAGCGGATCGAGCGCGGCGTCAAGCCGCACGCGCAGCATGGCGCCGGGCACGCGCGCGATGAGCGCGCGCAGCTCGGCGTCGAGCTGCCCCAAGGCGACCGGTTGGCCCGCCAAGCGGATGAGCTGCGGGCCGACCTCCAAGGCGACCTCTACGGCCATCGCCTCGCGCGGCTGCTCGAACTGGAAGATCAGCTCATGAGGCTTGACCAAGCCGGCTGATTCACGCGCGCGGCGCTCAGCCAAGCGCGGATCATCGCGCAGCGCCACCACCTGCGCCTCAAGCGTGGCGTTCTGACGCGCGATCTCAGCGTTCTGGGCGCGCAACCCGCCCAGCTCACGCTCAAGCCGCGCGATCTCCTCATTGTTCTCGTGGGTGAGGGTGAAATACCCCAGCCCCGAGACGACCCCCAACATGATCAGCGCACACGCGATGATCCTCATGTCGCACTCCTGGCCTAGTGGACCATCATGGTCAAACACGAGCGGGCTGACCTCAGCACAAGCTCGTGGCGCGCCATCATCGGCGCGGCTGCCTCGCCAAAAGGCAGCACGATCGGTCGCGCGCTTATGAGCCTAGCGGCTTGGGCCGCGCGCGCAAGAATTCTCGTGCCTCAGGTTGAAGCTTCACGTGAGGCGCCCCCAGCGTGTTGCAGCGCAACATCGCCATGCACCGCGCGCATGATGCCAGCTTGACGCCCGCTCACGGCGGCGCCGACGCGGGGCGCGCGATCACCAGATCCACGCGCTTAAACCCGATCTGCTTGACCGCGTCCAGCAGCTCCACCACGCGCCCGTGTGTCGCGCCCTTGTCGCCGCGCAACAGCAGCTGCATCTGAGGATCCTGCTTATACAAGTTCAGCAGCTTCTCCTCCACGCTCTCGCCCACAAGCTCCGCCGAGCCACCCTCAATGAACACCTCGCCCGCGTCATTGACGGTCAGCATCACCGGATCGCCCTGGATGTCTTGGTTGCCGCTCTGCGCCTCAGGCAGATCGACGCGGATGGCGGAGTCGCGGCTGGTGGCGTCGCTCTGCTGTGACACGGCGGAGGTGAGCAAGAAGAAGATCAGCAGCAAGAAGACGATGTCGATCAGCGGCGTCAGATCGATGGTCGCCTCCTCGCGACGCCGCCGCGAGCCGCGCAGGTTCATGGCGCATCTCCTGGCTCAGCGCGCGTCACCGCCTCATCGTCCTTGGCCTTGTCCGCCTGCTTGTCCGCCTGCTTGTCCTCGGCAGCTGAGGCGGAGGCGGCGATCTCGGCGGCCAGCTCCGCGCGCGAGGTGACGGGGGCCTGATGGGGGGCGACGAGCAGCTCAATGGCGTTGCGCGAGACGTCCTCCATCTCGGTGGCGTAGCCGTCAATGCGGCTGAGCGTGAAGCGATAGGCCAAGAAGACGGGGATCGCCACAGACAAACCCGCGGCGGTGGTGATGAGCGCCTGCCAGATGCCATTGGCGAGCAGGCCCACGTCGATCATGGACTGGCTGGCCTCGGCGGAGCCGACCACGCGCTGGAACATCTGGATGAGGCCGACCACGGTGCCAAGCAAGCCCATCAGCGGGGTGACGGTGGCGATGGAGCCCATGGCGTTGGTGAAGCGCTCCATGCGGAACAGCTCCTGACGCCCGGCCTCCTCCATGACCTCCTTGATCAGCTCACGGTCGCGGCCCGCGTAGCGCAGCCCCTCGGCCAAGATGGCGGCGATAGGGGAGTCGCTGCGGTGGCAGAGCGCCTCGGCCTCGGGCAAGCGGCGCGCTTGGAGCAGGCGCGAGGCGACCTCCAAGAAGCGCGGGGGCAAGATCTTCTGACGCTGCAAGCCCCACAGCCGCTCAATAAAGAAGGCCAAGCCGACCACAGAGCTGAGCCCGATCGGGATCATCAGCAGGCCGCCTCGGGCCAAGAAAGCATACAGCTCGCTCATAAACTCTCATCGCAAGTGCGGCGCGCGGCCTCGCCCGTGGGCAATCAGACTAAGAGGATGTCAGCGGTGACGCGTGTGGTGCGCTCGGTGCGCTCAGCGCGCGGGCGGCGTCGCGTCGGGCTGGTCATACAGCGCGGTGAAGAACCTGTATAGGTCATCACCTTGATAGTAGTCACGCAGCGCGCCAGGGTCGATAGCGTTGGCCTCACAGTACTGTGCCACCCGCGCGCGCCACGTGACTTGGGCGCGGCGCGTGGCGCGGCGCGCGAACCACAGCCCCACTAGCGCCGCGCACAGGCTGCACAACAGCGTGAGCGGGTGCAGCGGCTGTCCCGCCACCCAGGCCACCAGCCACACCAAGCCTGCCGCCACCACCGCGCTCAAGCCGGTATACGCGTAGACACGCTGGACCTGCTCATGGACACGACGCACAAAGGGACGATGCGCCTCCAGAGGCGCACGCGCTGAGTCGAGCGCGCCGCTCGACTCAGCGGCCTGGGAAGCGGCTTCACGCAAAGGATCACTCATGTTCACGCTGCCCTGTCTGTGGGAGATGCGAATCTTGACCCTGAGTCAGCCCATACGTTATGACAGGCGTGTCATCTTCGCCCGTGCAACGCGGACGAGACCTCAACGCCTGCCAAATACTAACCTCCAACGCGAAATAGCAAGGACACCACGCCTGCGCCATAGCGCTGGTCATCACACATCACTCCAGTGGGAAGATCCGCACCACGGCGTTTGCTCTCTCTAATGATGGGCGAACGTCTTGAACGCCAAATGTTTTCTATCTACTGCATGAAAGGTAACCCGATGACTATCCCACACAAGATCCCATCACGACCAGACTCAGAGCGCAGCCTCCCTGAGCAGCTCGCCGATGCCTTCGAGCAAGCTGGCGCGCGCCTGGAGTATCACGCCCCGTTTCAAGAGCGCTATCACCTCGACTTCACCATCACGCGCTTTGAGCAGCTGTTCGCCCACGTTAACCTCGGCGTCCACATCACCACGCGCGGCGAAGACCTCACCCAGCTTGACACCT
>CAYXWB010000216.1:6819-9015 GCA_964468515.1 uncultured Bradymonadales bacterium | reverse complement strand
ACGCCACCTGCGCAAGCTGCGCGCGCGCCACCGGCGCGCGCGCAGCTTGCGTGGGCGGCGACGCGCTGAGCGCGTCGAGGGCCGCGTGCATGGCGACGCGAAAGGAGGTCACATCGCGCAGGCGATCTTCTGGCGCGTGCGCCATGGCGCCGCGCAAGAATCGGATCATCGGCGTCGGGATCTGATCGAGCGCCAGCGCCTGGAGCGGATCAAAGCTGCGGTCCATCTTGTGGCCGAGCACGACCTGATGCTCATCGCCGGGGAAGGGGCGAAGCCCCGTGAGCATCCAGAAGGCCATGACGCCGACGGCGTAGAGGTCCGTCCAGGGGCCGAGGTTGCGCAGCGTGATCTGCTCGGGCGCCATATACTGTGGCGTGCCCATGGGCAGCTGCGTGGTGTCGCGGCCTTGCAGGACCTTGGCCATGCCGAAGTCGAGCAGTCGCACATGGTGCGCGTTGCCGGCGACGTCTTGGAGCATGACGTTGTCGGGCTTGATGTCGCGGTGGATGATGTCGCAGGCGTGGGCGGCCTCAAGGCCATCCAGGATCTGCGACAGGATGTGTCGCACAAAGGGCAGCTCCACCGCGCGCTTGTGCTTGCGCCTGCGCCAGATCTCATCATGCAAGGTGCGCCCACCGGCGATGAACTCCATGACGAGGAAGGGGCGCTTGTGATGATCGCCGTATTTGAGCAAGCGCACGATGTTAGGATGATTGAGCGCGGCCAAGGCCTCCGCCTCCCCGCGAAACTTGTGGAGCATGGCGGGGGCGAGCGGATCGCCGGGATCAAAGTCGAGCAGCTTGAGGGCGCCGTCGAGCTTAAACAGGGGCGCTTGCAGCGCGTGATAGACCTTCCCAAAGCCGCCTTGGCCGATCTGCTCAATGAGCAAGAAGTCAGCGAGGCGCTGGCCGAGGTTGGGATCAGGCTGCGCTTGAGCGGCGTGAGCGCGCTCCCAAGCGTGGCTCGGGATAAAGTGGTAGCCTCGCTTGCGGCAAGCCCGCTCGCCGCAGGGTGCGCCGAGGATGCCATGCGCATCGCAGCCTGGGCATTGAGCGTGAGGTGGGGTCATCAACCTGCCAGCGCGCGGGGTGTCATCGTGACAGCGCGTCAATCCTTGGAGCTCTCTCGGAGTTAGCAGACTCCTTACGAGGGGTCAACGTGGCGCTGACGCTGGCGCTTTTCTTGCGACGTGGTGAGGGCAATTCGCGTAAGCTGTGAGCCCTAAATGGGGTGAGGTGTGCGTGCGGCGTGAGAGGTCATGGTGATGGGCTGGGAGCCTGGTGTGAGCGTGAGGGCGTGGATGCAGGCGAACGCGGCGAGCGAGCTGCCCGCGCTGCTCATCGCGCGCGGGGCCCAGGTGCCTTATTGGTGCAACGCGGTGCTCACCCGCTTGTTTGATCAGACGCTCAGCGGTTTGCAAGCGCTGGGCGCGTCGTGGTGGCGCGCGCTCGCCCCAGGCCAAGACGCGACGCTGATGGCGTGGCACCCTGAGCGGCCGGTCACGCACATGGCGCGGCTGGTCTTTGAGGCGCGCGCGATGCAGGTGGCGATGACGGCCACGCTCACCCCGCTGTTTGAAGACGGCCAGTGGGTGGCTCATGGCCTGCTCTTGGGCGCGTCACAGCCTGAGGACGCCCACGCGCTGGGTGGGGAGCTGGCGCTGCTGGAGCTGCTCATGCGCGATGAGCGTGAGCTGTTCATCGTGACGAGCCTGAGCGGCGTGCCCATCTCCATGAGCCGCACGCTGCTGGAGCGGCTTGACTATGAGTCGCTTGAGGCGCTGCCCGGTGAGACGTTGCACGCGAACCTCCACCCCGAAGATGCCGCTGAGTTAGACAGCGCGCTGTCGCGCGCGCGCGCAGGCGGCCCCGCCTCGACCGTGCGCTGGCGGCTGCTGCGCCGTGGCGGCGGCGCGATCTGGACGCAGTGGCGCGTGCGCCTCGTGGCGCCAAGCTTCTTGGTCTGGATCGGCCAGCCCATCCAAGAGGCGCTGCTGCATCAGCTGGAGCTGGGGCGGCTGCGCGCGCTGGTGGAGCACACCCAAGAGTTCGCCGGGATCGCCACCGCGCGCGGTGAGCCGCTTTACCTCAACCGGATGGGGCGGCGGCGGGGCGGGGGGGGGGCCCCCCCCCCCCCCCCCCCCGCCGCCCCCCCCGGGGCCCCCCCCCCCCCCCGCGGGGGGGCCCGGGGGGGGGC